>SCTM01000282.1 GCA_004297485.1 Rhodospirillaceae bacterium
CCTTTAGCCGCTCCCCACCCGGAGTGCGCACTTCTCCAATCTCCGAGAGATGATTGGGAAACATGTAAGTGGATGGCGCGCATGCATCACCCAAGTAATATAAAATCGGTAAGCGGTTAAAGACGAATGGACAGCCCTGTGTTTTGTGGGCTTTCATATATGCCCCGATCGCGTAGATATCCGCCGGCTCTCCGCGTTGTAACGCGTTTATATCTGCGATTAGATACGACGCCGTCACGGGTAGGACTAGAAGGGCCGCCAGTCCTCCATATCCATGGAGACCGTGCCGCAGCACCGCTGCGCATCGGCCCGCTACATTCATCCGTTCAGTGAAGCGCAAAAATCCAAAACTCGTGAGCAACGCCAGCGGAGCAAGCGTCGGTAGAAAATAGTGCCGCTCCGGAATGCCCAACATTATCGCTCCAGCAAACGCGGCAAGAATCCAAAGCGCAATCATTCTCAAGGCGACGGCTCGTTCCTGTGACCGCCTATCAAAGAAAATAAGCCATACGCCATAAGCGGCGAATGGCAGAAACGCGACTCCAAATGAGCTCGATTCTAGAAATCGCCGCGCATACTCCTGCGCATTTAAGCGCCAAAGCACTTTGGTAAAAATTGATTCAAAGTTGGCCGCGAAGAATTCGTGCCAATGCCCAATTGCAGCATAGGTAGCCCCGACGAGCAGCGTGGGCAAGAGCCCACAGAACGCCATTCCACCAGCGAGCACTGCGAGGCCCTGCACCTTCAACACGCCGCGATGCCAAATCGTGACGAGCAGATAGAGCGACAGAGCGACTGCTTCCACGACGCATGTGTATTGGATCTGCATTGCCAGCCCAAACAATAGACAGGCCGCAAACGCACGGAGGGTTACTCTGCACTGACTCAGGGGCTCTTCGTCGGAAATGGGCCGTAATATGATCGCAACCGCTATCGTCACAGGGAGGTTGTAGAAGATGGGAGTCTGACCACCCGGACCATCCATGAGCATCACAGCTACTGCATAAATCGCGGCCGCGAAGAATGGGATGCGCCTATCATCGAGCCGACGTCCGATGCGCATAATAATCGCGCCGGTCGCGACCACAAAAAAAGCGGCTATAATTTGATAACCCAGGATCGCATTCTTGAACGCCACAATGGCGACCGCGTAAATCGCGAAAATGCCGATCGGCTTGCGATCCCAAACATCAACATAGGGAACTAAGCCGCCGTTAATCCATTTGTCAGCAAGAGCAAGGTAGAATTGTTCGTCAATATGAATTGCGGGACTGTTAAAATATGGCCAACGCAAGATGGCGACGAATGCGGCGAGAATCACCAGGTGCCAGAATTTCGTGGCGATGCGCGACGGTACCAATCCATACCCCTTACATGTTTGTAAGCTTCACATTGCTTCATAATTGACGTGATCTCAACATTCAACTGCCGCAATCGAACGCAATATTCACTCCCATCGGATCACGCACGGTTCTCCTGGATCCAACAGCATTCAGGCCCAATCGCCTGGACCGCCATCGAGGCCAGAAGTGCGAACCGGACGAAACGGGTCCGTCATACATGAGGAGATAAACATGCGTATCTTCAAGCTTGCGATGGCGTCGGTGCTAGCCCTAGGACTAGCCGTGCCTGCCTTTGCCCAAACCGCCGCAACAGCGACAGTCGGAACCGATACAGCTCCCGCGAAAACCGGGACAAAGACAGTAGCAACGGTGACTGCGGATACAAAGTCTGACACGAAAATCACTTCGACAACAGCATCGCACGCGCCGAAAGTGACCTCGCTACACAAGACCTCTCATAAGAAGCAGGAACAGAAGAAAACGGCGGAGTCCGCAACTTCCAAAATGTAGACGCCACATAATGCGCTGCGATTAACGACAAAAATGCGTTTAACGCCCCCACCAAAATATGGTGGGGGCGTTAGATTGTAGCAGTTCCAGCCCGCTCTACGGCAAAGGCGATGCAGGCAACCTCTTGTTCGCTTCATTCATGATGCGCACCAAAGCGGCGAGGTTTTGCTTACAGTCAGTCAGCGCCTCCTCGAAATCCAAAATGATAAGCGCTGCATCCCGTTGAGTGGCCTTTTGGCTAGGGCGATGAGGGCCATCTTGACACGTGATCAGATTTCCCGGTGGCGGAGGCATTGGCATTGCTTCCAACTTCGTCACCATTTTCCCCTGACAGCCCGTCAAGAACCCGGCGCAGCACAGGAGCGAGAGGACCGTCGTCGGTCGGAGGCGCATCGACAGCTTTCCTTCTTCTCTCTGAGAACTTTCTATGCGTCACGTTCGCGTTCTGAGCCACCTGAGCCGCAATCGTGTTGGCCCGATCCATCGCTAGGCGCGCGTCCTCGGCCATGACAGCATTGTCGTTTGCAATCCGCGACACCGTATCAAGTTGCGATTCCAGGCGGCTGATATGCGCGAACCCGAGACTGCAGGCGGCTATTGAAATAGCTCCGACTACGATTCCAATCAGGCGCCAGGGAATTCCACCTGTGAACAAGAACGCTAACGGCATCAAACCCGCCCCTCATGGCGGTCATGCCAGCGCGCATAAAGTGTCATGCCAATTCCAAAAATTACCACGGCAAGCACCACCCATTTGAGCTGGTCAAAATAGGGCATCAGATCATTCACGGTGCCCTGCCAACCGGGCCGTGTAACAGCTGAATCCTTGAACGACGACAGGCCGGCGGTCGCGGCCGCACCGGCACCGGCGATCGCTTGACCATTGATCGTGCGGCTTGCGACAAGAGGCTTCTCCCCCTCCCCGTTCGGCACATTCTCGGCAGGCGCATCTTGAAGGTATAGCGCCGCCTCCGCAGCTCGTCTGGAAACAAGCCCGGCGAGCACGACCCCCGCGGCCTTGTTCCACAACGCAAACGCCTGAGCCGCTTCCGCGTACTTTTCCGCGTTGTGCAGCCGGGCAACCGAAGATCTTGAAAAGTTGCCGATACCAATGTTGTAGGCAAGCGAGACCATCGCAGAATGCTGACAGTCTGTCCCTGACGGACAAATTCTGGATACGCCGGCATCGAAAATTATGAGATCCGACTGCAGCAGAATGTCCGCTTCGCCCTGTGTAATCTCCAGATTGTCGTGAACCTCCGGCCCGGTGTGGCCGTATCCGATTGTCCAGATTCCAGCCGGGCATTGATACGCCTTCAGGCGGCATGACTCCCGCGACTTGATCAGGTCAATGCCGGCCGACGTAAGTTTCATCGGCTCCTCCGCTCATCCAGGCGGTTCTCAATATTGGCAAGCATAGTCTCGATTCGGCCGAGCCGATCCGCCAATTCCCGATCTATCGCATCGGCTCGATGTGTCGTGTCATCTAAAATCTTGTCAACGCGTTCCAGGTGATCGTCCGTTTGGCGACGCCAGGCATTGAAATCTGATACCCACCACACAGCGACGGCCGCTTGTAAAAGCAGTCCAATGATCAACGAAATGTTGATTTCCTTTTTCAAATGCCAAGGCTCGGGATATGGCTTTCCCCGGCCCGAGTCCAAATTATCGCCCGGCACAGGATGAGGCTGCTCGATACTTGGCATTTCAGACCCGACTATGCATGTGACCACGTCCCCGATTGGCTATCCGATACGGAAAGCCGACTACTGGGCGGGGTGAGACGGAGATTCGAGCAGGATTGACGCCGCGGGCCCACACCTTCGGGGACACCGCGACAACGCGCGCCCGTGTGACGTTTGGAGACCTCGGGACTTTGCTATCCCAACAATAGTGCGATGTTGTTCATCGCCCCAGTAATACTTCCTCCATGACCACCTCCCTTCCCTGACGAGCCATTTTGACTTTGAAGATGAGGCATCGCCGCCTGGGCCAGGGCAATGCTCTGCTGCGGATCGATTGACGGTGAACTTGCCGGCGAAGCAGGCTGTATATTCGGAGATGTATTGATGGGCGTCGCCTGAGAGGCGCCTGCGAGAGGTGGAAGTTGCTGATACGGCTGGTTCTGCTGAGACTGTTGCTGTTTTAAATAGGTCTGAATATCCCGCGCTGTGCCCAGAAGAGACGGCGAGCTGAGCGGCTGCATCTGCATGAACGGTTGCGGCTGTTGCATCGATTGCGCCCAATGAAGAAGGCTTTGAAAATCGCTCATAGGCTAAATCCCTTGCTGCTGCCTGAGCTGCTTCCGGAACTGTATCCCTGGCTTTGCCCACTTGTGTTCATGGTTGAACCAAACAGGGGATTCCCTGCAGCAAGGCCTGCGATACGCTGCTGAAAGCCTGCGCTGCCAAGATTCGCGAGATTGTTTGCCGCGTTGTTGTTCATGGAATTGCCGGTGACGAGATTGTTGCCGATCTGGTTTATCGACGGCATCGTGATGTTTTCTGCGGAATTCAGAATATTCGCGACGTTCTGTGCCTGAGTCTGATAGTTCTGTGTGTTGTTGAACTCCTGCGCCGCCAAGGCATTCTGCGCGTTCAATTGACTGGCGTTGAGGGCGAATCCTGCGTTCGCGACGTTCGTGTTGGTCGCGTTCGCCGCATCACTCTGTCCGGCACCGAGCGCTGTCGTAAATCCCTGGTTTTCCAGAGAGGCCACCGTTTGCGCCCTGTTCAAATCGCTCTGGTTCAGAAACTGTCCGTCGGAAATGTTGGCTCTATCTCCGAACGCCGAACCCGCATCGCGCGAAGCGCGAAGGGCATTCAGTTGATTTGCGGCGTTCTGATCGTAATTCGCCATGGTCGAATTAACGACATTCTGGGTATAAGGACTCAGATAATTGCCCATATAGTTTGACGCCAATGCTGTTTGCGCGCTTGGCGCAGAGATGGTCGGAGCGGAAACAGCGGGCTGTTGCGTGATCTGGCCCGGGTGCCACTGGGCCGTTCCCCAAAGCGTCTGGTTAACATCCTTAAGGAGGCCGCTCGGCGCATTCTTATTGAGTTGGTCCATATAGTAATTCGTCGCCGCCGCCTGTCCCGGCGTCGCACCGTTCATGCCAAGAATGCTGTTCCATGCGTCGGCATAACCAGCGGGTGCGTTCGGTGTCGTGGTCGACGTGCCGGAAAAGTTACCGCTGTTATAGGAATTCTGGCTCTGGTCTTGGCCACCCGCACTCATAGTTCCACATCCTTATACATGAACGATCCAACCACCTTGTAATCCTTCAAGACACGGGTCCAGCCGAAGCGTCCGCCGCCCGTTATACGGCTGCAACCTTCTGCCTTTGCATATTCCACGATCTTCTTTTCGATCATGAACAACTCGGACAAATCACCTCCGACAAGAAAGCAGTTGACGGCCTTCAAACGAGGAAAGGTGACGATCTCCGTGACAATGGCTGATTTCTCACCGGCCCACAGACGCAGCCTGCCCTGCAGCAGCGCCACGAGCACGTCGTCCTCCGTGTGTGTTCCGTTGGTTTGCTCGATCGCTGGGAGGAGATATCGGCGACACGTTGCCCAAGCATCGAATATCGTCACCGGCGCCTCATGGTGTCTTGCAGATCAAGACGGACAGCACCAAGCCGCCAGAACGTCGGCGCGCCGGTCCCGGTAAAGGTCAGCTTCGCTTCCTCGCCGTTGGCTCTGGCGCTGACCTTGCCTGTAGCGCTGTTGACACTATACGGCCCGAACGTACGTGCGCTGATTCCGCCGCCGTTGCGGATATTGGTATCCACCTGAATTTTATAACCGCCCTGCAAATCGTCGGCGTCGGGCTGAATCCCCATGAGCCGCATATGCGTATCGCCGTCACCCAGATCGAAATAGGCGCTGGCGATCGACCAGCTTCGTGCACCCCCGTCCTGGGTGAACCCCTTCTCGTGGAACCAGATCGCACCCGACGTATCGGCCGCGAGCGGATATTGGAAAATCCCGGCATCGACCCATGCCGTGCGGGCAAAGGTTCCAGTGCTCCAATGATCCTCGAGAAAGTTATAGATCACATACCGCGAGCACTCATTGCCGTCCCGGATGTCCGGATAGAGCCACCATACCTCGTTTCGCGCGGCGACAGGGAATGCATAAATTTTGTCCTGCTGCACCCACGCCAGATGATCGGTGAGGTTCCTGCGGACCGTGCTTTGGAGCGGCTGGGGAAACGACCCGTCATAGACATAGAATTCGCCAGCCGGACTCATCCAGAAGAATCGGCCCGCAACTTGGGTGATCGCGTTCGGCCCGATCAAGCCACATCCTGAGCCAACTTCGGTAAAGCTATAGACCACGTTCGGATCAGGCACGTAACGCATCGCATAAAGCGCTGTGTCGGTCAGGATCACATTCTCCCGGTTACCCGCCATCCCCCTCACGATGCGCGATCCATTCGCTAGGGTGTAGGATCCCGCCAGGTTGGCCGTCGCTGGCGTCCAGGTCTGGTTGTTCATCTGGTCGGTCCAGGCGATGCGCAGCGCGTCGAACGCACCATCGAACTTGCCGGATACGTCCTTATTGACGCCGCACGCCACGACGATGCGTTCCGACGTCGTGAATATGCAGGTCGCGACCGTCGGTGCATTTGTGATCTGGTTCGCGACAGTTAGCACTTTCACCGATGGGCTTGTCACGGTACCCGAGAAGCTTGCTCCCGTCAGGTTGAGTGTCTGTGTCGATGATCCAGCAAAAAATGCGATGGCGACATGGCCAGCGGTGTTCAGTGTCGATCCGATGTTCGTGGCGCCAAGCTGCGGCTGCAACGTTCCCGCCGACCGCGCCATATCGAACTGGAGCAGATGCCATGCCCCCACCTGGCAAGTGAGGCTCGTCGAAAGCGTCGACGATGCCGTCGTGGCTGTCGCTACACCACCGGCCTGGGCCCAACCGCTGTTCAGCGTCCAACCCGCGGCAAAGGTGGTATCGCCGATCAGCTCCGACGCCGCGACGTTTGGCGCCCATTCATAGATGCCGCCGCCGCGCGGATTGGCGATCAGGTTCTGGCCCCACTGCGTCAATGACCAGGTGCGCGGGTAAAGCGTGTATCCGGCGGACGAAGCTCCGTAGCCGCCGGAACCATAAGCACCCGTCCCATAACCCAACCCGGCAAGACCATCCGTTTGTCCCGGCGCTAAACCAAATGCATAATTGACCGTTCCTCCGCCTGGGCCGGCCGCCGTCGCCGCCGCGGTCGTGATGACGAAATTGTTGGGGTCTGTCAGCGACACGACAGGATAGGAGCCCGACAATGTGATGCCGCCTACCGTGGCAGACTGGCTCAACACCGTAAAAATCTGGCCGATCGCAAGACCGTGCCCGGTGATCGTGACCGTCGTTGCGGTCCCATTCGTTGTTGTAAAGGGATTGCTAACCTGGCCATAACTCGCCCTAGGCGTAATGTCCGTGACATTTCCATCCACGTCCATCGCATAGAGTTGAAGGTGGGTTCCGAACGCGGCAAAGGGGCTGCGGGCATTATTTGCCCACGTCAGAGCGCCCCGGCAAATGCCATTTAGTATTGAATTGGAAGCTTTTTCCCACCCGTAAATTGTCTCTGGAAGACTGCGCACAAACCTGATTTTATCAGCATCGATCCAATAGCCATCGGCCTCCAGCGGGCTGTCGTCTTTGTAGATGCCCGGTTTGAAGATGAGTTTTTGGTAGGGCATAGTATTTAGACAGCCTGATCAATGGAAAGGTTAACGTTCGGGTTTCTTCGAAAGCGAAACATAGAAATTTTCCACGTATTAATGGAACAAGCGCGCCATGATGACGCGAAGTGTCGGCGGTCTACTAACCGCCGCAAATCAACTTGCCGAGCAAGGGCGCCTCGAAGAAGCACTGGCAAGCTATGACCACGCTCTTGAGCTAGATCCAAATTCCGCTGTCACAGTAAATAGTCGCGGAGTCACGCTCATCGCATTGGAGCGGATCGAGGATGCGCTCGCAGATTTTCGGCGCGCGTTTACGCTCGACCCGACATACGTCGAGGCTTATCTGAACGCAGCCGCCGCTCTGAGAGACAGCGGCCGTTTCGTTGGCGCTTTGCAGCTTGCTAACCGGGCCATCGCATTGTGCCCGGATTCCGGAACTGCGTGGCACATCAGGGCTGTGGCATTGGATTGGCTCGGGCGCGATGCGGACGCCATCGACGCATACGGCAAAGCTGTTTCCTTCGATGATACGATCGAACTCGCCGCCGGCCGAGGGACATTCTTGGCAATGTATTTATGCAGATGGGATAGCTTGGCGACCGACGTAGAGAAGCTTCTGGCGAGAGTTAACGCCGGCCATCTCGCAGCAGCTCCATTCTACTTACTGACCCTGCCGAGTTCGCCGGCCCAACAGCGCGCGGCTTCAGAACTCTACTCGAATATGAGATTTGGTAACGAAGTTACTATCCCATTGCCTCCTCGACAGCGAAGTCAGAAAATCCGCATCGGTTATTTTTCTCCCGACTTCCGCACTCATCCCACCAGCCACCTGATCGCCGGACTGATCGAAGCCCATGATCGTGTAGATTTCGAGATATTTGGGTTCAAGTTCGGGAGCGGGGCTAGCGATACTATGACCCAACGGCTTGAACGGGCTTTCGATAAATTTATCGATATAGGAGCACTCTCAATTGCGGACGCGGTGAGCATGGTGCGGGAACAGAATATCGATATCGCCGTTGATCTTGCCGGTCATACGAGCAAGGCCCGCCCAAGACTTTTTACCTGTCGCATGGCGCCGATCCAAGTCAACTATCTGGGCTTTCCCGGCACCTTGGGGATGGAAGCGATCGATTATATGATCGCCGACGAAATCGTGATTCCGGCCGAACACCGGCAATATTATACAGAGAAAATCGTTTCACTGCCGTGCTACCAAGTGAACGATTCCAAACGGCCGCATCCTGAAGGTGCTGTTTCCCGGCGCGGTCTGGGCTTGCCGGAGAACGCTTTCGTATTCTGTGGGTTCAATAGCGCTTTCAAACTTACGCCCCGTGAATTCGACATCTGGATGCGCCTTCTCAAGAACGTGAACGGAAGCGTGCTTTGGCTTTTAGATCGGGCCGTAGAGGTAGCATTCAACTGGCAAAAGGAAGAGGTGAGACTCAACCTGCAGAAGGAAGCGGAACGGCGTGGGATTTCACCGGATCGACTGGTCTTCGCGCCACGGGTCGAAGTGTCAGAACATCTGGCGCGACACCAAGCAGCTGACCTCTTCCTAGACACACTAACATGCAACGCCCACACCACGGCCAGCGACGCACTCTGGATGGGCCTGCCGATTATTACAATGCTTGGCGATGCCTTCCCAGGCCGAGTGGCAGCCAGCTTGCTTACCGCCGCTGGCTTGCCGGAGCTTGTAACGCGGAGCGAGGCTGAATACGAATCATTGGCCCTTGACCTCGCAACTCACCCGCACAAGCTTGCTCGTCTCAAGCAGCATCTGCGTCAACACAGAAAATCCTGCACGCTGTTCGACACTGCCCTATTTGCGACAAACATTGAAACCGCCTACCGGAAAATGGTTGCAATTTACGACACGGGTAGTCCGCCGGAACATTTCTCAATCTGAACAATGCACATATGGACGTGCTTGTGATGGTTCCGGAGACGATCATCTCGGAAAGATTAAGAAGATTCTTGCGACATGCCCGCCCCAGAAACAAACGGCCGAGACGCCGGTAGCAATTTGTCAGCAATGGCGGTCCCATTCCACATCTTGAGCGCGAGCTGATCAGGGGCAAAGCCGCCGACTGACGCGAAATCTGTGGCTACCACCTCAATCACCTGATCGTCCGAGGCTTCGACATTGGGCCGCACCGAATCCGAATGAGTACCCAAAGCGCATCGAATAGAACCATCGATGGCGCATACCATGAAATATCGCATTGTGCCTCCCTTCTAAATCTATTGGAATGAAATGACCTGCCACTCGCATGGCCCATCGAAAGTGACCGTAGTAGAATTGGTGAGGACTGCACTATACTGTTTAACGGTTAGATTAGTGGTTCCCCCGCTAATTGATGGCGTAACTGCACTCACGTTATTAATTGACGTTCCGCCGCCAACCACGTTCGCCGTGTTCAAATCCTGATTGAAGGCAGACAACGTGCCCGTAGCCGCGACCGTTCCCGCGCTGCCCTTGGACTGGCTGAGAATGAATGACTTGGCAGGATTCACGGCCGTTATCGTGGCAGTGCCAGCCCCAACGGATACTCCAGATTGCACACCGTTGAATAAGCTGCCACTCAGAGCCGCGCGAATTGCCGAGATGAGATCGCCAGGAAGAATGTTCATTGCTCTACCTATGCTGTCTGCCGTTGCACGTACCCATGTGCAACCAGAACGTTCGCGGCGCCAGTCAAGGCATTTCCGAGCACGGTGGCACTGATCGATGCGACCTTGACCACGAGGTTGTTACGGATCGGCTTTTTGTCACACACAGTCACGGTGAGCCCAGCAGGTACGTAGCCGGTCAGCTTGTCATCCGGGCTGGTTGTGCCGCCGAATTGCACAGTGTACGGACGGTCCACCGTGTCAGTGTTGGTTAGTTGCAGCGTGACATGGTCAGGAAGCGACGCGCTTGCTTGAGCTGTGTGAACGGTGTCGCCAGGACTCGCCGTAGTCGTGATCTTAATACCGCGAAAGTCGGTCGATCCTGAGAACGGGACGATTGAATATATTGCCATCGCAAATCCTCAAAGTGCAAAGATCGAATTGTAAAGCGCTGTCTGCCCCGCATCGACGGTCGCACTTGTCAGCGCCTTCTTCATAGCGCCCGCACTGACGTCATAAATCGGCACGAAATCTGAAGTAGGGTCGACGTCCGTTGCTGTACCCATGCCGTTGACGTTCAGCACCAAATTGAGGGATTCATTCGCGCCAGGATTATTTGTAGAAGCTGCGATCCCACCACTTACAGTAGGCTGCACCTTCAGACTCAGATATCCCGCTGTTGTGTCAGTGACGGAGTTCAGAAGCGCCCCCGCCGTCGCCGGCAATCCTGCAGTCGCAATCGCCGTTCCCATCTGCGCCACATTGACCGCGTCCGTGCCAGCTGTTCCCGCCGCCACACCATGGATCTGGCCGCTCATCGTGAGCGCACCAGTGATCGTCAGCGACCCGTTGACGAGGTTAGGCGCGCCGTTATGCAAGTCCGTCCCGTCGCCATAGACCAGGGCGATATACCCCGCTGGGATCGCAACGCCCGTTCCGCCGGAACACAAAACGGTCACGGCCCCATTCGTGTTATTCAGGATCAGATACCATCCCTGCACACTTGGGAACGTCACAGATACCGCACCGGCGGTCCCGGTAAAATTGATCACCCGGTATTTGGCCTGGTCCGTGATCGAATAGTTCGTCGTCGCCAGCGTCAGGTTGCCGGTCAGTGCGATGGACTCATAGCCGTCCATGCATTGGTCGATAACGTCCAACACCTCATTGAGCTTTGTATCGCCCCACGTATTGGTGTTGGAGCCCAACGACTGTTTACGCAGTCGTTTGTTGGCTGTTGCCGAATCTGCCATTATGAGTCCGCCATTAGCTGATCACATTCCTATCCGCGTATCTGCGCCAATTCGTCCCGTCGCTGAAGGCCGGCGTCTCACCGCCCGCGTCGTCGCTCACTTGAATCTGGCCGCCGCGGACCTTCGTCGCATCGGGCAGATTGGTTTTGCTATAGATGCTCAACGTCTGTGGCCCGCGCCTCAGATGCTCCACCCATTGCACGATGTCCTGGGTTAGGCGCACCGCCCACCCCGGCGCATCCGGCGCCGGACGCGGCGCGAAAATACTAGGCAACGGAGTCCACCTTCACGCTGAGGGGCGAGCCGCCGTATTGGCCGCGCTCATTGGAATCCGCGAGCTTCTGCAAAAGATCGTTGTAGAGATCGCCCCACAGCTTGAGGCGCGGATCGGTGCCCAGGTACGCCTCCGCCCCCACCAGCGACCCGAAAAGATAGAGGTTCGGAAAATTCGCGAGCAGCCAGTTGGTCGGGTTCGTCGCCGACAACGCTGTGACCTTCTGATAGTAGTAAAGCTTGAGCGAATAGACGGCGTCGGGCACCGGCGCCAATTCCAGCGCACTCCCAACATAAGTGAACCCGGCAGGCGGACCCACCTGCGCCGGAAAGTTCACCTGCGTATAGAGGGCTGTCGCCGTATAGGGCATGACAACCGCGACAGGACTTGTCTGATTAATAAGGGACTTAGCCTCCAGAAAATCCGCCGGCAGGTTCAACGTATTTGTGTTGGCAACGGTTGAGAGCGTCGCGGTCGTCAAGTTGAAACGGGTTCGCAGCGGAAGTTCGGCATTCGCCGTGGTTTCGAACAGCGTGATGAAATCGGGAATAACGCTCGCCAGATCGCTCCGGTCCATCCAATTGGCGATGGCGGTTTGAAGATCATTGTAGGAACCAAGGCCCATCAGATATCAGTCCTTAAATAACGGTAGTCCGCGTCACCCAACATCCGTTCAATGATCTCGGTTTGCGCGCGACCGCCAAGGGCATGCTGCAGCGGAATGCCATGTTGCGCCGCGTATTCCATCAAAACCGCGAGCGGAATGGACGCGACCTTCCGCCACTCGCGGCTTTCGCCGAAGCCCCGGTTGCCGTCGCACTGCGCGGCCTTGTTCGCTTCGATCACCGGCTCCACATCCGCCGTCCATTGCAACGCTTCCAGGTCGCCGTCACTATCAAAATGTGCGATTTCGGCGATTCCTCCGGCGCCGAGGTCCACAAGCTCGCGGGTACTCACGGCTCAGAACTCGACCGGCGTGACGTTAAGATTGGCGGTGCCGGTTCGGGTGATCGCGGCAATATTCGTGCAGCCGCGCACGCTGAAGATCTCGGCCATATTCGGCTGTACCAGAATGTCGTTCAACGTCGCCGTGACCGTGCCGTCGCCGAATTTGACGTAACACGCTGCCTCGGGCAGAAGACGCACAAAGCTCGGATTGCTGTTCACGCCGTTACCGGTCGTGGGGAGCGTCGTGCGTGCCGACGTCGTGGTGACGGCCAAGGTCGTTCCCGTATTTAGGATCTTATAAGCGTCGAACTTGATTGGTTCGCCCATGGTTACACCGGCCAGTATGTGATGTAGAGGTTGCCGGCAAGGCTCGCAGGTGTGCCCGATGCCGTGGCCGTGATGAACTGACCGGCGGTCAGGTGCTGCCGCGATTTGCCGTTGGTGCCCTTGTCGGTCGTATTATCGAACGTGCCCGTCGCGGCGATGGAAAGGGTGTCGAGTAGATTGGCTGACGAGGTGGACCCGTTCGCGGCCGTTCCGATGTTGACGGTCTGTCCTGATTGGGCTGACGTAATATCCAGATCGACGGCGCTTATGATGTAGTCGATGCCATTGTTGTCGGGCTGCCAGGAAACCACGCCACCGTTACCGGCGGCGATGCCTAGCGGGACGACCGCCACGGTCGCGAGGCGATATTTCGCCTGTGTCGCGGCGGTTGGCGTTTTCGGACCTCCCGCGCGACCTAGATCAAGCCCTTCCTGATCCGAATACCACGTTACCGAACCGTCGGGCCGCTGCCTAATGTCCATGCTTTACTCCAAAAAAATGGGGCGCCCGCTGCCGAGCGCCCCCATGTTTGCCGAGATGGTGCCTTACGACGTGGTCAGATCGGCCACGACGCCGGAGCCGCTGTCGTTGCGGCTCTCAAGAGTGTACTCGGCCAGGATCATGGCCTTCTCGTTGTCACCCAGTTTGGACAGGTCGATTGTCTGCTTGGGGCGCAAATAGGATATGGCAAACATATCGGTCATCAGCACATGCAACGTGCGCTCACGCTGGAACCGATTGGCGACCACCTTGTGCGTGCCGAAGTCCGACACGTAGACATCGATGGCGGAGATCAGCTTCTTGTCGCTGGTATCCTGCGTGCGCGTGTTATTGCCGGTGAAGGTCGAGATCACTGTCTTGTTGAACGGCCCCGACATGATGAGGTCAATATCACCGCCATTGGTCCACGCACCCTGAATCACGCCTTTCAGCAAGGACTCGGTCAGGGGCCGTTGCGTTCCGTCGGTCGCCGCCACCGTCTGATTGGTGGTGGAATTGGCGCCGCTGGCACCGCGGCTGACGTTGGTCGACACCGCCGACGTGGTCACGCCATACCAGTTCTCCAGCCCCGCCAACAACGGCGCCACGGTGGAACTGGCGTTGGTATTGCGGGCCTGATTCTGGGTCAGGACGAATTCCATATCCCGGGCCAGTTCCTTGTTCTTCTTCAGGAGCTGGTAGACGATCTCCTTCTTGCGGCCACCCTTATTCACCGCATCCTGCGTACCGGAAACCACCGCATCCTTACGGCTGATCTGGGTCTGATTGCCCAGGCGCTTGGTGGCAGCGACGGCGGTAAAGGTATAGCTGCTGGTCGTATCGTCACCCTGAAGCTGGGCATTTGCGGCGGCGCTCGCCAGGACGTCGGTCTGCCACTCGTGGTACGTGGCCTCGGCCTTGTTCTTGCCGATGTTGGCTTGGAATGGCGTATCGGTGGGCGAGATATTGTAGATAGTATCAACGAGGTCTTCGCGATTTCCGATCGCGGAGAACGAGAGATATGTGTTGGCGACAATGGCCATGACAGATTCCTTATGTCAGCTGATTAGAGGGAAGCCAGAACCGCGGCGGCGGCGTCATCGATCCGGCCCGTCCTGGCGGCACGCGCTTTGAGCTTTTGAGCCCGCGTCGAACCTTCGCTGTGATCGACAGATGCCTGGGACCTGAAAACCCTGCCCGGCGTCGGCGGCCGCCTGGCTGCGGCGATTCTCGCCTGCTGGGCCATGAGTTGGTCGTAGAGCATGGCTTTACGGGCAACCAGAACCGCCCGCGCATCCGCCACATTCTCGATCTCATTCGGCGTGAAACCATTACCACTCAGGTATTTCTGTAACTGCGACACGAACGCCTCGCGTTTCCTGTCGTCTTTCCAGAAATCCAGTTCGGCGTGCAGCTTCGCGTGGGCCTGTTGAGCCTGTTCCTGCATGATGCGCCCCTGAATGGCCTGGCGTTGTGTCGCCACGGCATTCAGTTGCTGCATACGCTGCTGGTACTGACTCCACTTGGCCTGCGCGAGAGCTGGGTTATGCCGGGCAAGGCTCGTCCAGTCGGTGCGATGCCCTTCGGCAAGGACCGGATCTATGGTCTGGATCTGATCTATCAACTGCGTCAGCCCGTGCGCATAGGCTTGGCGCTCGTTCTGGACCGCGGCCCTCTCGGCCAGACTGGCTCTGCGGGCTTCCACGGTCTCCTGCTGCGTCCTCGAAAAATGCGTTTCCCGTTCCCTCTCGCGATCGGCAATGACTTTTTGCAGATCCCGTGGGAGGTCGCGGAAACGTCTCTTCGCATCCGCCTTCCAGCTTGGTGGAGGATCGATGGGCGTATCCGCTTCGTCCTCCACCGCCGTGTCGTCTCCGTTGCCACGTGGCTCGGGAGACTCCTGTCCGGCGCCATTATAATTGGCACCTTCCAGTTCCGCATTAGGCGCACCGTCAGATGAGTCGTCGCCCAAAATCGACAAAATATGATCCGCCGCGCTGTCCATGCGCAGCGCGTCATTGTTCTCGGCCATGATGATCTCCGGCTTGAGTTCTGCGGATTCTCGCAAAGGTCAGTCGATGTTGTTTATGCGGTCCGCGCCGCGCGGCGGCGCTATCGGACTGCGGCATAGCTGTGCCGTGGCGCTTCTCATCGCCGCCGACCGTTGCTCACACCAATTTCAGGATTGCATTTAAGAGATACGGGCAGTCGCGGACTCTCGTCAATGAAGAGTGTCGGCAATCGTCATCACGCCGCGCGGCGCCGACTGTGGCCGCGATACCATCCCATCAGCACGGCGAATCCCTCCATCACACGATCCCGCGCGCGACTCGGTGTGCCGCGCAACAGCCAGATGGGAAAGCGCTCGTGGACAACAAAGTCCTCAATGCCCTCCAGGACACCTGGCCCGCGCATGCGCAAATCCGCGCAGGCATTGCGATATTTAGCCTCCGCTTCCGAGGCATTGGGAATCCTGTCGGCACCGGATGTACGGAGAAGATCGAGCGCCTTCGGATGAGGCGATCCGAATACAAGGGCGCGGCACGCCGCGTAATAGCCGGCGGCCGTATGTTGGTCGCGATCGATGATGCCTTTGCTTAAGGCCAGGTCCAGCGGACAGGTCGAAAGTGTCGGGTCCGATGCCATGGCAAAGCGCTTCGCCATCAGCTCGGGCGTGCCCGTGTCGATGTCCGGCAGCATCTTGCGCGGTCGTCCGCCCTTGTGAATCCGCTTTGTCCGTCTGCTCTTGGTCATGGTTCTGCTCCGTTGCTGGCGCATGTCCGGACAAGACGCGCGTATCCAGCCACGAGCCATGCGGTGAGATCAAAACGATGCGAAAAAGTTCCGACTATTCGTCGGCGCAGAGATCGGCGCTCGAACGTGAGTAACTCCGGTTGGCCGCCTGGGCCGCCGAGGCCAACGCGGCCCCATTCAAGGGGCGAAGATGGGGCGGGCATTCCCGCGCCAACACCTGCTCGTCCATGTCGTCGAATTGCTGTTCACCCAGCGCTTCCTCCGCCGACGTATAGGGCAAAGGCCATCCCGCCCGGGACGGCCGCCGATAGGGTGTCTGTACCTCGCCAGACTCCGCGACCGCTTTCACGCGGCGGGAAACGAACTCCTGAGAACGGCCAAGCGTGTCCGCGATCTGCTTAATGGGCCAGCCCTGGGCACTCAACTCGCGGATACGCTCGATTTCCTCCGCGGTTCCGGCCTTGGCGACGAACGCCGACGAGAGACCATAACAAGCGGCCAGAGCACCAACGGTGCGGGTATCGCATTTATACATGCGAGCGATTTCGTAATAGGGGAAGCGGGCGACGAGATCGCGCAAGACCGATTCGGCAACCTGGAAGCGGCGCATGTCAGCGCCCCCTGCAAGCAAGGGTGGCCCCGGCCGGGGGAGACATGCGGGGGGGCCGGCCGGGGCCGCTGCGGTGGGGGACCGCAGATTGGAATGACGAATGGATCGGCGGCATTGACGCGCACGGAGATAAGATCGGATTTTGTGTCATCGCGGTCCCCTGTTGCCGATACGATGGCTCAGAATGATAGGAATATTCCTATCTTGTCACCAACATTTTCCGACTAGATTTCCGATTTATCCTATTGGACAATGGGCCAACGGCACACCCTGTGGATAACTTTGTGGAAAAACCCATGGCGCGCATAACGCATGATCCGGCCCGCCAGCGCCTTGTTGCGCTGGTCGACGCCAACCCCGAATACAATTTGCAAAGCCTGTCGTTGGCTCTCGGCCGCAACCACGCCTATCTCCATCAATACGTGATGACAGGCAGCCCCCGTGAGTTGCGCGAACGTGATCGTCGGACTCTTGCCACGCTCCTTGGCTGCGATGAATCTGAGCTCCGTGAGGATGATGTAAGCACCGATCGCGCCATGACCGGCGCGCCCACGGCGGCGTTGTCACGGACTCCGCCCATGATCACTGAAAGCCGAAACCTACCGATTCTTGGCCATGCAAAGGGTGGGGAAGACGCTTTCTTCATCGATAACGGCGAGGTCGCGGGATATACCATGCGGCCCCATGTGCTCGACGGTGTGAACGACGCCTACGCCGTGGAGTTTTGGGATACGAGCATGGAGCCGGCTCTCAAGCATGGGCATCTCGGCTGGGTGCATCCACGCAAGCCGGTGAAGCCCGGCGATGATGTTGTCGTTCAACTCAATGACGGTCAGGCATTGGTCAAGACGCTGGTGCGCCGTACCGATGGCCATATCGTGCTGCGCCAATACAATCCGGCCAAGGACTTCAAGGTCGACCGTGCCGCCGTCAAAAGCATCCATCTCATTGTCGGCACCTTGCGCGTCGTAACCTGACGACGGTCGTGCCAATTGCGTCTATCGTGATCGGAAATATCCTATTATTATCGGCGGAGGTTGGTTAGGAGTTTCCGTATGCAGGATATTCCCGTCCATGTGCGGCAAGCGCTGGAGTTGCGTTACGACGGGCCCATTCCGGCCCAACATCTGGATACCGATCGCGCTGAACGCCGGCGGCAACGCGGGATCGTGTCCGTTCTCGAGACTCAGGCCGCTCAATTTCTAGACGCTGCCGAACGCTGCCAAAGCAGTATGGAAGATATTGCGGCCGACTTGGCGGAACGTTCCCTGTCACAATGGCAGCAGGAAGTGAGCAAACGACGCCTCCGTATCACCCACGAACGTTATGACGCACATATCCGCGCGGCCGCCGACGCCCTAGGGCAGAGCATACCCTTGCGTCGTAGCCTCGGTCTTGCCCCACACCCCATCGTTTCCCTGGCCGCCTTACTGGATCGAGTCATGAAATAGGCACGCCGTTAATTCTTTATTTTACAATGAGATAGGACCGGGGCTAGACCTTTGACTGGGGGGTTTCTATCCTATGCCGCATGGGGCAGGGGAATTGAGCCCAACGGCCATGGAAAACGAATACAACCAATCGCGCGAAGCAAAATTCAAAATCGGGCAAGTGGTCAGGCACCGCGTGTTCGCCTTTCGCGGCGTCATTTTTGATGTCGATCCCGAATTCGCCAACACCGAGGAGTGGCTTCAGGCCATTCCCGAGAAAGTGCGGCCGCACCGGGACCAGCCGTTTTATCACCTCCTGGCGGAAAACGAGACCAGCTACTACATCGCGTATGTGTCTCAGCAAAATTTGCTTGAGGACACCTCGGGCCAGCCCATCGACCATCCCGAGGTCCATACCTATTTCACCGAGTTTCGGGGAAATCATTACAATCTCCGCAGCGGATACGCGAACTGAGCTTGAGCGCTCGCTGGGGTGCCGCGGAGTGCGCAGAAACTTCAATTGGAAAATCTGTCGAAGGTCCTTAGTTTAGGCGCCGTGCATCGGTGTCTGTCGGATGCTTCGCAAAGCTCCGCCCTGCGCGCCGCGACTCTATAGCTTTCAACCAACCAAAGGAATCTCCCATGACGATCAAGCAAGGCGATAAAATGCCCGCCGGCAAGCTCCGCACCATGACGGCAAGCGGCCCGGCGGAAGTCACGACCGACGAACTGTTTAAAGGCAAGAAAGTCGTGCTGTTCTCGGTGCCGGGCGCATTTACGCCAACCTGCTCCAACCAGCACCTGCCGAGCTATCTTAAGAATTTCGATAAGATCAAATCCCAAGGCGTGGATACGATTGCCTGCATGGCCGTTAACGATGCGTTCGTGATGGATGCCTGGGGCAAGGACAGGGGCGTAGGCGACAAAATCAAGATGCTGGCGGACGGCAACGGCGAGTATACGAAGGCTCTCGGACTGGAAATGGACGGCAGCAAGTTCGGCCTTGGCAGCCGCGGCAAGCGGTTTTCCATGATCGTCGACAACGGCGTCGTGAAAGAGCTGAATATCGATGAATCCGGCTACGGTTCGACCAGCGCCGAAAGCACCTGTCACTTGAACTAAACGAGGCAATACGCGCCTGGATGCCGCCTTCGCATCCGGGCGCTATCCTCAAACCCCGAATTGTTCACCGCTCATGGCAGTACCTGCGGACCGACCCATCCGCTTTCTTCAGGTGGTCACGTCTTATCCGGCCTATCTCCGCGACTTTTACGCTGACCGGCCTGAACTGCAATCGGCGCCGTACGCCCAACACATCGAAGCACTGCTCGACGACGGCTTCTCGGGCTGTCACAACCTCAGCCGCGAAATGGCGCGAGCCGGCTGGCAAGCTGAAACGATCGTAACCAATGCAGCTCCCGCCCAACGCAAGTGGCTCGCCGAACAGCAACTAACTCTGCCCGAGCCTGTCGATGGCGTGCTTGTGGCCGCCATGCAGATCCAGATGTTCCGCCCGGACGTAGTTTATTTCAACGAAATCGCCCTGTTCGATAGTCATTTTCTGCGCAAGTTGCCAACGCGTCCTTCTCTTGTCGTCGGATGGCGCGGCTTCGGTATTCCTGCTGGAACAGACTTGGCGGAGTACGACGTCATCGTATCCAGCTTTGACCGTACATTCACGGAGGCGCCGCGTTTTGGTGCACGGGATGTTCAACGACATTATCCCGGCTTCCCCGGCGATTTCCACGCCGAGGACACTCCCGTTTACGAACGCGATGTGATCTTTTCCGGCTCGATCACTGGCCAGCACGTCAGCCGTGTTGCGCTTCTTCAACTCATCTGGCGGGCAAGCCGTGGTGACGACGGCGGACAGCCTTTTGGCTTTGAACTCTTTATGCCGGACGTTTCCATGTTCCCCGCCGAAATGCGAGCACTCAATCGCGGCAGCCTTTGGGGCAATACCATGTTGCGTGCTCTTGGCCGGTCGCGCATCACAATCAACATTGCTGTGGACGGTTTCGACGTCCAGCCCCCCAACATGCGGGTCATCGAAGCCACCGGCGCGGGTGCCTTTCTCATGACAAACGCCCACCCGGATCTCAGCCGCTTCTTTTCCCCCGGACAGGAGCTGGAGACATTTGGCAACGGTGACGAACTGATCGCGAAAATCCGCTACTATCTGGCCCACGACACGGAACGTCGCGTGATCGCGAAACAAGGTCACCTGCGATGCCTGAAGGATCATAGTCTCGTCGCATCGGCGGCGCGTTTCCGTGCTATGATCGAAAATAAGTTAGCGGCCAAAAAAGCCTAGACAATGCCCGTTCTCATCCTAGCCATGACCGATCATGCCTGACGCTCCCGCGACTTTGCCTAATGCACAATTCTGGCGCGGGCGCCGGGTATTGATCACCGGTCATACCGGTTTCAAGGGCGGGTGGCTTGCGCTATGGCTCAAATTGATGGGCGCCGAAGTGACCGGTTATGCCCTCCCGCCCGAGCATGGCGATGGCATCTTCGCAGCGGCGGCTGTCGGCGCTGGAATGACCCCGGTGACCGGCGATATTCGCGACCATTCCCGTCTGCGCGAGTGCCTGTTACTCATGCGGCCGGAGATCGTCTTTCACCTTGCCGCCCAGGCTTTAGTGCGTCGCGCTCATCGCGACCCGCTCACAACATATGCGACTAACGTCACCGGCACGGCAAAGGTGCTTGAGGCCATCAGATCCGTTTCGTTTGTTCGTAGCGTCGTGATCGTTACATCCGACAAAGTCTACGAAAACCACGGCGAGGATCGTCCATTCCGGGAAGACGACCGGCTCGGCGGCGTTGAGCCTTATGGCGTAAGCAAAGCCAGCGCCGAAATGGTCACCGGCGCATTCCGGCAGAGCCTCGGCAACAACCTCCCGGCCGTCGCGACGGCCCGCGCTGGCAATGTGATCGGCGGCGGCGACTGGGGCGAGGACCGGCTCATTCCCGACGCCATACGTGCCTTCCGCCATGGCGTCGCGCTGGAAGTCCGTAATCCCGCCTCGACCCGGCCATGGCAACATGTCCTCGACCCATTGAGCGGGTATCTGCTTCTGGCCGAACGTTTGACACAAGGCGAGGCCAAGTGGCGTTCGGCCTGGAATTTCGGTGGGGAAGAGTCTGTATCCGTGAAGGACCTCGCAGACCGGCTGACTGAACATTGGAATGGCGCCAGCGGAAGCCCAACCGCCGCATGGATAGCAATTCCTGAAACGGGAGCGCCATATGAAGCGCGCGCCCTTCGGCTCGACAGCAGCAAGGCTCTGGCCGAACTTGGCTGGCGCCGACGGCTACCCCTTGCCCAAGCCGTGGAATGGACAGCGGATTGGTACATTCATCAGGCGCGCGGCACGCCCATGGATGGGCCGTCCATGGCTATGATCGATGCCTACATGAGGTCTTAGGTCGCGGTTACTCTCGGCGTTGCGTCCCCCCTCCGGCGAGACTGGCGATGGTGGTCACCGTGCTTTGATACATGAAGCCGGTCTCCAGGTTATCGCCGAAGAGTGTGCGTGCATCGACAGCAACATCCAGGGCGAACCCCCACTGGCCGGCGCTGACCGCGAACACCCATGCCAGGACATAGGCACGCAACGACGGCATGGACGTACGCAGGTGTTCGAGGGTGCGAAAATAGCGCGCCTCCCCTGCGGTCGGGCTGACGCCGAACACCTTGGCCGCTGGGTCCGTGGCTTTGACTCGTATCCCGAAGGCTCGCTCCACCGTATCGGCGCGCACGCGCGGAAACTGCTGACATTTCAAATGGGCGAGCCAGAACCCCTCCTTGATCAGCACGGCATGTAGATCAGGAAAGGTCTGTTCACCCTCGTAGAATTGCAAAAACCCTGGCTCTATTTCGATACACAGGACTTGTCGGCGCCGAGCATCATCCAAACCGTTCAGCACCGATAGATCGCAGCCCTGCGCGTCAATCTTCAGCCAGTCGATGATGGAGATGCTCACCTGATCCATCGCCTGCGCCAAGGTGACGGTCTCGATCTGCACGGTGCGTTCGACCTTAAAAAGGTCGGCGAACAGATAGCTCTGTAAGACGGCATCATTGGGCCGCAGCATACTTGAGCAGTGGGGAAAGGCGGTCAGATGGAAATCTACCGTGCCCGCGTTTTCGGGTCCGGCAACAATTTTATCGACGATATGGTGCTCTCGAAAGTGTGCCCCCAGATCCGGGGCAATATCTCTGTTGTCTGGGTCGAATCCGACAAAAACCGACTGTTTGGCGAACGGCAACCAGGCTTCATGAACGGCGCCAGAAGCGCCGACGTCCACAAGCACTGGTACGGCTTTTACCCGTTCCAAAAATTGGCATAGAGTTGTGCTCTCGACGGATGCATCGATCATAGGACACGATAGCTTTCTTCCACTATCGTTGCCAACCGCCGACATCGGAAAAATCCTGGTTAAGCCCTTGTTAGGTCTCACAAGCTAGGGTTTGACTGCGGGGGTATGCCCCGGGCGCTATGGGACGGAGACGGAATCGTGAAAGCGGTCATCCTGGCCGGTGGACAAGGCACACGGCTGCGCGAAGAGACAGACGCGCGCCCGAAGCCCATGGTGGAAATTGGCGGCAGGCCGATCCTTTGGCATATCCTCAAAATCTATGCCGCCCATGGCATCACCGACTTCGTGATCTGCCTGGGTTACCGCGGGTATATGATCAAGGAATACTTCTCCAACTATATGCTGCACATGTCGGACGTAACCATCGATCTCGCCCGCAACAGTATGGAAGTTCACCATAACCAGGCCGAACCCTGGCGCATTACATTGGTCGATACTGGCCACGACAGCATGACCGGCGGTCGCCTGAAGCGCGTTATGCGGCATCTCGGCGACGAGCCATTCTGCATGACATACGGCGACGGCGTCGGCGACATAGACATCGCTGCCGGTATCGCGGCATTCAAACGTTCGCGCAAACTCGCCCAGGTAACGGCCGTACAAATGCCCGGACGTTTTGGCATGCTCGACCTCAGCGACGATAAAGTTGCGGGATTTCGGGAAAAGCCGGACAACGGTGGCTGGATCAACGGCGGATTCTTCGTGCTTTCACCCGGCGTCGAGCGCTATATCGACGGCGACACCATCAGTTGGGAGCGAGAACCGATGGAACGGCTCGCCGCCGACGGTCAGCTTGGAGTGGTAAGGCACACCGGCTTTTGGATGCCAATGGATACGCTCCGCGATAAGCAAACGCTCGACCAGCTATGGAATACCGGCCACGCGCCCTGGCGTGTCTGGTGAGCAATGGTCCGGCGAACGACCCAACGACCTACCCAAGATGTTGAATTGCGCCGCGATGTGATCGCGCGGAGCCGTGATTTCTTTCGCGCGCAGCAAACCCAGCCCTTCATCCCCGGCAGGACAGTCATTCCTGCCTCCGGCAAGGTAGTCGATGAGGACGACCTTGCCCATCTGATCGATGCGTCTCTGGACATGTGGCTGACCAATGGTCGCCATACCGCAACTTTCGAAAAAAAACTGGCCCATGCTTTCGGAACAAAATTCGCGCGCATGACCGTTTCCGGCTCGGCGGCGAATTTGCTCGCCTTTTCTGCGCTCACGTCGCCGCGCCAACGGCGACGCATCGAGGCAGGCTCGGAAGTATTGACCGTCGCCGCCGGCTTTCCCACCACCGTCGCTCCGGTGATCCAGAACGGCTGCGTGCCGGTGTTCGTCGATATCGATATCGATACGCACAACGTCGACATCGAGCGGCTCGCTGCCGCGGTTGGTCCCAAAACAAGGGCCATCATGATCGCACATGCGCTTGGCAATCCTTTTGATCTCGCGGCCGTCTCCCAATTGGCAAAGGACCACGATCTCTATCTCGTCGAAGATTGCTGCGATGCTTTCGGCGCCCGCTTTCAGGGCAAGCCCGTCGGTACTTTTGGCGATATCGCTACGCTCAGCTTCTATCCCGCTCATCACATCACCACGGGCGAAGGCGGTGCCGTTCTGTCCAATAGCCAAAGCATTATGCGAAATGTCGAATCTTTTCGCGATTGGGGACGGGACTGCTGGTGCGCGCCCGGCGACGAAAACACGTGCGGCATCCGCTTCGATTGGCAGCAAGGTGAACTACCTCACGGCTACGATCACAAGTACATCTATTCCCACCTAGGATATAACCTCAAAGCTACCGATATGCAGGCCGCGGTAGGCGTCAGTCAGTTGGATAAACTCGATCGCTTCGTCGCCGCCCGCTGTGACAACTTCACGTTCCTAAGCGCGGCTTTCCGCAAGGAGGGGCTCGATGAGCACTTTCATCTGCCATGCGCGACCCCTGGTGCGGATCCAAGTTGGTTTGGGTTTCTCCTCACCATACGTGACACGTCGCCCCTCAAACGTCGCGACGTTCTCATGTACCTCGATCGCAAAAAGATCGGCACGCGGTTATTGTTCGCGGGCAACCTAATTCGCCAGCCGGCGTTCAAGACCGTGAACTACCGCGTTGCCGGCCCACTGACCCACACCGACAAAGTGATGCGCGATAGTTTCTGGATCGGTGTCTGGCCGGGTATCGACGCGCCTCGGCGCACTTATATGGTCGAAGCTTTTGTCGCCATGGTTAAGGACCTGATCCCGTGACCCGCGTCTTGGTGGCGGGGGCCGCCGGATTTGTCGGCGCGAACGTGATGCGCGAACTAGCGCAAAGACCCGACGTTACGGCCGTCGGATGGATACGACCCGGCGGCGACCAGTGGCGGCTTGCCCATATACCTCAGAAAAATGTAATTCCAATCGACATCACCAACCTCGATGAGGTAACGCGCGCAATACGACAGTTGCAGCCGGATGTCGTCATCAATGCCGCTGCATATGGTGTAATGCCTCAGCAGAACGATCCGGTCCGTAATTACGATGTAAATGTTCATGCCGTTCACATCATTCTTACGGCGGCGCGCGCATCCGGCGTTTCGCGCGTCGTTCATCTTGGCAGTTACTTCGAATATGGCGATCTATCGGATGTGCTACGGGAAGATAGCGCTCTCATGCCTAAGAGTAACTATGCCGCAACCAAAGCCGCCGCCAGCTTGATTGCCGCGTCGTGCGATTACCGGACAATGGAAGTCGTCGTCATGCGCTTATTCAATCTCTGGGGACTCTGGGAAAGCGCCGGGCGACTGGTACCGCAGGTCATTGCGGCGTGCCGCGCCGCCACACCCCTTGCCCTGACCAGCGGCACGCAGCTCAAGGATTTTGTTTATATGGGAGATGCAGCGGCGTGGATTGTCGATCTCGCGCTGCGCCAGACACCGGTCGGTCACCGTATCGTCAATCTGGCCTCCGGGGAATTGACGATGGTGAAAACCCTCGTCTCCACAATCGCCCAGACCATGGGGCACCTTGACCTGATGCGGTTCGGCGCCAAGCCCATGCCGGCGACGGAGCCCAACACAGGACCGGCAGACACCAGTCGCATCGATGAACTACTTCCCGAACGGCGCAAGACACCGATTCAGCAGGCTCTCTCCGACGTCTTGCGCGCGAACTGAGCATCATGAGCGCCCCATCCCACCCTATCGCCATGAAATGGGCAATCCTGTCGGGCATCGAAGCCAATCACACCGGCACAGGTCGCTTCATGCAACACCTGCAGGCAGCGATCTTAGAGCGCGGTTTGCTCGACGGCACCATTATCTACTCGCCAGCCGGCCAGGCTTTGCTGCCCGAAGCTCTGATGCTGCTTGGCAAAGTTCCGCATCTTGTTGTCGTGCATCCGCAAATGTTGGGTGTACACGAGACCATGAGGCTCATGCAGGAGCGCGCGGCGAAAGGATATAAGACCAGGTTTTATCTGCTGGACAGCTTTTTCTTCTGTTTGCGTAGCTATAACCATCTCGATCATGAGACTGCGCCGTGCTTGCGATGCCTCGGTCCGGATCGGGACGATCAAGCGGTTCTCAACGGTTGCCGGCCTTGGCCGATGCAGGATGCTTTTAGCTCGACGTTCATGACCGGGCTTCAGTCGTTGGTACGCGTCGGCGCGGTCATTCTATGCGCACAGAATCATGAGCAAATATCCCTAGCACGACGGCATTTTGGCTCCGGAGCGTTCATCGAGCACGTTGGACTCTGGTGTGCCGATTGGACTGACTATGTCAAAATCTTCTCGGCCAACGGTTGTGCAGAAGGCGATCTCGCGGATGAAAGTCCGGAATTCGACGTCGTTTACCACGGCAGCCGCGACATCGCCAAAGGCATCGCCTGGGTTCTTGCAGTGGCCGCTCGCACACCGGAACTTCGCTATCTCATTCCGATTGATCGCGGCGCCGTCAACGTTATCGCGCCTCCCAACGTAACCGTCGCATCCATGCGTTGGGAAACCGGTCTTCACGCCGCCGTCCGGTCTGCTCGGTTGGCGCTGGCACCGTCGCTCTGGTCCAGTCCTTGCGAAGGTGCTTTGATAAAAAATATCCTTGTCGCTAAGGCGTCGGCCGTCGTCGATATCCCCACGGCTTTTTCGTCTGAGGTACCCGCCGACGTGGTATTGCGACTTCCGCAATCTCCTGACCACGCCGCCACATCGATCCGTGAGGCGCTGGTTGAACCGTGGCGTCCGAGGAGCGATGCTCGCCTCGCGTGGGTCGACGCGTTCCGGAATTTCAATGAAAGCGTGGCCTCGCGCCTGCTGCCCTTCGGTGGACAATGAAAATACGCTTTTTTTGGTGGAAGTCTCCTACGGAAGGCGATTTTTCCCGTTATCAGGTCTCCAATGTTGAATTGGTGAAACACGCGATGGTCGAATTATCGCGCTATGGCGAAGTCGTCTTTCATCACGCGAACGATCGCGGCCGCGTCACCACCGATCCCAACGACATACTGCTCGGTCATCCGCCCTACCCCGATTTGAAGGAATACGACAACTGGATTTTCGACAATGGCTTAGACGGACCTCGGTCCGCTCATCCCAACACCTTCATCATGTTTCCATATGCGCGCGCCGACTTCACGGTTTGGCCGTCCGTACCGTTGCCCACATATGTGAAGGCGTCGCGCGCTTTTTTCGGCATGGGTGGCGTCGTTCACTATGACGGTAGCCTGGAGACGGCACCGGCAGAATCAATTTGGCGGCAGATCCAGCCAAAATTCGTCCGGGTCAATATGGGCTGCGACACGCGCCGATTGCCCTATAAAATTGACTTCAAACATCGGCCGTCTGGCCTTCTCCATGTCTCCAGTCTGGCGAAATACAAGAAGCCAGATTTGATGTTTCGCTCATTGCCGAAAACGGGTTGCCGGCTTTATCTCGGTACCTTCGCCGTCTCCAAACTCGATGAATTCTGGCGTCAGAAACTGCTGCCGGCCGACATGCAGATCTTACCGGCCCTCGACAATGGCGATCCTGGCACCAACGCCCGCCTTATCCAGGAATGCTCCTTTTACCTCCACACCGCTGCGGAGCCGCAGGCTACGACCATTCTTGAAAATTGCGCACGCGGGCTGGTGCCGATCCTGCATCCGGATTCGGGCTTTCGCAGCCCCTATGCGATCTACCTCACTGACGACCCGACGGAGAATCAGGGCATCATCGCCGCCGCACTCGCAATGAAAGAGGACGAGTACGCCGAACGCAGCCTGGGCGTACGCCGTCAGATACAAATCTATCACTCCTGGCAGCGTATTTTCATGAACATCTTCGCCGACATGCAGGCACTGGTCGCTGGCGGCGAGGTCAATCGCCGTGGCGACGAATTCTCCTGAATGATAGGCAAGTTCGTCGTATATTGAGAACCATGAGAGATTATAGAAATACGACCTTGTACGGCGCGACCACATGCTAAGCCAGTCCATTACGGCCACCACCACCGCCATGGCCGCAAGCACAACAGATCGGGGCCGACTTGGGCGTATCCCCCGTCTGGCTCGCGACGCTTCATCAGGCGTGGGTTATCGAGAACACCCATGCCCCCGGCCTCCTGTTGCGGCTTCTCCGTGATGCGCCGTTGCCAACGCCAGATACACTTCGCACACTCGCCTCAGGGCTTTTCCCTATGGAAATGCTGGCGGACGTGTCCCGCGCCGCGGTCTTTCTTCACGGACAGGAACGTGGATTGGATACCCTCTTACCCCTGACGCAAGGAAGGCTCACGGATATTCGTGTTCACCACGCGAATGCGGACGAACTGGAAACTTTACGCGCTACCTATGATCAGAACTGGCATTACGATCCCTTGCCGGTAACCGCATCCGGAATCGACGCAGACCTGATATTGATAGATCCTCCCGCATTGACCTTGACGGCCTACGTCTGCGACCAGTTGGGGGCCTTCCTAGGGAACTATAGCGGCAGCCTTATGCTCGCCATCAGCGGCCACCTTCTTAACCAATTGAAATGCGATGCGGACCAACCGAACCTGTTCGGAGAACGGCTGGGACGACTGCTTGAAAGAAGCGTAACCTGCCAACAGATTGTGTTTCGCAATAGCGACCCGGAAGATATGTTCTGGGCCTGCCTTGACGTTGGGGCGCGCTCAGCCACAGCCTAAGTCTTAATAAGCGGTTTAGACCTACCGTGGTATGTGGGCTAGAGCATGATTCCGAAAAGTTGGAGATTTTCGGATAAAATCATGCTTCAAAATAAATCGTTGGAGCGCGGCCGCGCTCTTCTGGATCAAGGGTTTGCCCGGTGACGACCGGCCACAAGATCGCGCGTAATCTACTGCCCCTTTCCGGCACTGTGCGGGAGGTTATGGCGCGTCTTAACGAAGGCGTCGGCGGTGTTGTTTTGTTTACTGACAACGACGGCGTGTTGCGCGGCGTCGCCACCGATGGCGACATCCGTCGCGCGATTCTTAACGGCTGCAACCTGGATACGCCGGCTGCGGACTTCATGATCCGGAAATTCACGTCGGGCCACGCCGACGCTGACCCGACGCAAAATCTCGCGTTGCTGTCGGCACGTATCAGGC
Source organism: Rhodospirillaceae bacterium (assembly GCA_004297485.1). Classification (GTDB taxonomy): domain Bacteria; phylum Pseudomonadota; class Alphaproteobacteria; order Rhodospirillales; family Rhodospirillaceae; genus SCTM01. The sequence continues at coordinate 29,217 of SCTM01000282.1, forward strand.
ATCTTCCAATCCTCGATTCCGCAGGACGGCCGGTGGATCTCCTCACCTGGGCCGACCTCTGGCGCATGCCCCTGGTCCAGCCTTCCTTGGGTGGCAATGAGTCGAAATACGTCAACGACTGTCTCGCCACGGGATGGATATCATCTCAGGGCCCCTACATCGAAAAATTCCAGAATGCTTTTGCCGCCTACATGGGCGGAGGCCGCGCTTTTTGCACATCCTCCGGCACGACCGCCCTCCATTTGGCGCTGGAAGCCCTGGGGATTGGCGCTGGCGATGAAGTCATCGTCCCCGACTTCACCTTCGGCGCAACGGCAAACGTAGTGCTCCATGCCAATGCTACGCCGATCTTTGTGGATGTGGACCCCATCACCTGGACCCTTGACCCGAAGGCGATGGAAGCCGCCATCACCTCCCGCACCAAAGCCGTCATTCCCGTGCATCTCTATGGCCACCCCTGCGATATGGACCCGATCATGGCGCTCGCACGCGAACATGGCCTTAAAGTCATTGAAGACTGTGCCGAAGCTCTCGGCGCCGAATACAAAGGCCGCAAAGTCGGACTCATCGGCGATGTGGGATGTTTCAGTTTCTTCGCCAACAAAGTCATCACCACGGGCGAAGGCGGCATGGTCTTGACCAACTCGTCGGAACTCGCCGCCACCATGGCGATGCTGCGCGACCACGGCATGGCGCCCGGGCGGCGTTACTGGCATCTGGCTGCGGGCTATAATTACCGTATGACCAACCTCCAGGCGGCTGTCGGATTGGCGCAGCTGGAGCGGATCGACGTCTTCTTGGACCGCCGTGCCGAGCTGGTGAAACGCTACAACGGTTATCTAGCCGGTTTCGCCGGTCTGCAATTGCCGACGCAAGCCCCTTGGGCGCGGAACATCTATTGGCTTTATTCCCTAGCCGTCTGTCCCGAACACTTGGGCATGAACCGGGATCAGCTGGCTGCCCGCCTGCAGGAGCGGGGGATTGAGACCCGTCCGGTTTTCCATCCCCTTCATGACCAACCAGCCTACCGCACCGGCATCGCTCATCCGTGCCCGGTCACCGCGGACATCGCCGCGCGCGGCCTCAGCCTTCCCACGGGCAATGAAATGACCGGCGCCGAGGTAGACCGGGTCTGCGATGCGCTGACGTCCATCATGCGCACGCAGCAAGTCTATCGCGCCCAACCCGCCTAACCCCTCTGATCAAACGGCAAAGCAATATCCATGGCTCATTTCTCACGCGACCATTTGCGGCACAATCTCTCCGGCCCGGTGTTTCCAATCCTGACTCCATTCACGGCCGATGGTGCCGCCGTGGATCATGAGGCTCTCGGACACTATGTAGACTTTCTCGCCAAGGTCGGCGTGCCCGCCATCCTGTCCACGGTCGGCACTAGCCGTTTCAACCTCCTTAGCGACGATGAAATCAAGGCCGTCAACACCACCATCGCCACTGCGGCACGTGGGCGATGCATTGTAATCCTGGCTGGCCCGCTTGTCGGCAACACCGCCACCAACATCGCCTTCGCCCGCCATGCCGAGAGCGTCGGCGCCGACGGCTTCATCGCCTACTTTCCCGAGCGCTACTACGGCGAGGTCCCGGTTTTCGACTTCTTTCGTGCAGTCTCCGAAGCCGTGTCCATCGGCGTGATGATCCACGAAATGCCCATGCGTAGCGGCTACGGCGGCAATCAGCAATATAGCCTCGATCTGCTCGACCGGCTGACCGATTTACCCGGTGTGGTCGGCATGAAGGAAGAGTGTTTGGACGGCGGCTATGCCTATCTGCTTCATCGCCGTTTAAACGGCAAATGCGGAATTATCGGTGCCGGCAGCAAGCGCCTGTTCATGCGCGATTTTCATGCCGGCGCGAAAGCCTACCTCGTCGGCATCGGCAACTTCTTTCCCCGTGTCGCCGTGGATTTTCATACTGCCCTCGTCGGCGGCAACAACGAACACGCCCACGCCATCGTTCGCGCTTATGAAGACCCCTACTTTGATTTAGCGGTTTCCCTCGGCTGGCATATCGCTCTCAAGGAAACGATGAGTTTTCTGAAGTTAATGCCGCGTTTCGAGCGCGCGCCTCTGCCATGTTTAACCGACGCCCAGAGCGCGAAGCTGCGCGCCTGCGTCGATAAGCTCGGCTGGCTGTCCCGCGACCCTGCCCACGCCGCGGTGGTGTGAACCCATGCCTGACCCGGCACGTACGCTTGTTGTCATTCCGGCCCGCGGCGGCTCAAAACGCCTGCCGCGCAAGAACGTGTTGCCGCTCGGCGGCAAACCGTTGATCCTCCACGCCGTCGACGTCGCGCTGGCAGCAGCCACGTTTGGACAAGTACTGGTTTCCACCGACGATCCTGAAATCAAGACTGTCGCTTTGAGCCGCAAAGGCGTGTCGGTCGATGACCGTGCGTCCATTCTTGCCGGCGACAAGGTCAAGGTCGTCGACGTCATCGGTGAACTGACCGACCGGCCTGATATACAGCGGGATTTCGACGTGATTGGCATGCTACTGCCGACCTGCCCGTTTCGTACCGCCGAACAGGTGGGCGCGGGCTTTGCCACATTGACCACCGAATGCGATGCGACCATCAGCTTTTCGACCTACGAGTTCCCGCCCCAATCCGCCGTTACCTTGGACGACGCCGGATATATGGTTCCTTTGTTCGATCCATCGCCGCTTCTGACCGGCAATACCCGGTCCCAGGATCAGCCCCCGACCTACCGGCCTAACGGCGCTTTCTTTTTTACTTGGATCGCGTCATTCCGCCGTTTGCGTAGCTTTTACACCGGCCGGGTCAAGGGCGTGACCATGCCGCGCCTGAATTCCGTCGATATCGATGACGCCCAAGATTTTCAATACGCTCAGTTCCTCATCGACAGCAGCCAGATTAAGGTTGCCTAGCTTCATCAAGGACACCTCGCCATGACGGCCTCTGCCAAGCCTTCCCTCAGCCGTGCCGTCACCGTGCGCGGACGACGGATCAGCGACAGCGACCCAGTCTATATCGTCGGCGAAATCGCCTGTGGCCATCAAGGAGATATCAACCAGGCTAGGCGTTTGATCGAAGCGGTGACCGCGGCCGGCGCGGACGCCGTGCAGCTTGAGTTCTTCCATCCACCCGCCAACATGGTTGGCTCCCTACCTTTCTATAAAGTTGTCGAGGACCTGAGTTTCTCCCGTGCGCAATGGGAAGAACTCATGGCCGTTGCCCGCAGCCACGACATCGCCGTATCGGCCTTTGTCTACGATGATGTAAGCATGGGTTGGGCCCTGGCTCTCAAGCCCGACATGCTCAAGCTTAACTCGTCCGATATCTCAAATCCGGACCTCATCATTGCTGCAGCGAAATCGGGGCTGGCATTCACCGTTGGCACTGGTGCCTCGACCTTTCAAGAAGTCGCCGAGGCCGTGGATCTCGCCCTCGCTAACGGCGGTACACAAATGATTCTGCAGCACGGCGTGCAGAATTTCCCGACCCCGACCGAGAACGCCCATCTGCGCCGCATCGCCATGCTCAAGGAAGCCTTCGGCGGGCTGATCATGTATGCCGACCATACCGACGGTGCTCTGGACATCTCCCGTTACTTGGATCTTGCGGCCATCGGCATGGGCGCCTGCATGCTGGAAAAGCACGTCGTGCTCGACCGCGCCGCCAAAGGCGTGGACTGGGAAGCGGCGCTCGACCCGGCTGGCTTTGCCGCCTACGTGGCGACCATGCGCGCCGGCTGGCGGGCGTTAGGGCCCGACCATCTCCCGCCACCCACGGAAAGCGATGAGAAATACCGGCGGTTCCAGAAAAAGAGCATCGTCGCCGCACAGGATATTCCCGCCGGGACAGTCCTCGACAGAACCCACGTGGCGTTTTTGCGTGCTCAAGGAACCGGCCAGGGTCTTTCCCCCATGCGTTTTGGCGATATCGCTGGGCGGAAGGCCCACCGCACCATCGCCAAGTGGGAACAGATCACCCTCGCCGACCTCGAAGCGAACTAACGGGCCCCATCGCCCATGCACGCTGAAGCGATCGCCATCCTCACAGACCTCGAACAGCGCGTCGATACATCGAAGCTGCTATACGGCGGCGTGTCCTATTGGCCCCTCGTCCGACAAAAGATTTGGAGCCTGCTCATGGAACGGCTGGTGATCAATCCCAAGGGAATAGGCACCGGTCCTGGAGCAGTCGCCAATACCAATGCGGAGTGGCCCGAGGTCGGCGCGGTCGACGTCGGCGCGGTCGGCACGCCCTATCTTGGATTCGTCCACCCGGATGGCGCCGCCGCCGGCCAGGCGGTGGCAGCGGGTGCGCTCAATCCAAAGGCGATCTTCATCGTACGGCCCGAGGAATACATGGATATGGTCGATGGCGCGCGCTTCGCTAAGACGGTCGACAGCGTCTTAGAGCGCGCAGTTGCCCGCTGTCCGGTCGCCAAGATCGAGATAGCCGACCCACGCACAATCCAGTTCGCCCGCACAATTCCATCCGTATTTCTACATCTCGCGAAGGCAAGCCGGGGGGTGGTTTTCGACCCACCCTACAGGCTTGAGAATTTTGATGCCATTCCGCCCGCGCTCAAGGCGGCGGGCGTCGACATACCCTTTAACGAGCCGAATCTCACCGACGACATGGGCAAGATTTTTTATCTCGCACGCATTTTCGAGAACACGCTTAAGCGCCTCGCACCGACCGTTATGTTCCAGTCCATCTACTACCACATCGTCGGCATGGCCTGGGTGCTGGCCTGCCGGCGACGGAATGTCCTCGCCGTGGATATCCAGCACGGCCGGCTCGGTCCCAATGAGGGCCACTACACCCAGCTCACTACGGCACCGCCGGAAGGATATCACCTGATGCCCGATCTGGTGTGGTGCTGGGGTCGCCAGACCAAACACGACATCGAGGTCGACAAAAAGCCGGGCTGCGTGCGGCACGGCGGAATCATTGGCGGCAATGCCTGGCTGGCCCGCTGGCGATATCGGCCCGCCGCCGCGACACCGGAACTTCAGGCGTTCGACCGCTACTGTGCTGGACGGCGGCGCATACTGGTCAGCCTCCAACCGTTGGAATCACCGATTGGTATGGAGCTTCTGAAAGCCATCATGAAAGCCCCGAAAGACTGGCTATGGCTGTTGCGTGTGCATCCGTTGCGCCGCCATACCATGTCCGAGATCAGCGATATCCTTGTCAATGCCAACGTCACCAATGTCGAGATCGAACAGGCGACCAACCTGCCCCTGTTCCCCCTGCTGGCACGGACCGATCATCATGTTACCGCCTTTTCCTCGGTTTCGGTCGAGGCGGCCGCCTTCGACATTCGTACCAGCCTCATCGGCTCGGAAGGGCTGCAAATATTCGGACCGCAGCTGGCACGGGACATTTTCAGGTTCACGCCCATCGCGCCGATGCTGCTCGCCCATATCCGCGAAAGTCTCGTCCTTCCCCGTACGCCCTTGGACGACGATTTCATCGATATGCGGCGCGAGGCCGCCGACCGGGCATTGGACATTTTGCTTGGCGAAGGCAAGTAGCCGGCCAGCGCCCAGGTGCGATTTATGATACAGTGCCTACGGAAAAACATGAACCACGCCGCAAATACCAATGCCGTGATCATCGGCGGCCGGACCGTCGGGCCGGGACACCCTGTGTTCGTCATCGCCGAAGCGGGCGTGAACCATAACGGCGACGTGGCCCTCGCCCAGCGCCTGGTGGACGCCGCCCGCGACTGCGCCGTAGACAGCATCAAATTCCAGACCTTCAAAGCCGAGCGGGTCGTCACTCCCGCCGCACCCAAGG
>SCTM01000283.1 GCA_004297485.1 Rhodospirillaceae bacterium
CGTCATTGCCTCCGCCGTGCAGGAGCAGTCCGCCGCGACCCAGGAAATCGCCAGCAACGTGCAGCAGGCGGCCCAGGGTACCCAGGACATCTCCAGCAATATCGGCGGCGTCACAGACGCAGCCGGTCAAACGGCCGCAGCCTCGTCACAAGTGCTCGGGTCCGCGTCTGAACTGTCGCAACAAGCCGAGAAGCTGCGCGGCGAGGTCGATCACTTCCTGGTTACGTTGCGGGCGGCCTGACCTACTCCGCGTTTCTCAATTCAATCACAAAAGGAGAATCGTCATGAAAACACGAATACTGAGTGTCATGATTGCTTGCCTTGTTGGAGTCACTTCGAGTTCGTGCTTTGCGAGCACATCGGACATCCTCACATCTCTGCAAGCAGCGCGAGGAAAACTGGTCTCCCTTGTCGGCACAACCGACAAGGGAACGCAGACAGTTCTGGTCGATCAGGTGAAGAGCGCCACACAAGAGGTCGATAAGAATGTGGCCGCCACTTTGGCCGATGCCGCGACCCCGGCGGACGTCAAAGGCAAGCTCACCGAGTTCAAGGCGGTCTGGCTGGAGTTTCAGCACACTCGTGACGCCGAGATCATTCCCGCCGTTCTGTCGGGCGACAACGCCAAGGCAAAGGAGATTGCTCAGGGCGTCCAGGTCGAGCGGTTCAAGAAAATGGTCTCGTTGCTTCAGTGAGGAATACGGACGGATCGTGACGAAGGCGGCCTATTTGGTAACGCGAGGGAGGATGCCCGAATGACTATCAAGAAAGTGATGACATGCCTGCTGGGGGTCCTGAGCATCCTGCTTTTAATCGCCCAGGGGCGCATGTTCTGGCAGTCTTACCAAGCCTACGAAGCCGCCGCTCACGCATCGAGCGCGAATGAGGTCACGAGCGATCTCCTGAAAGCGGCGAGTTCCTGGGCCATGGAGCGGGGCGTCACAAACTCCGCACTCGCCCTAAAGGACCCAGCCAGCGAAGATGTTCTGAAGAAAATCGGAAATCTTCGCAAGGCGGGGGATGAGGCTTATCGGTCGGCAATTGCGCTGCTAGGCGATGCTGCGTTAACTCCAGACCAGGAAATTTCCGGGCACATCCGCAAGGCGGAAAGTGATCTTGGCGCTCTTCGCGCGACTGTCGATCTCAACCTCACGCAACCGCAGCCGCTCCGCGCCAAGGACTTGGGCACAAAGTGGATGCCGGGAATTACGGCCCTTATCATCGAGACGCAAAAGCTGCGTATCAACCTCAGCAGTCAGGCGCTTACCGCCTCATCGGCTTTAGGAAAAGACACCCTCATTCGGCATAGCGTCTGGCTTATGACAGAGTACGCCGGACGCGAACGCGGAACGCTCGCGAGTTTGATCGCTTCCGGTGACCCGATATCCCCGGATCAAGCGGAGCTATTAGCCACTTATCGGGGAAAAGTGGAAGAGGGTTGGAACATTCTCACGAGCATCGATCTCAGTAAGGATGAGCACGACCGATACGATCAGGCTCTGCAAGATGTGCGAAAAGATTTTTTCGGGAGCTACGAGTCCGTGCGGCAAAAGATCTATGCCGATGCCAAGCTTGGCGTAGGTTACAGCATGAGCGCGAACGACTGGATCGCACGATCAACCCAAGCCATCGCCACGCTCGAAAATATTCAAGATGTCAGCACGAGTTGGGGCAGCGCATTTCTTAATGCCAGTCAGGCGTCTTCCAAGCAGGGCATGGTGCTGTATGCGGCGCTACTCATATTCGCCACTGCGACGGTCGTCACGGCGATCACCGTTATCAATCGTCGCGTGATCGGCCCCATCAATGCCTTGGCGGAGTCGATGAAGACGATCGCAGGTGGGGCATTGGAACAGGATGTGCCTTATCTCCACCGTTCCGATGAAGTCGGATTCATGGCCGAGTCGGTGGAGGTCTTCCGCCAAAACGGCTTGGAGAAATTGGCGCTCGAACGCAACGCAAAGCTGGCGGAGGAAAAAGCGGCTACTGAGCGGCGGCAAGCCATGCTCGATTTAGCGGATCGATTTGAGAGTAGCGTGAAGGGCGTTGTTAACGGTGTGACGTCTGCATCGACGGAGATGCAGTCTGCGGCCCAATCGCTGAGCGCCACGGCCGAGGAAACGACCCGTCAGAGCACCACGGTCGCGGCGGCCAGCGAGCAGGCCTCCGCCAACGTTCAGACG
>SCTM01000284.1 GCA_004297485.1 Rhodospirillaceae bacterium
GCAAAATCTGAGCACGTAGGCCGTGCTCAGATTTTGCGGCTGCTCGACTTGGGGCAGATTCCTTCCGGCCAAAGCGACAGTATGGCATCGGCGCAAACATTGCCGCGGGATGCACAGATTCGCATTGTCTCGGGAGTCGGCATAGTTGCTCTGATGCTGGTTTTCGGCATCGTAAGTGTCGATGCATTAAGATCATACCTTTCCGAAAGATCGCGATCCGCGGTCGAGCCACTTGCCCCAGGAACCTTCAAACCGACGGCCGCGCAACTTGCCGCGCTCACTATAAAGCCGGTCTTGGCGATGACCTTCAGGGCGCAGCAGATCACCGACGGCAATATCGCGATCGACGACGATCTTTCGACCCCGGTATTTTCGCCCTATTCCGGCCGCGTTACGAAGCTGACCGCCAAATTGGGCGACTTCGTCGAAAAGGATGCGCCGCTGTTGGCCATAGAGGCTTCGGAACTCGTGCAGGCTCAGAACGACCTCATAAACGCCCATGCCCAGTTCAATCTCGCGGCAACAAATGAGAAGCGTCAACACGAACTCTACGCGGCACAAGGCGCTGCCCTGAGAGACTGGCAGCAAAGCCAGGCCGATCTGGCGATAGCCAGGGCAACGCTTGAGACCGTTCGTAACCGGCTGCGGATTTTCGGCAAGACCGAAGCCGAGATTGCGGTGCTCGAAAATGCGCCGGCCTCGCGGGCGATGAGTCCCGAAGCGGTCATTACCGCGCCAATCGCCGGACGCGTGCTTCAGCGCCAGGTCGGTCTCGGGCAATATATACAGTCGGGTGCTGCCAATCCGATCTATGTGATCGGCAATCTTTCGCGCGTCTGGCTCATCGCCAACGTGCGCGAGTCAGACTCAGGCGCGATGCGCGTAGGCCAAGCCGTGGAGGTCCGCGTTCCCGCCTATCCGGACCGGGTGTTTAAGGCAAGCCTAACTTATGTGGCGCCGTCGATCGATCCCGTGACACACCGCCTGCCGGTACGGGCCGACATCGAGAATGCCGACGGCGCGCTCAAGCCACAAATGTTTGCGTCTTTCAGCATCATGACGGGGGATGATGTAAATGCCCCTGCCGTGCCTCAAAGCGCCATTGTCTACGACGGCGATACGGCGCGTGTCTGGGTTGCCCAAAATGACGGAAGCCTGGGTTTGCGGCCCATTCGCACCGGCCGTGTCGCCGGTGGCATGGTGGAGGTCATCGACGGTCTTTCTGCGGCGGACAAGGTCGTAACCAGCGGGACTCTGTTCATCGACCGCGCCGCCCAAACGGGCTGAATGAAAACTGCCCCGTCATGAATAGACTCGTCGCCTTCGCCTTGAAACAGCGGTTCTTGATGCTGCTGTTGATGGTAACCGTGATTTTCGCGGGGCTGATCGCTTTTCTGAAGCTGAATATCGAAGCCTATCCGGACCCGGTGCCGCCACTGGTCGACATCGTGACCCAGAGCTCCGGCCAATCGGCCGAGGAAATCGAGCGCTACATCACCGTTCCTATCGAAGTGCAAATGGCCGGCATTCCTCACGTGACAACCGTGCGGACCGTCTCGCTGTTCGGTTTGTCGGATGTGAAGGTGCAATTTACCTATGACTTTACGTATGAACAGGCCGAGCAGTGGGTCATCAATCGCCTTGCCCAACTTCCGGCGCTTCCCAACGGCGCGCAGGCGGCGATATCCCCGGAGAGCCCTATCGGCGAAATATATAGATACCGCGTGATCGGACCACCGGGATATTCGGTCGCCGATCTCAAGACGCTTGAGGATTGGGTGCTGGAGCGGCGGTTCAAAGCGGTGCCCGGGGTCGTCGATGTGACAGGCTGGGGCGGCAAATCAAAAACCTATGATGTGACCATCGACCAGAACAAACTTGTCGATTACGGATTGACCGTACCGCAGGTCATTCAGGTCCTTAACAACAGCAACGTCAATATCGGCGGCCAAACCGTGGATATTGGACCTCAGGCAGCGGTTGTCCGTGGCATCGGACTCATTCACTCGATGGATGACATTCGCAACACGATGCTGACCGCGACAAATGGCACGCCGGTCATGCTCGGTGATGTGGCGACGATTGCCGTCGGACATCAACCGCGGCTTGGCATAGCTGGACAGGATAACGACGACGACATTGTCCAGGGCATTGTGCTCATGCGTCGCGGGGAGGAAAGCTCACCCACGATTCGGCGCGTTCAGGCCGAAGTGGAGAACATCAACCGCTCGGGCATCCTCCCCCCCGGCGTTCAGGTTCAGAAAATATACGACCGCAGCGACCTGATCAGCGCCACGACCCATACCGTACTTGAAAACATGATCTTCGGGATGGTGCTGATATTCCTGGTGCAGTGGGTCTTTCTCGGAAACTTGCGCAGTGCAACGATCGTCGCGGCGACGATCCCATTCGCCCTCGCCTTCGCCATCTGCGTGATGGTTGTCAGAGGCGAGTCCGCCAACCTTCTGTCCGTAGGTGCCATCGACTTTGGTCTCGTTGTCGATGCCACGGTCATCATGGTGGAGAACATTTTCAGACATCTGGCTGAAACCGAGGAAGCACGCCGGGCCGGCTACGCCTTCCTGCATCGGGCAAGACCGGTGGTCGGACTGCGTGGCAAGTTCGCCGTGATCGCCAACTCCGCGCTCCAGGTGAACAAGGCCATCTTTTTTTCGGCGGCGATCATTATTGCCGGCTTCGTGCCCCTGTTCACCTTGTCGGGAATTGAAGGTCACATTTTCGGGCCGATGGCCAAGACCTATGCCTATGCCATCTGCGGCGGTCTGATCGCGACTTTCACCATATCGCCGGCCCTGAGTTCCCTGCTTCTCTCCGATCATATGGAGGAGACAGACACGCCCGTTGTCCGCATCCTGCGCGGACTCTACGCGGATGTAGTGGAGTTTGCCCTGGCGAACCGGATCGTGACGCTCGGCAGTTTGGTTGTCATAGCGGTACTCGCCGTTGTCACCGTGCGCTCGCTCGGGCTGGAGTTTCTGCCCCACCTCGAAGAAGGAAACTTCTGGATTCGCGCTTCACTACCGCCGTCGATCTCGCTCGACGAGGGAGACGGCTATGTGAATCGCATGCGTGGCGTCATCAAGAGCTTTCCCGAAGTAGAGACCGTGGTGTCGCAGCACGGCCGTCCCGACGATGGCACAGATGCCACCGGGTTCTTCAACGTCGAATTCTTCGTCCCTCTCAAGCCATTCTCGACCTGGCCGGGCGGCGTCGATAAGGCAAAACTCACCGACCAAGTCAGTGAGGCGCTGGCGAGCCGGTTTCCAGGCGTCGAGTTCAATTTTTCCCAGAACATCGAAGACAACGTCGAAGAAGCGGCTTCGGGCGTGAAGGGGGAGAACTCGGTCAAGCTGTTCGGCAATGATCTTGCGACCCTCGAAAAGACCGCGGCGAAGATCAAAGACGTAATGGCGACGGTGCCTGGGGTGGAGGACTTGGCGGTGCTGAATTCTCTTGGTCAGCCAACGGTGAAAATCACTGTTGATCGCGGTCGGGCCGCCCGTTACGGCCTTGCGCCAGGCGATATCAACGCCACGATTCAGGCCGCCATCGGCGGTCAAGCCGCCGGCGATCTTTATGAAGAGGGAAGCGATCGCCATTTTCCCATGGTCGTCCGGTTCGCGCCGGAGTATCGCGAAAGCATCGATGCGATCGGCCGCATTCCCGTCGGCGCGCCCAATTTGGCTCCGAGCACGAGCAGCAGTGGCGTTCTCCCGGTACCACTGAGTGAGATCGCCGATATCCGCATGGTGTCCGGCGCGGCGTTTATCTATCGGGAGCAGCAAGAGCGCTACATTCCCATCGAATTCAGCATCCGCGGCCGCGACCTGGGCACCACCGTGCTCGAAGCTCAGCGCAAGATCGCTGAGCAAGTATCGGTTCCAGGCGGGTACAGGCTGGAATGGGTCGGTGAATTCGGCAATCTACAAGAGGCCGCGCAACGGTTAGCGGTCGCCGTGCCGGTCAGCATCGGCCTTATTTGCATCTTGCTCTATTTCAATTTCGGAACGTGGATCGACATGCTGCTCGCCGTCAGCGTAATCCCGATGGCGTTGATCGGCGGCATTTTCGCGCTATACCTGACCGGAACACCATTCAGCGTTTCCGCCGCCATCGGCTTTGTCGCGCTGTTCGGCATATCGGCGATGGATGGCATCATCGTCATTTCGTACTTCAATCAGCAAATCGAGGGCGGGCTTGCCCGCGGCGCGGCGATCCGGCGCACCTGCGTCATGCAAATGCGCCCGGTACTGATGACGTGTGTGGTCGCGAGCGTCGGCCTTCTGCCGGCGGCTATCTCCACGGGGATCGGATCTCAGGTGCAAAAGCCGTTGGCGCTTGTCGTCGTCGGCGGCGGGATGCTTGCCCCGGTGCTGATCTTGATTGTTCTCCCGGTGTTGATCGACGTGTTCTCGCGCCGGGGCGTTCCCGTGCCATCGCCGGATATCGGCGCAAAGTTCGAACCGGCGGAGTGAGCCATGAGTCCTGATCGCAAGACTCCGCCTCGCTCCCGGTCCGGTCAAGTCGCGGCAATCTTATCGGCAGTGAGTTTGACCTGCCTCGCCGGATGCGCCGTGGGCCCGGACTTTCACCGCCCCCCGGCGCCTGCGGTCGACGGCTACACGGCCGGGCCTCTTGCGCCGGAGACTGTCAAAACGGACGTCATTGGCGGCGATGCCCAGCACTTCGCACCGGGTCAAGATATTCCCGGGCAATGGTGGACCCTGTTCCATTCCGAACAACTTAACGCTGTGATCGCGCAAGCTCTTAAGGCCAATCCGGATTTGCAATCGGCCCACGCCGCTCTACGTGCCGCCCTGGAAAATGTCTACGCCCAGGAGGGGGCTTACTTTCCCAGCATCAGCGCCAATTTCACGCCGAGCCGCCAGCACAACGCCGTGCAGCCGTCGCCGACGCTGGCCACCTTCGTTTCCCATTTTGACCTGTATTCCGCCCAGGTGGCGGGAACGTGGGCCCTTGATATATGGGGCGGCAACCGGCGCGCTGTGGAAGCCCTTAAGGCGCAGGCCGACGCTCAGCGTTTCCAACTGGAGGCGGCCTATCTCACCTTGACCGCGGGCATTGCTACCGCAGCGGTGCAAGAGGCTTCCCTGCGTGGGCAGATCGCGGCCACGGAAGACATCATCAAGAGTGAGACCGAGGCTCTGGACATACTCCGGAAGCAATGTGACCTGGGCCAGGTAGCCGCCGCCGACGTGGTGGCCCAGGAAGCCGCCTTGACCCAAGCGCAAGCAACTTTACCGCCTCTGAAAAAACAACTTCTGCAACAACGCGATCTCCTCACCGCCCTTGCCGGGCGGCTGCCTTCTCAGCAGATTGCCGAGACGTTCGATCTGGCGAGTCTGCAGCTTCCAGGTGAACTTCCCGTGAGCCTGCCTTCCAAACTGATCGAGCAGCGCCCGGATATTCGCACCGCCCGAGAGAACCTCCATGCGGCAAGCGCGCAGATTGGCATAGCCATCGCCAACATGCTCCCGGACATCACCATCAACGGCAACTACGGCACGACGGCCACTCAGGTCGACCAGCTGTTCAAGCCGCTCAACGGCTATTGGAGCATTGCAGGTGGCGTCACCCAACCGATTTTCCAGGGGGGCGCTTTGCTGCATAAGACCAGGGCAGCGCGGGCGACCTTCGAGCAGGCGGCAGCACAATACCGGAGCACCGTGAACACTGCCTTCCAGAACGTCGCCGACACCCTGGGCGCCATCCAGACCGACGCTGATTCTCTTAAGACGGCCGTGGCGACCGAGCAAACCGCGAGAGAGGGCCTCAAGATCACCCGCCACAAACTCGACCTCGGCGCGGTCGACTATCTCGCCCTGCTCACCGCCCAACAGGCTTATCAGCAGGCCGTTATCAATCGTGTCCAGGCCCAGGCCCAGCGCTACACCGATACGATCGCCCTATTCCAGGCCCTCGGTGGTGGCTGGTGGAATCGCACGACGGTGAATGTTGGGGCGGATCCTGGCGCCCCCACCGGTTAGGCGTTTCAGGTACACTGGGAAGTGCTCGACATGACATCATGGTGCTTCGATGAGCGACCGAAGGTGATAGCATTAACTCTATCCTGCGAGGACTAATGCGATTGTTGGTGGTGGAGGACGATCAGCAGCTTGCCGAAGGTCTCGTCGGCTCCCTGATGCAATCGTCTTATGAGGTTCAGCTGTGCACGACCGGCGACGCCGCGCTGGCCGCATGCGCGACGTCGACTTACGATCTCGTGGTTCTCGACCTTACTCTGCCGGATATGGACGGCATCGACGTCCTGCGGCGCATGCGCGCCGAAGGCATGCACTCACCTGTCATTATTCTGACGGCGCGCGATCAACTGAGCCATCGCGTGCGTGGGCTTGATATAGGGGCCGACGACTATTTGGTGAAGCCCGTGGCTTTGGCGGAATTGGAAGCACGCATCCGCGCCCAATTGCGGCGCGCTCGGGGTGGTGGCGCACAATTGAAATTCGGTGCGGTCGAGATAGACGAGTTGGATCGCCATGCGTCCGTGAACGGGCAACGCCTTGATCTCACCGCGCGGGAGCTGGCGGTTCTTGAGGTCTTGGTCCGGCGTCAAGGCCGCATTGTCGGCAAAGAACAGCTCTTTGATGACATTTATGAAGCCGAAAGCGATGCGCGCACGTCAGCCCTCGAGGTCCATATCAGTCGCCTGAGAAAAAAGCTTTTGGCCCAGGGAGCGCGTGTGGGAATTCGAGCATTGAGGGGACTGGGATATCGACTGGAACGGAGCGACGGGTGACAGTGGTTCGCCAGAGTCTACGTCGCCGGTTGCTGACTCGATTGTGGGGGCCGCTGCTCGGCCTCATGTTTGCCGGTGCGTTGCTCTCATTCGCCTCGGCGCGTTATTTCGCCAATCTGGTCTACGATCAATGGCTCTTCGATTCGGCGATGACGCTGGCGTCCCAGATCAAAGGCAATGGCGCCGAGCCGACCCTCGCGTTGCCCACATCGGCCATCGAGATGCTGGAGTGGGACCGTATTGACCGGGTTTTCTACGATGTGACCACGGCCCATCACGGCCGGATATTCGGAAACACAACACTGCCGCGCCCACCGATCACTCAGTTCGGTCAACCTATCTACTACGACGGCACGATCGGCCAGCTCGCCGTTCGTCTAGCCGCGGTAATGATTCACACGCCGTCAAGCGGGGGAGATACCGCAACGGTTGTCATCGCCGAGACGCTTGCCAAGCGCAATGCCGTCGTGCGCAGCATCATGGCGGCGATCATACCTATCGAAGCCGGCCTGCTGTTGCTCGCCGGCTTGAGCATCTGGATCGCAGTAAGTTCGACCTTACGCAGTGTAGATCACCTGACTGTTGATCTCGCGCGAATTCAACCCAATCGTCTGAAGCCGCTTGAAAGCTCGCAAGCGATTCCCCAGGAGATTGCTCCGCTCGTCGATGCGTTGAACGGATTGATCGAGCGTGTTGCCGAAGGACGGGATGCCCTACAACGTTTTGTCGCCAACGCCGCACATCAACTGCGGACGCCTCTCGCAGCCTTGCAACTTCAAACGCAACGGGCGCTGCGTGAATCCGACCCGGTGCGGCGCCAAGAGGCATTGACCGCGGTTGACAGGGGGATGCAACGGCTGACGCACCTGACCCAGCAGTTGTTAACCCTTGCCCGCGCTGAACCGACGGGTGCACCTGCCGATGAACAGCAACAATCAGTGGATTTGGCAGCCGTCGCACGCCAAACAGTCGAACATTGGGTGGATACCGCCATCGCCCTGGGAATCGATCTCGGCTACGATGGAAAGGCATCAGGCGTGCTTGTGCGTGGCGACCAACAACTTCTTACAGAACTCATCGGTAATTTGGTCGACAACGGAATCCAATACGGAAAGGGCGGCGGGCGCGTGACCGTCAGGATTTCCACCGCGCCGGCTATTTTGAGTGTCGAGGACGACGGTCCCGGCATACCCGCCGCGGAAAGAACACGCGTACTTGAGCGCTTCTATCGTCTTCCAGCCAGCGTGGGAAGCGGAAGCGGACTTGGCCTCGCCATCGCGAACGAGATCGCGGCACGGCATGGAGCGCATTTGGAAATCGGCGCGGGCAAAGGTGGCATCGGCACCGTTGTTACAGTTACGTTTCCTGCCCAAGACGGCAGCCAAAGCTAAACGCCTAATCAGAGAAAAGTTGACCGGTTGTTGGCAGCGGCTGGCACCTTCATTGGCCGATCGATCCATGCCATACTTTCGATGAACGCCGCGAGACAAGCGACAATTGGAACATGACGTGCCGGGCGCATGATCGCAGGCGCACTCAACACAGGGAGACGGGCATGATCGTTGGGCACAATGCGAAGGGGCGCACCATCGAGAATGGTGACGCGGCCGATGGCTACGAACTCTCACGGCGCCAAATGGGAGTCATGTCCGTGGCAGCGGGCGTCGTCGCCGCAACGGGGTCTGCTGCCGCAGCGCTTCCGGTTACGGAGACCGACGTACAGATAAAAACACCTGATGGCATATGTGATGCCGCTTTCATACGTCCGGCCTCCGGCTCCTATCCCGGCGTGATCATCTGGACGGATGCCTTTGGCCTCCGGCCCTCATTCCGCGAGATGGGAAAACGCCTCGCCGCCGAAGGCTATGCGGTACTGGTACCGAACCCTTACTACCGTACCGGCAAGGCACCCCTCGGCGCAGGTTTGAATTTCAACGATCCGACAGACCGGGCAAAACTTATGGAACTCATGGGCTCCCTCACCCAGGACAAAATCGAGCGGGACACCGTGGCCTATGTAGCGTTCCTCGATTCCCAGCCCGCGACGAAGAAATCCGCCAAAATCGGCACCAACGGTTATTGCATGGGCGGACGCCTGACCATGATCACGGCGGCGACGCTGCCGGACCGCATTGGGGCGGGCGGTTCGTTCCACGGTGGCGGCCTCGTGACCGACAAGCCCGACAGCCCGCACCTGCTCGTGCCGAAAATAAAGGCGCGATACTATTTCGGCATCGCCACCAACGACGACCAACAGCAGCCTGACGCAAAGAACGCGCTCAGGGCCGCATTTGCGGCGGCCAACGTTCCCGCCCAGATCGAGGTCTATGAGGGCGCCATGCACGGCTGGTGCGTACCCGACATGCCCGCCATGGAAGGTAAGCCGATCTATGATCCGGCCAAGGCTGAGGTGGCGTGGGGCCATCTGCTGGCATTATACAAGACAGCCTTGGTCTGACGGAACGCGGGCTTCCACTTCAGGGCCACGCGAGCAGGTCAGGACACATATAACGTCCTCGTACGTGCCCAGTTTGCGTCGCCAGGCACGGCGCGACCGCGGAACAAGCGCTTTTGCGCCGATCTTGACTCAGATCAAGGAGGTTTCTCCGAAGCCGTGAATAGCTGTAGGCAGCAGAGTTTGTCGGTCACGAAAGAGTTCCATGCCTGTCTACCGCGTGCACTTTTTAAATCAAGCGGGGCGCGCCTTCGCCTCGGACCATTTCGAGTGCGAGCGTGATTCAGAAGCAATCCAGATCGCGCACGAGATGTTCGAACCGTCGGTGAGTCACGGGTTCGAGCTATGGCGCGATACGCGCATCGTCCATGTTCATTCGTCCCCGAAGCAAGAGCCGTGAACTGGCTATGCCGCCGCGAAGACAACGATTCCCCGCTGGCTCATAATGAAGATTCGGAGATCGACTTGCGCACCGCCCCGTCCAAAAGCGGCGCAGGCAGCAAGGCATTTCCGATCGGTGCGGCGAATAGTATCGTTATGGTTTTAGGGGCCACCGGGGGGAAACAACGGATACGCGTTGTCGCCTGATCACACCACGCCGAAAGCGAGCATGGCATCGGCGACTTTCTTGAAGCCGGCGATATTGGCACCCTTCACATAGTCGATGTATTTGCTGCCCGCGGCACCACCATACTCGGCGCAGCGATCATGGATGCCCTGCATGATGTCGATCAGCATCGCCTGCAGTTCGGATTCCTTCCACGCGCGACGCTCCGAGTTCTGGCTCATTTCCAGACCGGAGACAGAGACGCCGCCCGCATTGGCAGCCTTGCCGGGCGCGTAAAGAATTTTTGCCCGCTTGAAGACATGAACACCGTCCAGGTCCGTGGGCATATTGGCACCTTCAGCGACGGCGATGCAGCCGTTCGCCACGAGCATGTTCGCGTCCGGGCCGGTGAGTTCGTTCTGCGTGGCGCAAGGCAAGGCGACATCGCATGACACACTCCAGGGACGCTGACCGGCATGGAACGTGGCACCCTTGAATTCCTTCACATACTCAGAGATACGGCCGCGGCGTCTGGTCTTGAGGTCCTTCACCCAATCGACCTTGGCCTGGTCGATTCCGGCCGGGTCGTGAACAAACCCCTCCGAATCCGACAGCGTCAGCACCCTGCCGCCTAACTGAGTGACTTTTTCGGCGGCATACGTTGCCACATTGCCCGAGCCGGAAATGACAGCGCGCATGCCGTCGAGACTCTTGCCTACATGCTCGAGCATGTTCTTGAGGAAATAGACAGCACCGTAACCCGTCGCCTCGGTCCGGATCAGACTACCGCCGTATTCGAGCCCCTTGCCCGTGAGCACGCCGGTAAATTGGTTGGTGATGCGTTTGTATTGGCCGAACATATAGCCGATCTCGCGCGCGCCCACGCCGATATCGCCGGCAGGCACATCCACGTCCGCCCCCACATGGCGATAGAGTTCGGTCATGAACGACTGACAGAAACGCATAACTTCGTGGTCGGACTTGCCCTTGGGGTTGAAGTTCGAACCGCCCTTGCCGCCGCCCATGGGCAGCCCGGTGAGGCTGTTCTTGAAGGTCTGCTCGAAGGCGAGAAATTTCAGCACGCTTTCGGTAACACTCGGATGAAAGCGGATGCCGCCTTTATAGGGTCCGATGGAATTGTTGTTCTGAACTCGCCAGCCACGCTGAACACGGACGTTGTTCTTGTCGTCTTCCCAACAGACGCGAAAGCTGATCACCCGGTCGGGTTCGGCGATGCGGCGGAGAATCTGGTATTCGTGATACTCTTCCTTGTCTTGGATAAAATCGAAGACGTCCTCGGCAACCTCCTGAACCGCTTGGGCGAACTCCGGCTGGCCCGGATTGCGCCGCTTGACGCCGGCAATGAAGCCATCGAGATCGACATGATCGGAAACGGCCATGATGTCCTCCTGTTCGGGCTCGATACCCTCGAGCGTTGGCACACGCGCCGCGCATGCGGTCAGTTTGCCGTGAGTCACGCTTTTATCTGAGAAACCCCGCGTTTCTCCGGCGTTCGGACCTATGGCGTGTTGTCCGGCACGACAATCGTTTCATAGAATTTCATATCGACTGCGAAAGCTTTCGCGCGCCCGCGCACAATCACCGGCAGCAGCTTCTCGCGGGTCACCGGCTTTACCACGTATCCGTTCACGTCGAGCTGGGCGGCGGTTTTTATAAACTCGGAATCGGCGGCGGCGGTGATGAAGATAAAGCAGGAATCCGGCCGCACGGCTTTCACTTTTCCGGTGCGAATGGCCTTCAACAATTGCAGTCCATTTCCGCTGGGCATCTTCAGATCGCAAAGCACGCAATCAGTCGGACGTTTGGACGAAGCCAGTTTGGTGAGCGCGTCGGATCCGGTCCGGGCCGTCGTGATCTTATTCGCGCCCAAGGAACGCAGCACCGCCGACAACACCGAGAGAAAAATGTCATCGTCATCGACAATGAGAAAATTGAGATCGTGAATGTCCGTTTCCCGCACCACGCTACACGCTCTCCCCGCTCGTGGTCCTTTTTGAACCTCGTGGAGCTTAGGCCCTTCGGACACCGTGTTCCAGAGCGTCCAAGCGGCTGGGCGCCCGTTATCCAGGGGGTTCCGGGGGCCTTGCAATCAGTAAAAATAGGGCGAATCGGCAGGGCGTTTTCGTCGGGCATGCTTCGTTCTATAGTAGGCACGCAACCGCCACCGGCGGGCCCGCCCATCTCAGGAGGATGCCACGATGATAACACCCATGCATAAGGCGTTCACGGTGAGTCTCTGCGCGCTGACGGCATCAATGGCAATGCTGTCCGCGAGTTCGGTCCAAGCGGCCACGGAAAAAATGCACGTGACCATGACGGCGGCGCAGGAAGTGCCCCCCAACGACAGCAAGGCCACCGGCACAGCGAGATTCAGATTTAATCCGGCGACCAAGGAGGTGACTTGGTCGATCACCACTAAGGACCTCAGCTCCGCTGCCGTGGCCGCCCACATTCATGGACCGGCAGCGCCGGGCGCCAATGCCGGTGTTGTCATCAACCTTGCGCCAAATGGCATGGCCAATCCGCTCAAGGGGTCGGCCAAATTGACAGACGACCAGGTCGTCGACCTGCTCGGCGGCAAGGACTACGTGAATGTCCACACGACGACAAATCCAAAGGGCGAAATTCGCGGACAGATCACGCCCTAGGTTCTTGGCGCATTAGTGCGCGGGCTGACGGGCGATCGTCGGCATCGTGGATTTGGTCGGCGGCGATGTGTCGCGGGGCGAGACCACCATATCCACGCGCGTGCTACCGCCCAGCATTGAACCGCGGGTGATGAAAATTGTCGCGACGCGACCGGTAGTGTCGGAGGTGAAAGTCAGAAGACTGGCGTCGGAACGCATGGCCGTCGTCTCGGCCCAACCGAAGTTCGGCATCTCGCGCCGAAGAAAGTCAAACACATCGTCCGCCG
>SCTM01000285.1 GCA_004297485.1 Rhodospirillaceae bacterium
ATCTACGGCTGATTGGCGCGCACATTTGGAAAAAGGCAATGCTGAAGCCGTGAAGCCGCGCCAAGGCCCGGTGTGGATCGATATCCCGAAGGATGTTCAATATGCAGTGGGGTGAGCGTCCAATAATCATGCTTGGTAACGGCGCTCGTGGCGCGGATATCGCTCGCTTGGAGGGTATGGGGGTGCCTATCCTGACGAGTTGGGCGGCGAAGGACATGATCGATAATGAGCATCCGATGTATTTCGGATCGCCGGGGCAATATGGGCAGCGCGTGGCGAACAAGATTTTCTACGAGGCCGACCATATCCTCTCTATTGGTAATCGCATGTCAATCTGGAATGTCGGCTACGAAGGCCCGCGTTCTGACCAGCGGCTTGTCATGGTGGATGTGGACGCATATGAGGTCGCAAAGTTTCCGCAAGCGGATTGGATTAACCAGGATGCCGCAGCATTCGTTGACGATCTAGATGCGCCTTCGCATGTTGATGTTGAGTGGATCGTTTCATGCGTTAAATGGCGTGAATCAGTTCCTCTAGTAGAGCCCGGTGCCCATGAAGATATGGATAAATACGTCAATTCCTATCGGTTCATGGCTAAGCTACAAAAGTTTCTAAAGCAGGATTCAATCATCGTGACGGACGCTGGCGGCGCGTGCTGCTCTGCATGGCAAGTATTGCAGATCAAGCCGCCGCAAAAGATGATGACTTCCGGTGGGTTGGGTGAAATGGGGTGCGCGCTGCCGGCGGCGATAGGCGCGGCTTTCGCTACTGATAAGGAAATAATCTGCTTGGTAGGCGATGGGGCATTGATGCTCAATTTGCAGGAGTTGGCGACGATTTCGCATCACAAACTGCCGGTGAAAATCATCGTGTTCGCTAACGATGGCTACGGAATGATCAAGCGCACTCAGGAGAATGCCGCCATGCAGGAATGTGGCTCGGGTGTAGCATCCGGGCTTAGCTGCCCTGATTTCATCAGGTTGGCGCGATCCTTTGGGATTGAAACAGTGCTGACACTGAAGGAATTATTCCGTAAGACGACGCCTAGCAGGAAGGTGGCGCCGACTCTGATGCAAGTTGATCTTCATCCCGACCAGCGATTTGTCCCTCGTGTCATGTACTCGCTAATCGATGGTAAGCAGGTTTATGACAGGTTCGATTGCATGTCTCCTAAACTGGAAATCTGATGTCTGAAAAAGGCTGCGAAGTCGTGGTCACTTTCCATGAAAGCATTCCTACCGCAGCTCAAGGGCCTGCGCTCCTACAGTTGGAGACAACGCTTAGGGCCTCTACGAAATTGGATGTCCGCGTGGTCAAGCAATTGAAAGGCGACGACTCGAAACTCCGCAAGTTCATGACAATCACGCAGCGGGAGGCGCTATGAGTTTCGACTACGAGGCGACCACCACCGTCAACAATCTCAACATGACCCTGGATGGCAGCAACATCGGATACCAACGAGAGCGCGTAGAAGCATGGGCGCGCGGAGAGCGAGTGGCGCCAATCTTCATCGACGTTGCGTGGACGCGCCGTTGCCAAGCTGCTTGCTACTTTTGTGCGGCGCAGACGCAAGCCTCGGAGGGCGGCATCATCACGAGGGAGCATGCAATATCGTTCCTTGAGGACTCAGCAGAGATTGGCGTCTTGGCGATGAACTACATCAGCGACGGCGAATCAACGATGGTCCCTTGGTATGCTGAATCTGTGGAGCGCGCCACGGACCTCGGGATACAAATAGGCGCTGGAACGAACGGGATCGCAACTACGCAGCCGGTGCTTGAGCGCATCCTGCCGAGGCTCGCATCATTCCGCGTGAATTTCTCGGCTGGTGAGAAGAAACGCTACGCCGAAATCATGGGTCTAAAACAAGCCGTCTATGACATTGTTATCGGAAATATCAAGACGGCAGTGAAGATCGTCCGCGATAACGAATTGGCCTGCATTACTAATATGAATCTGGTTTGCGATCCAGACCAATCGGACCAGCTCATACCATTTGCAAGGCTGGCGAAGGATCTTGGCGTTCACTATGCCATCATCAAACATTGCTGGGTCGATACGCACATGGACGGGAAGATCGCGGTTGACTATAAGGGCTACGCTCGCATCGAGGGCATCCTGAAGGAATGCGAAGCCTTGTCGGACGAAAACACAAAGATCGTCGTGAAATGGAATAAGCTTAACCATCAAGGCGAGCGTCAATATTCCAAGTGCTTCGGCCCTCCATTCGCGTTGCAGATGTCAGGCAACGGGCTAATCGCCCCATGCGGGCCGCTATTCAATGAGAAATGGCGAGCGTTCCATATCGGCAATATCACTCAGCATCGGTTCAAGGACATCTTTGAATCGGAGCGGTACTGGGAAGTGATGAAGTATCTTGGGTCAGATGAATTCGATCCGCGCAAACGCTGCCCGAGCGATTGCATGCAGAACCTTACGAACAAATGGCTTTACGATTATCTGGAAGGGAAAGCCACGTTCCCGATCAAGGCTGCGCCTGCCAATGCGAACTTCCTTGCTTAGTTAGGGCATGAAAATAGTCATGGCAC
>SCTM01000286.1 GCA_004297485.1 Rhodospirillaceae bacterium
GGAAGCTCTGCATATGGCGACGGCGCTGTTGCCGCGGTTGCCGGTTCGCCATCCCGGGAATGCTCCCGTCATTGGCACCAACACGGTGGCGGCAATGACTTCCGGTGTCTTCTGGGGCTATATCGGGCTGATCGAGGGCTTGGTGACGCGGATCAAAGCTGAGCGGAACGAGAAAATGACGGTTGTCGCCACCGGCGGCCTCGCGCCCCTCTTCGCCAAGGCCACCACCGTCATTGAGCATATTGACCCGGATTTAACCCTGCGCGGATTACTCCAGATCCACGAACGAAATCCGGTATAGTGGGGCGGTATCGTCGGGCGTAGTTCGGCGATGACCAGAAACGACCGGTATGAATCGCCAAGCCCCATCCTCCGCCGCCGACTATCCCAAAGGCCTCGACAAAGGCCTCTGGTTCGTTCCCCTTGGCGGTGCCGGGGAAATCGGCATGAACCTCAATCTCTACGGCTGCGACGATCGGTGGCTCATGGTTGATTGCGGCGTCACCTTTGGTGATGATTCGATTCCGGGCGTCGATGTGGTGATGCCCGACCCCGGCTTCATCGTCGAGCGTCGCGAGAAGCTCGCGGCCCTGATCGTGACCCACGCCCACGAGGATCATCTGGGTGCCGTCGCGTACCTCTGGCCGCAGTTGCGATGTCCGGTCTATGCCACGCCCTTCGCTGCTGCGTTCCTGGAATACAAACTGAAAGAATGCGGACTTGAGAACGAGGTTCCAGTAACGATTGTTCCCCTGGGCGGCCGGATCGAGATCGGTCCTTTTACCGTCGACTTCATAACGCTCACCCATTCCATTCCCGAACCCAATGCCCTGGTGATCCGGACCCCCTACGGAACCTTGTTTCACACCGGCGACTGGAAGTTCGATCCCGATCCGCTGGTGGGCGATGCGGTGGATTTCCCGCTGCTGGAGGCTCTGGGACGCGAGGATGTTCTGGCGCTTGTGGGCGATTCCACCAACGTCCTGACCGAAGGCGAAGCGGGCTCGGAGCGCGACGTGCGCGATTCGCTGGTGAAGTTATTTGCCCGTTACACCGGCCGGATTGTGGTCGGATGCTTTGCCTCCAACGTCGCCCGGCTGGACTCCATTGCCCGTGCCGCCGCCGCTAACGATCGCCACGTCGCGCTGGTCGGCGCTTCCCTGTGGCGGATCGCCGAGACCGCGCGTCGCACTGGTTATCTCTCGCCGGACTTGAGGTTCATGGAAGCGAGCGAGGCGGCTTATCTGCCGCGAGACAAGGTGCTCTACATCTGCACCGGCAGCCAAGGCGAAGGCCGTGCCGCCCTCAGCCGCATCGCGCTCAATCAGCATCCCGATCTGGTGCTGGAGGAGGGTGATGTGGCGGTGTTCTCCTCCCGGGTCATTCCCGGCAACGAAAAGGCGATTCATCGGTTGCAGAATCTGCTGGTTGGTCTTGGTGCGGAGTTGGTGACGACACGGGATCATCTCATTCACGTCTCGGGGCATCCGGCCCGTGACGAGTTGCGCCGGATGTACAGCCTGATACGTCCACGCATCGCGATCCCGGTCCACGGCGAAGCGGTGCATATGCGTGCTCATGCGGCCCTGGCTGCCGAGTGCCAGATTCCCCAATGCGTGATCGTGGGCAACGGCTCGGCGGTCCGTTTCGACGGCGACCGGGCCGAGGTTGCGGGCCGCGTCTGGAGCGGCCGTATGACCTGGGAGGACCAGACCGTTCTCAGTTTCGGCGATCCGGTGCTGCGGGACCGCAAGCGCGTCTTCTACGAAGGCGCCGCCACAGCCACGGTTGTTCTCAGTGAAGCCGGGGAAGTGGTTGCCGAGCCTCAGGTGTCCGTTCTCGCCGTCATTGACCCCATGGCTGATGATGACAGCAAATCCTGGGCTTCGGCCCTGACGGCGACGATCATGCGGTTGCCCAAGCGCGGCCGTGCCGACGATGGCGTGGTGGAGGAAGCCGTGCGCACCGCCGTTCGCCGCGCCATGAGCCCGCGCAAGCCGGTGGTCAAGGTGCATGTGGTGAGGGTGTAACCGTGAGCGAGTATTTTTCTCCGCACCGATTGATGCTAACCTGCATCGACACTAAATATTGAGGGCCTTTTATGATTGGACGTTTGAATCACGTTGCTATCGCCGTGCCTGACCTTGAGAAGGCGGCGGAGATTTATCGCGGCACTTTGGGTGCGAAAGTTTCCGCGCCCATCGCTCTGCCCGACCACGGCGTTACCACCGTGTTCGTGGAACTGCCCAATACGAAGATCGAACTCTTGCATCCGCTGGGTGCGAATTCGCCTATTCAGGGGTTCCTCGACAAGAACCCGTCGGGCGGCATGCATCACATTTGTTACGAAGTGGAGGATATCCTCAAGACGCGCGACAGCCTGAAAGCGTCCGGGGTCCGCATTCTAGGCGATGGAGAGCCGAAAATTGGTGCTCACGGCAAGCCGGTGCTGTTCCTTCATCCCAAGGATTTCGCCGGAACGTTAGTCGAAGTCGAGCAGGTATAGGCGTTGTAACAATCATATTTGTGGGCGTGGTTTTCCCAATTTGCTCTCTGCCGAAAGCGGTCTAAAATGACGATGGGAGGGTGGTTTCGGAGTTGACCGATGGCCGCCGCGAAGATCAGTAAGATATCGATCCCCAAGGCCCGCGAGGCCTTTGACTGTGTCGCCCTGGTTCTCCAGGGCGGTGGTGCCCTGGGCGCCTATCAATGCGGGGCTTACGAGGCCCTTGCCGAAGCCGACGTGCTCCCAACCTGGGTTGCGGGAATTTCCATCGGTGCGATCAACGGCGCGATCATCGCCGGCAATCCGCCGGAGACCCGTGTGGAGCGGCTGTGGGAATTCTGGGATACCATCACCCGATCTCCCGTTAATCCTTGGATCGATGGCCTGGGACCGTGGCTGCTGCGCGGCGAATGGGCGCGCCAAATTTTCGGGCAATCCAGCGCCCTGGGCGCGCTGGTCGGCGGAGCCGAGGGGTTCTTCAAACCGCGGGTTCCGTCACCGTGGTTCCAGCCTACCGGTAGTGTCGCGGCGACGAGTTTCTATGACACCGATCAGCTGCGTACGACGCTGGAACGCCTCATTGACTTCGATCGCATCAACTCCGGCGAGGTGCGTCTGAGCGTGGGCACGGTCAACGTTCAGTCGGGTAACTTTGTCTATTTCGATACGGAAAAGGATCGCATCGGTCCGGAGCACATCATGGCGAGCGGCGCCTTGCCGCCGGGTTTCCCCGCCGTGGAAATCGATGGTCAGCGCTATTGGGACGGCGGCTTGGTTTCCAACACGCCGCTACAGTGGATTGTCGAGCAAGACAAATGCGAGGACACGCTGATGTTTCAGATCGACCTCTGGAATGCCCGCGGCCAGTTCCCGCAGACCATGGCGGATGTGCTCACGCGCCAGAAGGAGATTACTTTTTCAAGCCGCACGCGTGAACAGACCGACCGGTTCAAGGAGCATCAGCGGTTGTGCCGCATTCTGGCGGATTTCCTCGACCGCCTGCCGCCGGATTTGAAAAAAGGACCCGAGGCGGAATTTCTGGAGGCGGCGGCCAACCGCGCAACCTACAACATCGTGCATCTCATCTATCGCGCGCAGAACTATGAGGGCCAGTCCAAGGATTACGAGTTCTCGCGTTTGAGCATGAGCGATCATTGGAAAGCTGGCTATGACGATGCCGTCCGTACGCTCCGTCATCCGGCCATATTCGAGCGGGCGAAAGATTGCGCGGGCATTGCCACCTTCGATCTCAGCCGGGAGCCGGGATAGGTTCGCAGTCCAATCATACGGGCGCAGGTGATCGTATTATCTCGGTCGTCATTCCCGCGCTTGTCGCGGGAATCCAGAGTCGCGAAGCTGGAAGGCTGCCAAGAAGCCAGCGGCCTCCGCAGCGTACCGAGTCACAAGCTCTGGGTCCCAAGGACAAGCCTTGGGACGACGGTTTGGGGAGGTCACGTCAATACAACAAGCGGCGTGTCGCACCGACCTCTCTGGCCTTTTCCGGCCAAGTCGGCGAGAATATCCCGCAATGTCACAGGTGATCGCGGGATGACCATGCTGCGGTGGTTCGGCTTGAGCGGGTTGATTGTTGTGGTCGCGGCGGTTGTGTCGGCTCGTGCCGAGTCTGTCACCGTGAGCGCGGACGATTGCCGGCAACTGGCCGCCCATGTCCCCGACGATGACGTGAACTACAAACCCGGCGTGGACGTGAACGGAAATCAGGTAACGCCCGCTGACCTGGGCGGCGGGTATCCCAAGATCGTCCCGGACGAGATCACCATCCCCATTGGTGTAGACCTCGCCGATCGTCTCGGCCGGGCCCGGGCCAAGCAGCAGGGCATCACCAATCCGACGACTTCGGACCGCCCGTTGCTGCCCTACCAGGGCCAGGCAAACGTCGGCACCGTGACGGTCAATGGCAATACGGTCCTTTGGAATGGCCAGCCCCTGGCGCCCCAGGACGAAGCCGCCCTTGCGGCAGCCTGCCGCGAGCGCCTGGAAGCGGCGACTCCACCGCCGCCAAAGCCGGCGCCCCCGGCGCATTAGAAACCCATCAAGCCCCCCACCATTGATTGCGCGATTGATTGCACCGGGGGGCCGCTTCGCCTAAGTTCCCGCCGTATTCCGCGCGTTTAAAAGGATTTCCCATGCGGCTGTCCCGCTACTTTCTGCCGACCCTCAAAGAGACGCCCTCCGAGGCGCAGATCGTTTCCCATCGCCTGATGTTGCGCGCCGGGATGATCCGCCAGCACGCGGCCGGGATCTACAACTGGCTGCCGCTGGGAACCCGGGTGCTCCAGAACATCATCAATATTGTCCGCGATGAACAGACTGCTGCCGGCGCTCAGGAAATCATCATGCCGACGATTCAATCCGGGGAACTGTGGAAGGAAAGCGGTCGCTACGACGACTACGGTCCCGAAATGCTGCGCATCAAGGACCGTCACGAGCGGGATATGCTCTACGGACCGACCCATGAAGAAGTCGTGACCGATATTTTCCGCTCGAACATCAAGAGCTACCGCGATCTGCCCCGTAACCTGTTTCAGATTCACTGGAAATTCCGCGACGAGGTGCGGCCGCGTTTCGGCGTCATGCGTGGGCGTGAATTCCTGATGAAGGATGCCTATTCCTTCGACATCGATTTCGAGCGCGCGAAGCATGCTTATAACCAGATGTTTGTCGCCTATCTCCGGACCTTCGCGCGCATGGGATTGAAGGCAATTCCCATGAAGGCGGATTCCGGACCCATCGGCGGCGACATGAGCCACGAGTTCATTGTCCTGGCCGATACCGGTGAGAGCGCGGTTTTCTGCGATAAGGCGCTGCTTGAAAAGCCGGTGCCGGATAACGTCAATTACGACAGCGACCTGCAGTCGATCGTCGACTCCTGGACCAGCATCTACGCGGCCACCGACGAGAAGCACGATGCCGCCATGGAGGGCAAGCTTGGTGGCAATCTGGTGAAGGCGCGAGGGATCGAGGTGGGCCATATCTTCCACTTCGGCACCAAGTATTCCGAGCCCATGGGCGCCAAGGTCACGGGCCCGGACGGCAATGCGGTCACGGTGATG
>SCTM01000287.1 GCA_004297485.1 Rhodospirillaceae bacterium
GGACCAACGGACGTTGTCTCCTTCACGGCGATCCGCACCCCGGCAATTGCTTCTCGGATGCGGACGGCGTCGCCGGACTTTATGATTGGCAGACCATCGCTCGCGGGCCATGGGCGTTTGATGTTTCTTACGCCGTGACGACGGCCTTGAGCGTCGCGGACCGCCGCCACAACGAACGCGATTTGCTTGCGCATTATCTCAGCAGGCTAGCGGCGGCGGGCGTCGCCTCGGTGCCGGGCTTCGCCGAGGCCTGGGACGACTTTCGCCGTTACATCGCTTATGCGCTCCTGATTTGGCCGACCAACCATACGTCGCATCAGTCGGAGGAAAATATCCGCGCCCTCAGCGAACGCCTCGGCGCCGCGACGGCGGACTATCACTTCTTTGATCTCTGGGGCGCGTAGGGCCGCATCACATGTTCCCACTCAAACATTCCCGTCTGGCGCATGTCTGACCGCACGGCCCGCCCACTTCCGGTCACGATCGAGGACATCGACCGTGATTGGCTTACCGCGGCGTTGCGCACGCGCGCACCGGGCGTGACCGTACGCGATTTCGAGATCGTGGATATGATGCGTGGCACATGCACCAAGATCCGGCTGCGCTTGGACCTCGACGACGCAGGCAAGCGTGCCGGCATTCCCGAGACGGTGATCGTCAAGGGCGGGTTCGAACCGCACAGTCGGGAATGGGACGTGATGCATGAACGCGAGGTACGGGGATATCGTGACGTCTCCCCGGTCTTGAAGCTGCCTACCCCGGCTTGCTACTTCGCGGAGCACGATCCCGAGCGACGGCAAGGCATTATCATCATGGAGGATTTGGTCGCACGCGGTGTCAGCTTCTGCAATCCGCTTAAACCGCAAACCCACGATCAGGTCGCGCGCCGTCTAAGCATACTCGCCCGGCACCATGCGCAGACCTGGGACAGCCCGGAATTCGCACCCGGCGGACGCTGGGCTTGGACGGAAGATGTGGTGGCCACGACACCCACCTACTACGGTCCCTACCTCGAGCCGGGGCATTGGGAGCGCTTTGTGAACGCGCCGCGCGGCGCGGCGGCATCGGTTCGTTTCCTGAACCGGGACTGGATTCGCAGTGCATTCGACCGCATGCTGATCCTGTCGCGTCAGCTTCCGCACGTCGTGGTTCACGGCGACACCCATCTGGGCAATCTCTACATCGATAAAGATGGCACGCCCGGGTTCTATGATTCCCTGCCCGGCCGCTCGCCTGCCATGGAGGAGGTCTCCTACCACATGGTTGGTGCGCTTGATCTCGCCGACCGTCGGCGCTGGGAAGGCGCCCTGGTGCGGCATTACCTGGACGAACTGGGACGCAACGGCGTCAATCCGCCAAGTTTCGACCAGGCGATGCGCCAGTTCGGGACATTCATCGCCCGCGGCTTTATCGTATTTCTCTTCAACGAGCCTATTTTTCAGGCCGAGGCCATCAACACCGCCTACACGGCACGCTTCAGCACCGCCATGCTCGATCACGATACGATTGGCATACTCAAGTCTATAATCTAAGCATCCCGGATCGGGCGTGGTTCCCGTTCCGGACCGACTGCGATACCCATATTCGGCCGAGTATACGCCGGCCGATCGCCGGGGTTACGACGTCCGCCGATATGATGAGCCGGCTTAGACGATGAAATGCCTACAACGTAAACGCACAACGCGGAGAATTGCAAATGCAGCAGCACGATATTGAAGCCAACAAGAAGCTGGCACGGCAGTTCATCGAGAATATCAATCGGCATGACTATGCCGCGATGGACCGGCTGCTCCACCCGAGTTTCGTCTGGAACACGGCGGTCACCAGCGACGACGGCCCGAACGAGTTGCGGAAAATGCAGTCGAATACAATGCAAGGCAGGAATCTGCATCACGCGAAGCCGCGCCTCAATCGTGAGGAATCGATGGCGATCTACAAGCGCCTGTTCGAGGGCCACTACGGCAGTTCAATGGCTGGGCCGAGTCAGGGAGCCGGTGAGGCGGCTGTCCCGTTTCACGACGACAAGTATCGTATGCGCGTCGATGTGCTGGGGCTGACGGCGGAAGAGGATCGGATCGCCATGGAAGCCGAATCACACGTGCTCAACCCCACGAACGGTCGTCTCTATAATAATTTCTATCACTATCTTTTCCGCGTGCGCGACGGGAAGATCACCCTGTTCAAGGAGTATCAGGACACCCTGCATCTGTTCGACTATATGGCGGAGTGACCTGCTCTGCTTCCGCTGGGACGCCGACAGGGATTGTCGGGCGATTGCGTTTGCAAATTCCGCGAACAAAATCAGTGCGGAGTTCAGGATGGGAAATTCCCACTCCGCTCCGCGGCTGGTTTTTTTGGAAAAATGGTGGGCGCACCAGGACTCGAACCTGGGACCCGCTGATTAAGAGTCAGCTGCTCTACCAACTGAGCTATGCGCCCCCGTGAAGCTCCCGCGTCTGCTCCGCGCGGGCGGCCTGTCAGGAAGGCCGTCCTTATAGAGCCTTGGGGCGACCGTGACAAGCGGACCGCGCCACAAAAAAAGCCCTGTATTCCAAGGCGATGAGACCGCCGGGCCGGCTGGGCGGGGACCGGAAAAGACCGCCGCAGGCGGAACCGGACGGCGGGGCGACCGGGGGGAGACAATGGCGTCAGCGGTGTATCCTGCCATCAGGCGGCGCCATGCCTAGAGCAAGATTTGATGAAGGTGAATCGCCCCCTCACCGCCTCGCTCGGCTCGGCACCCTCTCCCCGGCGGGGAGAGGGTTGGGGTGAGGGGGAAAGCGCGCTTCAACGTGAAGCAATCAGGCTCTAATCCGCCGGAGCACAAGAAGAAAGGTGAACCATGAAGAATAGCGACGCGATCAGGAATTTTGCCATCAAAACGGCCATCGTCGCCGTGGCCGTGGTCGGATCATTGTGGATAACGCTCGATCATCTCGACGACCTGGTCGGGCAACAGATCTATGAGATCACCATGAACGTCAACAATGCCGTCAAATTTCGCCCCCATGTCTTCTGGCCGCGCATGGCGGCCGGCATCGAAAAGGCGGCCGCCCCGGCCAACGACCTTTCCCCCGAGGAAAAGGCCAAACTGGCGTCCGCGATTCGCGTCCTACGCGCCCGTTGGAAACCTTTGCTGGATGCCGCGCTGACCGATCCGGTCCCGGAGGTCGCCAAACGACCGCGCTAAAATCACGTCGGCTCTAGAAATCGCCGAACCCGCCCCGGGCGGCCATTTGCACGTCGCGATGGACGAACACGTTCATCAACAGGCCCATGCACAGCATCAGGGTCAGGAGCGCCGTGCCGCCGTAGGAGATCATGGGCAAGGGCACGCCCACCACCGGGATCAGGCCCATCACCATGGCAATGTTGATGAAGAAATAGAGGAAGAAGGTTGTGGTCAGGCCCATGGCCACCAGCCGGCCGAACTGGTGGCGGCAGCGGAAGGCGATGGCATAGCCGTAGATCAGCACCACGCAATAAAGACTGAGCAGGATTAGCCCGCCGATCATGCCGAACTCCTCGGCCAACATGGTGAAGATGAAATCGGTCTGGCGCTCGGGCAGGAAGTTGAGGTGACTTTGAGTGCCCGCCATGAAGCCCTTGCCGAACAGGCCGCCGGAGCCCAGCGCGATCTTGGACTGCAGGATGTGATAGCCGGCGCCGAGAGGATCGCTTTCGGGATTGAGGAACGTACGGATGCGGTCGCGCTGATAGTCGTGGAGAACCTTGTAGTACGCGACGGGGAGCGCGATCACCCCGAGCGCGCCCACGGCAAGGAATTTCCAGATGCGCACCCCGGCCATGAAGAACAGGCCGGCGGACGCCATCACGATGACCAGCGCCGTGCCCAGATCCGGTTGAATGGCGATCAGCGGCACGGGCACGAACACCAGCGCCAGGGGAACCAGAAGCGACAGCGGCGAGCCGACTTCTTCAATGCCAAGGCCGTGAAAATACCGCGCCAAAGCCAGCACGATGGCCGGCTTCATGAGTTCCGACGGCTGCAGGTTGATGATGCCAAGGTCGATCCAGCGCCGGGCGCCGCCGCCGATGGCACCGCGCAATTCGACCACGATCAACAGCAGCATCACCGCGAAGTAAAAGACATAGGCATAGCGCATGAGGATGCGGATATCGATCATCGCCACCCCCACCAGGATGCCGAGGCCGACGATGAAGCGGGCCAGCTGCGGCTCGGCCCATGGCATCACACTGCCGTTGGCGGCCGAATACAGCATGGCGAAGCCGATGGCGAAAATGCAGGCGATCCAGAACACCAGCGACCAGCTCATCTGCCACAGCTTTTCGTGAAAGCTCATCTCGCCCCGGCGCAGGCGCGAGGACATGAAACCGAGATCCTTCACAGGGCCCCCTCCTGTCCGGGTGCCGCCGCGGCGACCTCATCCACGCGCGGCTTGCGCGACGGGTCCAGGTGCAAGACGGCTTCCATGACCGGCTTTACAAGCACGGCGGCGTTCACGCCGGCTTTGCCGTGTTCGATAATGCAGGAGATCGCGTACCTGGGCGCATGGAACGGCCCGAAGGCAATGAACAGACCGTGGTCGCGCAGTTCCCACGGCACCGTATCCCATGTCTTGCGCTCACCGAGGGCGCGTTCGGCCCGTTTGAGCCCGTGGGTTTGCGAGGACCCGGTCTTGCCGGCCATTTTCCAATCGAGCTTGTCGGCGTCCGTCAATTTCAACGCGGCGCGCGCGGCCGTACCACCGCCGCTGTTGACCGCGCCAAACATGCCGCGATGGACCACCTCGACGTGTTCGGGCGGGATGCTCAGGGATTCCAGGCCGTTCATGGCCGTGGGCGCGCCATCCGTATTGTCGCGGGCCACAGCGGCGGCGGCGGCGGCCGTCGAAGCGGTCGCGCGGATCAATGTCGGTTTCACGGCCAGTCCGCCGTTCGCCACCCGCGCGACATATGTCACAAGCTGGATCGGCGTGACGTTCACCTGCCCCTGTCCGATGCCGACATTCAAGGTTTCGCCTTGCTGCCACGGCTCGCCGCGGGCGGCCTTCTTCCAGGCCTCGGTCGGGATCAGGCCCTTCTGCTCGCCGGGAAGGCCGATGCCCGTCAATTCACCGAGACCGAGCTTGTGGGCCATGGCAGCGATGCGGTCGACCCCCAGCCGGCGCGCCACTTCATAGAAGTAGCAGTCGCAGGATTGGGTGATGGCGGTGGGCATATCCACGGAGCCATGACCGCCCTTCTTCCAGCAATACCACGTGCGCGATCCCAGCGTGGTCTGGCCCGAACAGTGAATGGTCTGCTCCGGCGCGATCACGCCGTGTTCCAATGCCGCCAAGGCGACACAGGGCTTGAACGTGGAACCCGGCGAATAGCGGCCGGCGATGGCCTTGTTCGTCAACGGCGCACGCGCGTCGGAAGAAAGATCTTTCCATTCCTGCGGCGTGGGTGCGCGGCCGAAGATCTGCGGATCGAAACCGGGGCTGGACACCATGGCGAGAATCTCGCCGGTATAGATGTCCATGACGTTGATCGCGGCGCTTTGTTCTTCGAACGGTAATTGCGTGGCGATGGTCTGAGCGGCGGCCGTTTGCACGCGCTCGTCAATCGTCAACATGATGTCGGCGCCGGGCTCGCCTTCGCGGCGCTCCAGCTCGCGGATCACGCGGCCATAGGCGTTGACCTCCACCTGACTGGTGCCGCCCTGCCCGCGCAGGACAGAATCATAGAGCCGTTCGACGCCCGCCTTACCGATGCGGAAGCCTGGAAGCTGCAGCAGCGGATCGCCGTTCAAATCCTCCTCGTCCACCGGGGCGACATAACCGAGGAGATGGGCCGCCTGGTCCTTGTGGGGATAGTCCCGGGTCAGGCCTTCGTCGATCACCACGCCGGGCAGATCGGGGGCATTGACTTGAATGCGCGCCATCTCGTCCCAGGTCAGGTTCTCCTTGACGGTGATCGGCACGAAGCTGCGATGGCGTCCCACATCCTTCTTGATGCGGTCGCGTTCATAGTCGGCAAGCTCGATCAAACCGGCCAGCGCATTCAAGGTGTCGGAGACCTTTGGCGTCTGTTCAGGGATGACCAGAACCCGGAACTGCTGGCTGTTCACCGCCAGCGGCTGACCAAAGCGATCGAGAATGCGTCCACGTGGCGGCGGCAGCAGCTGAACATTGATACGGTTGCCTTCCGCCAGCATTTTGTAGCGGTCGGATTCGATCACCTGGAGATAGTACATCCGCCCGACCAGGGTGGTGATCAGCGCCGCCTGCACGCCGCCAAGTACAACGGCGCGCCGGTTGAACATTTTGGTCCAGTCGCCGTCCCGCGTGATCATCATCGGTGCAGGCTCCGGATCACCGCTGCACTCATGGTTGCACCAGGAGCTTAATCTGCGCCTTGGCCAACAACCAGGCGATCACCGGATAGACCGCAGCCGTCAACAGCACCGCGGTGAACATGTCGCCGAACCGGGTAAAGCCGCCGGGCGCCACCAGCCCGACGCAAATCCATTTGAGCAACCCGGCGCCCAAGGCCAGGACGCTGAACGCCAGCCAGAAAACGCCGAACGGCTTGGCATTGAAAAATTTCGGCTGGCGAAACACCAGATATTGGCACAACAGCAGGACGAGAGCGCTGCACCCAAGCGGCGCGCCGCTCAGCAGGTCTTCTAGCAGGCCGACCCCGAACGCGGTCCCGTAACCGATGAGATCGGGCCGGTAGATCGACCAGAAGTAGATCGCCGCCAGGGAATACATGGGCGTCACATGGGACAGGCCAGGCACCTGCATGGGGGTCAAGGCAAACAGCATGAGACCAAGCGTGAGACCGAACGGCACCAGCTTCCGGGCCAGGGCATCCATGCGCTGCAGCACGGTCGGTTGCACGGCCCTATTTCCTTACCGTCGCATCGGCCATGGTATTGCCAAGGCCGAAGTCGAAAATACGCACGTACAAAAGCTTGTCGCCGGACATGTGCGGCTCGACTTCGATCGCGCCGTCGTCGGTGCGCGCCACGCGGCCGATGGGCAGACCGATGGGAAAGGCGTCCGCGTCACCCGACGTCACCACCTTGTCGCCGGGCGCGACCGCTGTCTTGGTGCTCAAATACAGCAAGCGCGGTCGGCCGCCGTTGTCGCCCGCCATGATGGCGCGGGTGCCGGACTCGCCCACGAGAACCGGCAGCCGCGAGTTGATGTCCGTAATCAGCAGCACGCGGCTGGAGTTCTGCCCGGCCTGCATGACCCGTCCCACCAGGCCTTCGCCGCTCATCACCACTTGGCCCTTGGCCACGCCTTCCGCCTGCCCCGCCGTGACAATGATGCTCTGCGCAAAGGCGCCGCCGGTGTCGGCGACCACCCGGGCGGTGACGAAGTGTGCGGGCGGCTCGGGCACCAGCGACAGCAATGCCCGTAGATCGTGGTTCTGGGATTCGAGCCGCTGCGCCACGGACTGCCATTGCAACAGACGCGAATTGGTTTCGCGCAAGGCGGCATTTTCCCGGCGGATGGCGCCAAGCTCGCGGAAATTGGCCACCACGTCGGCGATGGCGGCGGCTGGCTCGGACATGATGCGAAGGATCGGCGTGACCGCGTCGGTCACGGCGATGCGCGCGCGCTCCACCAGCACCGTGTCGGCTTTGCCGATGAGCATGAGCGCGAACGTCGCCACGATCAGCGACAAAAAGGCAAAACGCTGCAGCAGGGACTTGAGCGTCCCCAAACGGGAGATTTTTCCCGTCGGCTGCAACACGATTTCGCCCCCGCTTTGTTCCTGGTTAACCCTGCGTTATCTCAGGTAGCCTCGGTATCAGTACATGGTCGTCAGAACGTTACGCAGCTTCTTCATTTCCTCGAGCGCCTTGCCGGTGCCCATGGCGACGCAGCTCAAGGGATCGTCGGCGATGGAAACCGGCAATCCGGTGGCGTGGCGCAGGACAAAGTCGAGGTTGTGCAAGAGCGCGCCGCCGCCGGTCAGAACGATACCCTTGTCGACGATATCGGCGGCCAGTTCCGGCGCCGTGTGTTCCAGGGCCACCTTGACCGCATCGATGATCGCGGTCACCGGTTCCGCCAGGCTTTCGGCGATCTGGCGCTGGCTGATGACGATCTCCTTCGGCACGCCGTTCATCAGGTCGCGCCCCTTGATCTCCATGGTCTCGCCGTCGCCGGATTCCGGCGGACAGGCGCAACCGATTTCCTTCTTGATGCGCTCGGCCGATCCTTCACCGACCAGCAAGTTATGATGCCGGCGGATATAGTTGATGATCGCCTCGTCCATCATGTCGCCGCCGACGCGGACCGAACGGGCATAGACGATGCCGCCCAGGGACAGCACCGCGACTTCCGTGGTGCCGCCGCCGATGTCCACCACCATGCTGCCGGTCGGCTCGGTCACCGGCAGGCCGGCGCCAATGGCGGCCGCCATGGGCTCCTCGATCAGAAACACCTTGCGCGCGCCGGCCGCCTCGGCGGATTCCTGAATCGCACGCCGTTCCACCGCCGTCGAACCGGACGGCACACAGACGATCACCAACGGACTGGCGAAACTGCGGCGGTTATGCACCTTGCGGATGAAGTGCTTGATCATTTCCTCGGCGACTTCGAAGTCGGCGATAACACCGTCACGCAACGGACGGATCGCGTGAATATTGCCAGGCGTGCGGCCGAGCATCTGCTTGGCCTCATTGCCCACCGCCAGCACCGTCTTGCGACCACGGACTTCCGCCAGCGCCACCACCGAGGGCTCGTTCAAGACGATGCCACGGCCCTTGACGTAGACCAGCGTATTCGCGGTCCCGAGATCGATGGCCATATCGTTGGAGAGCCAACCCGTTAACCTGGAAAACATTTAAATGTGTACCCTCTCATTGCCGTGATCGACCGGACCCGCCGGTCGCGTATTGAATCTGATATCGTTGTTGGTCATGCCGAAAGCGCGGCGGGCGCGGTCCTTTCGCGCTTCACCAGCAGCTTGTTGAGCGCATTGATATAGGCGCGTGCCGACGCAACCAACGTGTCCGTGTCGGCACCTTGCCCCATCACCGTTTTACCGGCCTCCTCAAGTCGGATCGTCACCTCGGCCTGAGCATCGGTGCCGCCCGTCAGCGCCTGCACCTGGTAGATCTGCAGATGCTGGGTGTCGGTGGTGAGCTGCTTGATGGCGTTGAACAATGCGTCCACAGGACCGTCACCCGTCGCAAGCGTCTTCTTCACCACGCCGTCAACCTCGAGTTCCAGCTCAGCGGTCTGACGCGCGACCTTGGTGCCGCAGACCACTTCGAGGGAAACGAACTTGATGCGATCGTTCTCGCGCACAACTTCATCGTCCACCAATGCGATCAAGTCTTCGTCATAGACGTCTTTCTTCTTGTCGGCGAGGTCCTTGAAGCGTTTGAACGCCTCGTTCACAGCATTGTCACCCAGCACGTAGCCGAGGTCCTTGAGCTTTTCGCGGAACGCGTGCCGGCCGGAGTGCTTGCCCATCACGAGATTGGATTTCTTCAGGCCGACGGATTCCGGCGTCATGATCTCGTAGGTCTGCGCGTTCTTGAGTACGCCGTCCTGATGAATGCCGGATTCGTG
Source organism: Rhodospirillaceae bacterium (assembly GCA_004297485.1). Lineage (GTDB taxonomy): Bacteria > Pseudomonadota > Alphaproteobacteria > Rhodospirillales > Rhodospirillaceae > SCTM01. The sequence goes on from SCTM01000287.1 coordinate 9,570, forward strand.
GGCGAAGGCATTGGCGCCGACGATGGCCTTGTTGGGCTGCACCGGAAAACCGGTGATCGTGGAGACCGTATGCGACGCCCGCGTGATGAGTTCGGCGCGGACGGCCGTCTCGAACGGCATGTAATCCTTACGCGTGCGGAGCGCCATGACGATTTCTTCCAAGGCCGCGTTACCGGCGCGCTCGCCAAGGCCGTTGATCGTGCATTCCACCTGACGCGCGCCTGCTTGCACCGCCGCCAGGGAGTTGGCCACCGCCAGCCCGAGATCGTTGTGGCAATGCACCGAGATGATGGCCTTATCGATGTTGGGCACGCGGTTGAACAGCATCTTGATCAGGTCGTGATATTCCTCCGGCACGGTGTAGCCGACCGTATCGGGAATGTTGATCGTGGTGGCGCCGGCACGGATCGCGGCCTCGACGCAGCGGCACAGGAAATCGTGTTCGGTCCGGCTGCCGTCCTCGGCTGACCATTCCACATCGTCGGTATGGGTCCGGGCGCGGGTCACACTGTCGATCACCGCCTGATAGACGACCTCCGGTTCCATCTGCAGCTTGAATTTCATGTGCAGCGGACTGGTGGAAATGAAGGTGTGGATACGGCCGCGCTTGGCCGGCGCGAGCGCCTCGGCGCACCGGTCGATGTCGCCCTTGCTGGACCGGGCCAGACCGCAGACGACAGCTTCCTTCACCTCGCGGGCGACCGCCTGCACGGCCTCGAAGTCGCCCTGGGAGGCGATGGGAAAGCCGGCCTCGATGATATCGACGCGCATCTCTTCCAAAATTTTGGCGATACGCACTTTTTCGTGCTGATTCATCGACGCGCCCGGGGACTGCTCGCCGTCCCGCAAGGTGGTGTCGAAGATCAAGACGCGTTCAAAAGCCATGGCAGTTCTTTCGACGGGCTCCCGCCCCGCTCCACCCAAGCCAGGGGTCCGTCAACACCTGGCCAGATCAATCATTGGGCCGGGCATTGGGCCGGGCTGTGGATAACTTGGCGAGGCCACCCGTTCCAGTCTCTGCAAACCGCTCCACCCAGGGGGCGATTTACATTGTAATATCATATACTTATGTACGACTCTTCAAAGTCAGGCTCAGACTCTGTCCAAGCCCGACTTTCGCGCCGTTCCCATTAATTTCTCATGAAGGCGGGGTCAAGGGAAGGGCCGGCCGTCATGAGGCCGCCAATTACGCCTTACAAGCCGCCCCTAGTGTGGTGGATTTGATTCCAAAGTTCGCATCTCAGCTTATCGCACGGTTTTGCGAACTTTGGAATCGCGACACTAGTTGCGGCTCTTGTCCACCATGGTCTTGTTCTTGAGCCACGGCATCATGGCGCGGAGTCGGCCACCCACCTCCTCGATGGGATGCTCGGCCCACAGGCGGCGCTGGGCCTTGAAGGACGGCTGACCGGCTTTGCATTCAGTCATCCAGCCGGCGACGAAGCGGCCGGTTTGAATGTCGGCCAGCACCTTCTTCATCTCCGCCTTGGTCTGGTCGGTGACGATGCGCGGACCGCTGGTGTAGTCACCCCACTCGGCGGTGTTGGAGATGGAGTAGCGCATGTCGGCCATGCCGCCCTCGTACATGAGGTCGACGATGAGTTTCACTTCATGGAGACATTCGAAATAGGCCATCTCCGGCGCGTAGCCCGCTTCCACCAAAGTCTCGAATCCGGCGCGGATCAGATGGGTAAGACCGCCGCAGAGGACGGACTGTTCGCCGAACAGATCGGTCTCGCATTCCTCGCGGAACGTGGTCTCGATGATTCCCGCGCGGCCACCGCCGATGGCCGAGGCATAGGACAAGCCCACATCCATGGCGTTGCCCGAGGCATTCTGCGCCACGGCGATCAGGCACGGCACGCCGGCGCCACGCTTGTACTCGGAGCGAACGGTATGGCCGGGGCCCTTGGGCGCCACCATGAACACGTCAAGATCGGGACGCGGTTCGATCAGCTTGAAATGGATATTGAGACCATGGGCAAACGCCAGCGACGCGCCCTGCTTCATGTTGGGACGCAGTTCGTTGGCGTAGATGTCCGCCTGCAATTCGTCCGGTGTCAGCATCATGATGACGTCGGCCCACTTGGCCGCCTCGGCCGGGGTCATGGTCTTGATGTTTTCCTTCGCCGTCTTGTCGCGGGTCGGCGAACCTTCCTTCAGAGCGACGGCAACATCCTTGACGCCGGAATCGCGCATGTTCAGCACATGGGCATGGCCCTGGCTGCCATAGCCGACGATGGCAACTTTCTTGCCCTTGATCAGGTTCACATCGGCGTCGCGATCGTAATAGACACGCATGGTCGTAGCCTTTCGTTTGCTTAAGTTCCGTATGTCTCTCCCGCCGCGCGGAAGAGTGAAAAGATTATCCCTCGATGGCGGCAGCGCCGCGGGCGATGGCCGCCACGCCGGTACGCGACACCTCGACCAGCCCCAGCGGCTTCATCAGGTCGATGAAGGCGTCGACCTTCTCCGTATTGCCGACCACCTCGAAGACGAACGATTGCGTGGTGGAATCAACCACGTTGGCCCGGAAGATGTCGCCGATGCGCAGAGCCTCGACACGCTTTTCGCCGGTGCCCACCACCTTGACCAAGGCGAGTTCGCGGGCAACGGACGGGCCGTCGTCGGTCAGGTCGCGGACGATGTGAATCGGCACCAGCCGATTGAGCTGCGCCTTGATCTGTTCCACCACTTGGCGTGTGCCGGAGGTCACGAGATTGACGCGCGACAGATGCTGGTCGCGATCGACCTCGGAGACGGTCAGGCTTTCGATGTTGTAGCCACGTCCGGAGAACAGGCCGATGACCCGCGCGAGCACGCCGGCCTCGTTGTCCACCAGGGCGGCGAGCACGTGGCGATAAGTGACCTTGTCCTTGAGGCGCGCGGTCGGGATCGATCCCTCGTAGATATTGGTGATCGGCGCGGCCTCGGCTTTCTTGGGCGATCTTGCCATGACGGTTCGGCGGCGCCGGTTACACCAGCGCCAGCCCCTCTCCTTCGATGGGCTTATCGCCGCCGTCGTCGGGGCCGAGAAGCATTTCGTTGTGCGCCTTGCCCGACGGGATCATGGGGTAGCAATTCTCCTTTTGATCCACCACCACGTCGACCACCACCGGGCGCTTGACGGCGATCATCTCTTCGATGGTTTCATCGACCTTGGCCGGATCGGAGACACGCAAGCCCACACACCCAAAAGCCTCGGCCAGCTTGACGAAATCCGGCAAGGCGTCGGTGTAGCTCTCGGAGTAACGGCCGCCGTGCAGGAGTTCCTGCCACTGGCGCACCATGCCCATGTACTGGTTGTTGATGATGAAGACCTTCACCGGCAACCGGTGTTGAACCGCCGTCGACAGTTCCTGGATGTTCATGAGGATCGACGCCTCGCCGGCGATGTCCACCACCAGACCGTCGGGATGGGCGATCTGCGCGCCGATGGCCGCCGGCAAGCCGTAGCCCATGGTGCCGAGACCGCCGGACGTCATCCAGCGGTTGGGTTCCTCGAAACGATAGAACTGCGCCGCCCACATCTGATGCTGGCCCACTTCCGTGGTGATGTAGGTCTCGCGGTGCTTGGTCAGCTCATAGAGACGCTGAATGGCATACTGCGGCTTGATGATCTTGCCGCGCTGGTCATAGCGCAGGCAATCGCGCGCGCGCCATTGGGCGATATTGCGCCACCAGCCCTTCAAGGCCTGTTGATCGGCGCGATAGCCGCGCGCCTTCCATAACGCGAGCATCTCCTCGAGCACGATTCCGGCGTCACCGATCACGCCCACGTCGACGATCACGTTCTTGTTCAGGGACGAGGCGTCGATGTCGACATGAATCTTCTTCGAGCCCGGCGAGAAATAGTTGAGGTTGCCGGTAACGCGGTCATCGAAGCGCGCGCCGATGTTGATCATCACGTCGCAATCGTGCATGGCGAGATTGGCTTCGTAGAGCCCGTGCATCCCCACCATGCCCAGCCACTGACTGTCTTCCGCCGGATAGGACCCAAGCCCCATGAGGGTCGAAGTGATGGGAAAGCCGGTCAGCCGCACCAGTTCGCGCAAGGCCGCCACCGCCCGCGGGCCGGCGTTGATCACGCCGCCGCCGGTGTAAAACAGCGGTCGCTTGGCGTTTGCCATGAGCGTCACCGCAGCTTCGACGGCGCTCGGCTGAGGCTTCAATTGCGGCCGGTAGGTCTTGTGTTGCTGGCGTTGGATGCCGCGCGGCGCGGTGACGTATTGCCCCAGGGCCATGGCCACGTCTTTGGGCAGATCGACCACCACCGGACCTGGACGGCCGGAGCGGGCGATATAAAACGCCTCATGCATGACGCGCGCCAACTGATCGACGTCCCTCACCAGATAATTGTGCTTGGTGCAGGGACGCGTGATGCCGACCGTGTCGGCCTCCTGAAAGGCGTCATTGCCGATCAGATGGGTGGGCACCTGGCCCGTGAGGCAGACGATGGGGATTGAATCCATCAACGCGTCGGTCAGACCCGTAACCGCGTTGGTGGCACCGGGCCCGGAGGTCACCAGCACGCAACCGACTTTACCCGTCGACCGCGCATAACCTTCGGCGGCGTGCACCGCACCCTGCTCGTGGCGGACGAGGATGTGACGGATGCTGTTCTGCTTGAAGAGTTCGTCATAGATCGGCAGCACCGCGCCGCCCGGATAGCCGAACAGCACCTCGACGCCCTGCTCCTCAAGCGCCTTGAGAACGATCTGTGCGCCGAGCATGGGTTCAGGCGCCGCGGATTCTCCTGAATCAGCAGCGGGCGGACGCGGGACTATGGCTTCAGCGGCCATGTGAATTGTCCGATCCAAAAAAAACCAAGCCGGCAACGCGCAAAAACCCGCCAAAATAGCGGGGAAAACGGCGAAAGGCCGCGTAACCTAGTCGTGGCCCCTGATCAGGTCAACAAAAAACGACGAATTTTAGAAAAGACTTCCGGCAATAAACTTTCTGAATATTTCGTAAAATATGTCGTTTCAGCAAATAACTGATGACGGAACCAGGTGCTCTGGCGCTTGGCGTATTGGCGCGTGGCGGTTTTGGCCAGGGTAATGGCTTCCGCGCGTTCGATTTCCCCGGCCAGGTGGCGGGCCAGCGGCCGCGCACCCAGAACACGCATCACCGGCGCGGTTGGCGGAATGCCGCGACCGAGGAGCGCCGCGACCTCCTCAAGCGCGCCGCAAGCCATCATCCGGTCAAACCGCTCGTCACCGGCGGTGACCACATCGGCACGGGCCGGCATGAGCAGAATGGACAGGTAGTCGGCGGCAAGCGGGGGATGCGGCGTGTCGGCTTGCCACGCGGAGAGCGGGCGACCCGTGGCCTCGGCCACCTCCCAGGCGCGCAGGAGACGCTGGGTATCGCCGGTCTTGATACGCTCGGCACCGGCGGGATCGCGAACGGCAAGACGGGCGTGAAATTTTCCGTGGCCGATTTCCATGAGCAGCGCGCGCGCGGCATCGCGGACCTCGGATGGAATACTTGGCATATCCGGCATGCCGGCCATCAAGGCCTGAAGATACAGTCCGGTGCCGCCGGCAACGATGGGCGGTGATCCGATAGCCGTGGACTCCGCAATTACCATTGCAGCGCGCGCCGCCCACGCGGGCGCCGAATCTTTTGCCAGCGGGCCGAGGTCGCCGAACAGACGATGAGGCGCGCGGGACGTTTCCGCCGATGTCGGCCGCGCCGTCAGCAACGGCAGATCGCCGTAACACTGCTGGCTGTCGGCGTTGATGATGGTGCCGTGGAACTCAGCAGCGATGGCGAGCGCGAGCGCCGACTTGCCCGATGCGGTGGGCCCGGCGATGACGATGGCTTTGGGACGAGAGTGAGTCAAGGAGACTGGCGTTTGAGAGGACAACATGCTAGGTTACATGTAACCATATGATGGAAAAAATAGCGATGTCATCGTCCCGCCCTAAGTCTTCCCATTCCAAGTCTACCGGTTCTAGATCGACGCGCGCCACAACGCGAGACAAGGTTCGATCCCATCGGGCGCGCCTTCGCAAGCGCGGGTTGCGACCGATCCAAATATGGGTGCCGGACGTTCGCTCCGAAGCGTTCGCAACCGAGGCACGAAGGCAATCCCGCGCCGTAGCCCGCAGCCTTCACGCCTCAGAGGATCAGGCCTTCATCGATGCCATCTCGGTGGAGCACGACGATTGAGGCGCGGAGAGATTTGGACGGTTGCGGGTGCGGGTGGCTACGCCGGCAAACCGCGTCCCGTGGTGATCGTACAGGACAACCGATTCGCTGAAACCGGCTCCCTCACGGTTTGTGGATTCACGACTGATCCGACTGACGCGCCCATCTTTCGTATATCCATAGCGCCGAGCGACCGAAACGGCCTTCGCGTTCCGTGTCAGATCATGATCGACAAAATCATCACCGTGCCCAAGCCGAGATTTGGCAGCTACATCGGAGAGCTCGAGGACGATGATATAGTGCGACTCAATCGCGCTATCGTCGTCTTTCTAGGTATTGCCGGTTAGAAACATCACCGCAACTAATCCAGCACATGGCTCACGAACCCGTCGGCGAGCTTGGGTTCGAACCATGTGGACTTGGGCGGCATGACTTCACCCGCATCGGCCACGGCCATCAATTGGTCGAGGCGCGTGGGATGAAGCGCGAAGGCAACCGCCATGTCGCCGGAATTCACGCGCTTCTCCAATTCACCGAGGCCACGGATGCCGCCGACAAAATCGATACGCTTGTCCCGGCGCGGATCGGTAATACCGAGGATCGGTGCGATGAGATGGGCCTGCAGCAGGCTCACATCCAGCTGCGCCACCGGATCATTGGCGGGGATCAACCCGGGCTTGATGTCGAGTTGGTACCAGCGATTGCCAAGATACATGCCGAAGCGGGTCGGCCGGTCCGGTTTCACCTGTCCGGCGGCAGGCGTGACCGTGAAGCTCGCGGCGATTTTCGCCAGAAACGCCTCGGCCGTGAGGCCGTTCAAATCGGCGATGACGCGGTTGTAGTCGAAAATGCGCATCTGATCGTGGGGGAACATCACGGTCAGAAAATACTCATGGCTGTCCGTATCCGTCACCTTGCCGCGACGTGACGCGGCGACGCGCGAGGCCGCCGCCGAACGGTGATGCCCGTCGGCGATATAGAGCGCGGGCATGGCGTCCACGAGCTTGGTGATCTGATCGATCGACGCGGCGTCACTGATCGGCCACAGGGTATGCACGACACCGTCGGTGGTGACGTTATAGGTGGGCGTGCCGCTCGCGGCCTTTTCGAGAATCGCCTGAAGCGTGGGCGCGGCGCGATAGAACAACAGCACCGGGCCGGTCTGCGCGTTGAGGGCATCGATCTGGCGAACGCGGTCGTCTTCCTTGTCGGGCCGCGTGAACTCGTGCTTGCGGATACGGTTCGTGTCGTAGGCGGCCACCGACGACGCGGCGACAAATCCGGTCTGGACATGATCGCCCATCTTCAACCGGTACACGTAGTAGAACGGCTCCTCGTCGCGGATGAGAACGCCACCGTCGATAAGGCGCTGCAAATTGTCCGCGCCGGTTTCGTACACCGCCGGCGAATAGGGATCGCACCCCGGCGGCAGGTCGATCTCCGGCTTGGAGATATGCAGGAAACTATGGGGTTTATCCTCAGCGCGGGCGCGGGCTTCCTCAGTGCTGAGCACATCGTAGGGCGGCGCCACGACCGCGGCAGCTCGTGCCGGCAGGGGCCGTAAGCCACGGAAAGGCTTAATCAAAGTGGTCAAGAACGTCTCCTGGATTTGCGCTGCGGCAGGTCAGCCAACCATGCCGCGCAGGCTGTTTAGCTTGAGTTTTGCGCCACGGCAACGCGGATGTCGCCCTCACCGTAACGGCGCCGTCATGGGGCATTAACCGCCGCCACGGCATACTATTGGCGTATAGTGGCACTCTGCATGGAAAGGGCCACTCATGGCCAAATCTCGGATGGACCTCCTGGACGAGATTCAAGCGTTCATGCGGCGCCACGTGAGCCCGCCTGCTCACTGGTACGTTGGCACGGCCAAGGTACCCCGGGCACAGCTGTTCGACGTGCATGGTTTTAAGCCAAACGACATCGGACTTTATCGTCAGACCACCTCGGATAACGACGCCGCTTCGATTGCGGGGTTCATCATGAAAGGTGGCAGCAAAGGCGATAGCGTCGTCAAACCCGGCGCCGATTACGTTTACGTCTTCAAGATGAACGGCCACACCAAGCCGGCGATTTAGCTCTCGTAATGGTCGGCAATGAAGCGGTTGAGCAGACGCACGCCGTAACCGGTGGACCCCGGCGCCGCCAGGGGCGTGCCCTTCTCGTTCCACACCACACCAGCGATGTCCAAGTGCGCCCACGGCGTGTCCTTGTTGACGAAGCGCTGGAGGAACTGCGCCGCGGTAATGCTGCCCGCGCGCGGGCCACCAATGTTCTTCATGTCGGCAATCAGCGACTTGAGTTCGCGGTCGTATTCGTCGCCCATGGGAAAGCGCCACAAACGCTCGCCGACGGCAGTGCCGGCGGCGGTGAGCTTGTTCGCCAGATCGTCGTTGTTGGCGAACAGACCCGCGTAGTGTTCCGACAGCGCCGCGATGATGGCCCCGGTAAGGGTGGCGAGATCGACGATGACGCGCGGCTTGAAGCGCTGTTGGGCGTACCACAGCACGTCGGCGAGCACGAGCCGGCCTTCCGCATCGGTGTTCTGCACTTCGATGGTCTGGCCCGACATGGAGGTAACCACGTCGCCGGGACGCTGCGCATTGGCGTCGGGCATGTTTTCCACCAGCCCACAGAGCCCGACCACGTTGACGCGCGCCTTACGGCGGGCCAGGGTTTGCATGACGCCGGTCACGACGCCCGCTCCGCCCATGTCCCATTTCATGTCCCACATGCCCGGTGGCGGTTTGAGGCTGATGCCGCCGGTGTCGAAGCATACGCCCTTGCCCACCAGCACGACCGGCGCCTTGGATTTATCGCGTGCCCCGTTCCAGCGCATCACGAGAACACGTGACGGCCGTGCCGAACCCTGGCCGACACCGAGCAACGCGCCCATGCCGAGGCGACGCAGAGCCGGTTCAGCAAGAACTTCGACCGTGATGCCATCCTTGGTAAGACTCTTCGCGCGATTGGCGAAGGATTCCGGATAAAGAATATTCGCCGGTTCGTTCACCAGATCGCGGGTGAGGAACGAACCATCGACCAGAGCCGTTACCGCGTCATGGGCCTTGGCAGCCTCTGCCGGCTTCTGGCACTGGATCACGATGGATTTCAGTTTCGGCTTGGCGTCTTTGTCCTCCTTGGTCCGATACTTGTCGAAGCGATAGGACTTGAGCCGCGCGCCGCCGGCGACGTGCGCGGCAAGTTCGCCGGCACCGGCCTTGGCCGTATCGATGCCCTCAAGCATCACGGTCGCGCTTGGCTCGCGGGCGACCGTGTCATAAATCACGGCGCCAAGGCGTTCCGCCGCAAAGGCATCAAGGCTGGTCGGATCGCCCACGCCAACCAGCACAACCCGTGTGAATTGCCCCTCCCCCGGCACCAGCAGTTGCAAGGTCTTCTCGCGTTTACCCGAGAATTCTGCGGCCTTGATGGCGCGGCGCAGCGCACCCTTGGTGTGCATGTCGATCGCCGCGGCGGACCGGCCGAGCACCGGGCCGGACGCCGGCTTGTTCTTTGCCGCCTTGGATTCCTTGCCCGCGGCCGCTTCGGCGACGGTGACGACGACAACCCCGCGTGCTGGAGCGGCAATTTTGCTGAAGGAGATCTTCATGGCGACACCTTGGATGCGAAAATTCGGCATAGCGCGCGGTAGCACGGTGGGGCGCGGCGAATCAACTCCTTGAGCAGCATCCGTCGCAGGAAACTGCCGCACCCATGATATTCCCGGGCCGCCGGTGGACAAAATGCCGCTGCTTGCTATGTTAACACATCGTTCGCGCAAGAAGCGCGCGCCGTCGCTTTTTCCCTCCCCGTGAATGACAACCTAGGCAGAGACAATGGGCAACTTTGGTGTCGGACAATCGATTCGCCGCGTCGAGGATCAGCGATTTCTCACCGGCGGCGGTCGCTACACGGACGATATTTCCGTGCCCGGACAAGTCTATCTGTATGTGCTCCGGTCCCCTCATGCTCACGCCGACATTCGCGGGATCGACGTCGCCGCCGCAAAGACCGCGCCCGGTGTCGTCCGCATTCTCGTCGCGGCCGATCTGGCCGCCATAGGCACGGATTTTCTCCCCGACGGCGTGCTGCCGCCGGATAAGGACCGCGGCAAAGTGAAGGGGCCGCGCCGTCCGGTTTTGGCGGTGGACCGGGTACGCTATGTGGGCGAACCGGTGGCGGCGATTGTCGCGGAAACCCTTGCGCAGGCCCGTGACGCCGCGGAAATGGTCGAGATCGATTACAGCGTACGTCCGGTGGCATCGAGCGCAATTGCCGCGGTTGCGGCGGGAGCGCCGCAACTCCACCCCGATCAAGCCCCAGGCAACGTCCTCGTCCATTGTCAGATGGGTGACCTCCAAGCCACCGAGGCCGCATTCGCGCAGGCCGCAAGGATCGTGACCATCGATCTGGTCAATTCGCGTATCGCGCCAACCGCCATGGAGCCCCGCGGCGCCATTGGCGAATACGATCCGAAGACGGACAGTTACACGCTGACCCAAGGCAATCAGGGGTCCCATAGCATGAGGGACGTGCTGGCGCGTGCGGTGCTGAAAGTGCCGCCGGCACAGGTCCGGGTAATCAGCCCGGACGTGGGCGGCGGCTTTGGCATGAAAACCTTTTTGTTTCACGAGCCGGTGCTTTGCGTCGTCGCCGCGAAGCTGGTCGGCAAGCCGGTGAAATGGATCGCCGATCGCTCGGAAAGTTTTCTCAACGATACCCACGGCCGCGATCAGATCAGCCATGCCGCTTTGGCGCTCGACAAAGACGGACACTTCCTCGGGCTGCGCGTGTCCTCTCTCGGCAATGTAGGCGCATACTTGTCGCTCATGGGCGCGGCTGTACAAAGCATGGCCGGCCATCCCATGATGACCGGCGTGTATCGCATCGCCACCGCCTACGCGGACGTCAAGATCGTGGTCACCAATACCGCCCCGGTCGACGCGTACCGTGGCGCCGGCCGTCCGGAGGCAAGCTACCTCATCGAGCGCCTGGTGGAAAAAGCGGCGCGGGAAACCGGCATTCCCTCGAGCGAATTGCGCCGCCGGAATTTCATTCGGCCCGAAGAGTTCCCGTACAAAACCGCGTTCGGCAAAAATTTTGACTCCGGCCGTTACGCCGAGTTGATGGACAAAGCCTTGCAGCGGGGTGACGCGGCGGGATTCCCGGCACGACGCGCCGAAGCCAAACGGCGCGGCAAATTGCGTGGTCTTGGGATCAGCTATTACGTCGAGGCCTGTGCTGGATTCGGCACCGACCAGCCGCGCCTGTCGTTTGATCGCGATGGACGGCTCACCATCCACATCGGCACCCAGTCCAACGGCCAGGGACACGAGACCGTCTACGCACAAATCGCCGCCGACGCTTTCAATATCCCCATCGAACGCATATCCGTCCGCCAGGGCGATACCAACGATCTGCCCACCGGCGGCGGCACGGGCGCGTCGCGTTCGATCCCGGTCGGCGGCAGTGCGGTCAAGGTGAGCGTCGTGAAGATGATCGAGCAGGGCACGGCCATCGCCGCCGAGCTGCTTGAAACGGCGCCGGTGGACGTCACCTTTGTCGACGGCGCGTTCCGCGTCGCCGGAACCGATCGCACCGTCTCGCTCCAGGAGGTGATCGTCGCATCGTTCGACGACAAACAACGTCCAACCGCCGCCGCGCCGGGACTCTTGGCCTCGGAAGCCTTCACGCCGCCCGACGCCACATTTCCCAACGGCTGCCACGTTTGCGAAGTGGAAGTGGATGAAGCCACCGGCGAGACCGTGATCTTGCGCTACACCATTCAGGACGATCTCGGTCTGGCGATGAATCCGCTGCTCATGGCGGGCCAGATCTACGGCGGCGCGGTTCAGGGCCTGGGCCAAGCGCTGTTCGAGGAAGCGGTGTATGACAGCGACGGACAGCTCACCACCGGGTCCTTCAATGACTATTGTATGCCCCGCGCCGACAACACGCCGACGTTCGACTTCGCCTATACGGAAGTGCCGACGCCGCGCAACGCCCTCGGCATCAAAGGTGCGGGTGAGGCCGGCACCGTTGGCGCAACGCCGGCCGCGGTCAACGCCGTGCTCGACGCGTTGCAGCCACTGGGCGTCACCCATCTCGATATGCCGCTGACTCCGCTCAAGGTCTGGCAAGCCATTCACGGCGCTAAGACAGAGGCCGCGTGATCGCAACGACCCAGGACTCGGTCGCGGAGGCTGCGCGGATTCTGCGCAATGGCGGCTTGGTCGCCTTTCCCACGGAAACCGTCTACGGCCTCGGGGCCGACGCCACCCAGGGCACGGCGGTCGCGAAAGTGTATGCGGTCAAAGGGCGGCCGAGCTTCAATCCGCTGATTGTCCATGTGGCCGCGGCACCATGGGTGGCCGAGATCGCCCTTCCCGACAAACGCTTTGACCTGTTGGCGCACCGGTTCTGGCCGGGGCCGCTGACCTTCGTCATGCACCGGCGGCCGGGGACGGCGGTCTCGGAGTTGGTTTCCGCCGGGTTGGATACGGTCGCGGTCAGATCGCCCGCCCACGACATCGCCCACGCCCTGTTGGAAGCGGTCGGCCGACCCCTCGCCGCGCCCAGCGCGAATAAGTCCGGCACCGTCAGTCCGACGCGGGCAGAGCATGTGATCGCGTCGCTGGGCGACCAAGTGGATTTAGTGCTGAACGGCGGGCCTTGCCGGGTCGGGCTTGAATCCACCGTGCTCGATCTCACCGGCGCTGCACCGGCGATTCTGCGTCCCGGCGCCATCACCGCCGACGAAATCACCGCCGTGCTGGGAAAGCCCGTGTCCATGACCGTGGCCGAAGGCGATTCGTCGGCACCCCGTTCACCGGGACAATTGGCGAGCCACTACGCGCCGGAACTTCCTTTACGCCTGAATGCGAAACAGGCGGAGCCCGGCGAAGCCTTGCTGGCCTTCGGGACGGCGCCATCGGAAGCCGCGTTGAATCTGAGTCCCGGCGGCGATCTGATCGAAGCCGCCGCCAATCTGTTCGCCATGCTCCGCGCGTTGGACGACAAAGCCCGTTACCGCGCCATCGCCGTCATGCCGATCCCGGAGGCAGGGATCGGCGTCGCCATCAACGATCGCCTGCGTCGCGCGGCCGCACCACGCGGCTGACCCATTCCGTGCCCTTGACCGCAAATCATTGAAGCGCCTGCCGGGCGGAGTTGAATTGCGCGGCTGTTTGCCCCATTTTGAGGCTTCAACATTTCCGTCCCCGGAGTTACTCGCCGTGCCCTTGGATCAGGCCCTGTCCGATCGTCTTGCCGCCATTGTCGGGCCGACCGCCTGCATCACCGATGCCAAGGACATGGCGGCGTATCTGCACGAGGAGCGCGGCCTTTATCGCGGACGGGCAGCAATGGTGCTTCGTCCGTCGACCACCGCCGAGGTCGCCGCAGTGGTTGCCGCCTGCGCCGCCGCGAAGCTTCCCATCGTGCCGCAGGGCGGCAACACCGGCCTGTGCGGCGGCGCCTCGCCCCATGAGGATGCCAGCGAGGTGATTCTCAGCCTGTCGCGGATGAATAAGATCCGCGCCATCGATCCGGTGAATTTCACCATGACCGTCGAGGCCGGTTGCATCCTCGCCGACATTCAGGCCAAGGCCGCCGAACAGAACTGTCTGTTTCCCCTAAGCCTGGCAGCGGAAGGCAGCTGCCAGATTGGCGGCAACCTCGCCACCAATGCCGGCGGCATCAATGTCCTGCGCTACGGCAACACCCGCGACCTCGCTCTGGGACTCGAAGTGGTCCTCCCCGACGGACGCATCTGGAACGGCCTGCGCGCCTTGGGGAAAGACAACACCGGCTATGCGTTGCGTCAGCTCTTCGTCGGCGCCGAAGGCACACTCGGCATCATCACCGCCGCCGTCCTCAAACTGTTCCCGCGCACGCAGGAAACCGCAACGGCGCTGTGCGCGCTTGCCGATGTGAACGCGGTATCGCAGTTGCTGAGCCGCGCCCGCGCCCTCTCCGGCGACGCGGTGACGGCTTTCGAGTTGATCCCGCGTATCGGCTTGGAAATGTGCGCGAAGCATATTGCGGGATGCAGCGATCCCTTCGCCGCATCCCACCCGTGGTACGTGCTAATCGAGTTCTCCACATCACGTCCCGACGCTGCTATTCGCGATGCTTTCGACCGCCTACTGGAAGGCGCGTTCGAAGATGGAACCATCGTTGATGCCGTCGTGGCCTCCAGCCTGGAACAGGCAAAAAGCCTGTGGCGCCTGCGCGAATCTTTGCCCGAGGCGCAGAAGCATGAAGGCGGCAGCATCAAGCACGATATCTCGGTGCCTGTGTCGTTGGTTCCGGATTTCATCACTCAGGGCATGGCGGCGATTGCGGCACATTTCCCGGGCGCCCGGTGCGTGCCCTTCGGCCACGTGGGCGATGGCAACGTTCACTTCAATGTGTCGCAGCCGGTCGGTGCGGACAGCACCGCCTATATCGGGCGTTGGGCAGAGATGAACCGCATCGTCCATGACCTGGTCATGACCATGAACGGCTCGATCTCCGCCGAACACGGCATCGGCCGGCTCAAAGTCGAGGAAATGCTGCACTACAAGGACCCGGTCGAGCTGGATCTCATGCGGCGGCTTAAGCACGCCATCGACCCGTCCAACCTGATGAATCCGGGGAAAGTCGTTCGATAGATCGAAATGAACGCGGAGCCGATCGATTGTGATTCCAACCGATAGTGCCCGGCGACGGCTCGCCCGTCGATTTTTCACCAAGATAACAATGTTGTATCCGCGGTTGAGCCGCTCACCATTACAATTATAGATTGTTATACGTACGATAAGCACCTATATATACGTCATCAATGAGAGAACTTATGGTTTAGCGGCAACACTTTGGGGCCGTTTGCGTTTCTTTCCTGCATC
>SCTM01000288.1 GCA_004297485.1 Rhodospirillaceae bacterium
CGACCGTGCCAGAATAATGAACGTCCTCGCCCATATTGCCGCCCATATTGATTCCCGAGAGAACCAAGTCCGGCCGACGATCCTCAAGGATGTGATTGACCGCTACCATCACGCAATCCGTGGGGGTTCCGGACACCGTATAACGGCGGTCCCCAACTTTAATGGGGCGCAGCGGCTGATGGAGCGTGAGCGAGTGTCCGGCGCCGCTTTGTTCGGTGGACGGTGCTACAATCCAAACGTCGTCGCTGAGACCGCGCGCGATCCGTTCCAGTATGACAAGGCCCTCGGCGCCAATTCCGTCATCATTGGACAAAAGGATGCGGCACTTGGAAAGATCGGCGAGAGAACGCCCGGCCATGGTCATGACCGACCAGCCGCCAGCAGCGTATCCAGGCCGCCCATATAGGGCTTCAACACGGCGGGGATACGGATGCTACCGTCGGCGTTTTGATAATTCTCCAGCACGGCCACCAGCGTCCGCCCCACCGCGAGGCCGGAGCCGTTAAGAGTGTGGACGAAGCGCGTCCCCTTGGTTTCCCCCGCGGGGCGATAGCGGGCATTCATACGCCGCGCCTGGAACTCGCCGGTATTGGAGCAGCTTGAAATCTCCCGGTAGGCATTCTGACCGGGCAACCAGACTTCCAGGTCGTAAGTGCGGTTGGCGCCAAATCCCACATCACCCGCGCACAAGGCCATGACCCGGTAGGGCAGCTCCAGCCGCTGCAGGATTCCTTCAGCACTGCGGGTCATGCGTTCGTGTTCCGCTTCGGACTCTTCCGGCGTCACAATGCTGACCAGTTCCACCTTGTTGAACTGGTGCTGGCGAATCATCCCACGGGTATCCTTGCCGGCCGCACCTGCCTCCGATCTGAAGCATGGCGTGAATGCAGTGACGCGCATGGGCAATTCGCCGCCGTCGAGAATACGGCCGGCGACGAGATTGGTGAGGGAAACCTCTGCCGTCGGGATCAACCATGCACCTGCGGTCGTGCGATACAGATCATCGGCAAATTTCGGGAGTTGCCCGGTGCCCACCAGGCTTTCCTCTTTGACCAGAAATGGCGGTGCCACTTCCGTATAGCCATTTTCCACGGTGTGCGTGTCCAGCATGAACTGGGCAAGGGCCCGTTCCAGTCGCGCAAGCGCACCCTTGAGCACCACAAACCGCGCGCCGGAAATCACCGCGGCCTGGTCGAAGTCCATGAGCCCAAGCGCAACGCCAAGATCGGCGTGGTCCTTGGCGGTAAAGTTGAGCGTCGGCGGCGTACCCCAACGGCGCACCTCTACGTTGGCGCTTTCATCGCGGCCGTCCGGCACCAGCCGATGGAGGATGTTGGGAAGCGTCAAGAGCAGGCCCCGCACCTCCTCGCCCAGCTTCTTTTCCTCAACTTCCAGGGCTGCCATGCGGTCCTTGATGGTCGCGACTTCGGCCATGAGGGGGGCCGCATCGCCGCCCTTGGCTTTGACGCCGCCGATCTGCTTGGAGACCTCGTTGCGGCGGCTCTGGAGCGATTGCAATTCCGTGGTCGCGGCCCGATGACGCTGATCCACAGCAAGAACCGCTGCGGACATGGCAGCGGTACCACGGCGCGCGAGCGCAGCGTCAAAATCTCCGGGGTTTTCCCGTATCCATTTCAGGTCAAGCATAAGGAAAGGCTTATACGGGTGGGGCCTTGGTCCGTCTAGTAGGGTGGGCTCTGCCGTCGTCCCAAGGCTTGTCCTTGGGACCGAGAGCGGCGATCACGGCTTATGCATATGAACCGGGTTTTCTGGCGGCTCATGGCGCTTCGATACAATGGGCCCCCGTGACAGGCGCAGGAGCGACAAATGGATGTTCAACGAACCGACCCCGCCCGGCCTCAGCTCTGGTTAAAATCCGTATCGTCGATCCCACTGGCGGCGGCATTGGCGGCGGTGCTAGCGGCACGTTCCTTCTCGACCCAACGCGCACCGATGATCGAAATTTCGTAGAGCCCGAGCATGGGAATCGCCAGACCGATCTGACTGATGACATCGGGCGGGGTCATGATGGCGGCAAAAATGAACACCAGGATAATCGCGTAACGCCGTTTCTCGCGCAGGGTCTTGGAGGAAATGATGCCGACGCGCGCCAGCAGAACGAGCAGCACCGGCAGCTGAAAGCTGATCCCGAAGGCCAACATGAGTGTCGTGACCAGATCCAGATAGTCGCCGACCCGTGCCTCCAACTGAATTGGGAGAACACCTTCTCCGGGCGTGGTTTGGAAGTGGAGCAGGAAAGCCCAGGCCCTGGGCATGACCAAATAATAGACAAAGGCACCGCCGATAAAAAACAAGACCGGACTGGCGATCAAAAACGGAAGCAGGGCCTTCTTCTCGTGTCGATAAAGACCGGGCGCGACAAACAGCCATATCTGGGTCGCGAACACCGGAAAGGTGACCATGATCGCGGCAAAAAACGCGACTCTCATCTGCGTGAAAAAGGCTTCGGTCAGATGCGTGTAAATCATCCGTTTCGTGCCCCCGGCGACGTCCATGGCATGGGCCAGGGGCTCGACCAGAAATCCGTAGATGGGCTCGGACACGGCGGTACATGCGAAGAAGGCAATGATCAGAGCGACAATCGACACCAGTAACCGCTTGCGCAGTTCCATCAGATGATCGAGCAACGGCATGGTATGGGCGTCAGGCTCGTCCGCCGTCGGTCCCGAAATCTTGGCGATCACGGGTGGCCCTCGGATGGCGGCGCCTTTACCTCAGACGGCTCCGGCGTGTGGGCAACCGGCGCGGATGTCGGAAGCGGCGGCGGCATGATTTTCATATCCTGCTGCGCCTTGGCCAGAGACGCCTCAAATTCAGGCCCAAGCTCGCCGTTGGGGTCGAGCAGCTTGTCGATCTCCGCCCCCACGTTGACGGTTGAAACCTGATCCACTGAGCGCTTGATATCTTCGAGCTCCGCCTCACGCATCAGGTCGTTCACATGAGTCTGGAATTCGCCGGCGAGTTTGCGCGCCTGGCGCGTGAATCGGCCGAGGGTGCGCATCGCCTGAGGAAGTTCCTTGGGACCTAGGACGAGCACCGCGACCAGACCAATCAGTCCAATCTCAGACCATGCGAAATCAAACATGTGCGGAGTCAATCATGGGTGGTTTCGAAGACATCCGCTAAGGCATCATGACAATGCAGTGTTTCGATCGCGGGCCGACGACCGGCACGCGGTTGCTCCCGGCTCAGACCCGCGTAGCCTCGTCCTTATCCTTGGTCTGGCTTGCACC
Source organism: Rhodospirillaceae bacterium (assembly GCA_004297485.1). GTDB lineage: Bacteria > Pseudomonadota > Alphaproteobacteria > Rhodospirillales > Rhodospirillaceae > SCTM01. Next base: position 3,255 of record SCTM01000288.1, read on the forward strand.
GTCGATCGTCTTCTGGGCGGTCGGCGCAGGAGGTTCGACCTCCTCATCCTTGAGGCCCTTCTTGAAGGCTTTAATGCCCTTGGCGAAGTCGCCCATGATATTGGAAATCTTGCCGCCGCCGCCGAATAGAATCAGGGCAATGAGGATGACGATGATCCAATGCCATATGCTGAGCCCGCCCATAGTTCAATTACTCCAAAGGCTTAGAGAGCTTTTCTCAGGTGATCATCGCAAAAAGGAACGCCGGCCGCAATGCTTATGCCGTACGCCCGTCCGGCTCAAGATGACGGCAGTGCCCACGATCAATGCAGATCCAGGACACGCGGCTATTCTTCGCCCGCCTCGACATGATTTTCGGCGCTCTGGGTGAGCGGCTCGACGGCCTCGTCGGTTTCTTCCGTATCGAATAGCAGCGTATCGGTAGCTCCACGGGTTCCGTAGGCCGAAACGCCGCGACGGCTATCAAGCAATCCGGCAGCCCGCAATTCCTCGATACCCGGCAGATCTTGAATCGCCTCCAGGCCGAAATGGTCGAGAAACGCATTGGACGTTCCCCACATGACCGGGCGGCCGGGAACTTCCTTGCGGCCGCGCGGCTTGATCCAGCCTTCCTCCAACAGGATATCGACCGTCCCCGAGGACACCGCCACACCCCGGATCTCCTCGATTTCCGACCGGGTCACGGGCTGGTGGTAGGCGATGATGGCCAGAGTTTCGATCGCGGCACGCGACAGCTTGCGCGGCACGAGTTTCTCAAGCTTCAGCCGTTCAGTCACATCGGGCGCAGTACGGAATGACCAGCGGCCGTTTCCTTGCAGGAGTTCGATCCCCCGCCCCTGATACATGGCCCGGAGTTCCTCCATAAGCGCCGGAACGTCGGCGCCGGTCCCCAGGCGTTCGCCGATGACACGCTCGGACAAGGGCTCCGAGGTTGCGAACAACAAAGCTTCCAAGACCCGAAGGTCATCCTCGCGGCGGCGCGTGAGCGCAGCCGTCTGGGCCGCCACCTGTTCCGCCACGGACTCCGGCAGTTCGGAGATGTTGTGTTCCGGCGCTTCGTCTTCCGCCAGTTGCTCGTTATCGGGGCTAGTCATTGGTAACCATCGGTCGGTTGGCGGGTTTAAGATAGATCGGCGAGAACGGCCCACCATCCTGGCGGATGTCGGCTTTACCCTGGCGAACAAGTTCAAGAATCGCGATCAGGGTTGTCGACACCGCCGAACGGCGCATAAGCGGCTGCCTGACGCCCTTCGGCAGAAACGACTGCAGGTCCGTCCAGTCCGGGACGTTCGGGAGCATATCGCGCAAGCGCGCGATCGCGTCGTCGATGGAGTACAGATCAAAGGGTTCGATTTCAAGGGCGGCAACGTTCTTGTCCCGATGTTGCCGCGCATAGGCCCGCAAGAGGTCATAGAGGGAGACGTCGTAGACCGAGCGATAGGTGATCGGCAATCCTTCGGGCGTGCCGCGGGGAAAGAAGTCGATCCCACGCCGTGGCAGCGCGAATATTTTGCGGCCGGCGTCCTGCATCGCTTCCAATCGCAGCAACTGGAATTTGAGGGCCTCGGCCATTTCCTCGGCGCTGAGGGCCTCGCCGGTCTCCTCCTTGGGCAGCAAGAGCTTCGATTTGAGGAAGGCGAGCCAGGCCGCCATCACCAGATAGTCCGCCGCGACTTCGAGCTGGTATTCCCGGGCGGTCTCGATGAACGCCAGATATTGGTCGGCAAGAGCCAGGATCGAGATGTGCATCAGATCGAGCTTTTGATCCCGGGCGAGATTCAAAAGCAGATCGATAGGTCCCTCGAAACTCCCCAGGGTGAGGACGAACTGGTCCCCGGGCAGAATCGGCCGGTCGTCCTCCTCGAATACGGGCGGGATTTCGGCGGCGTGTGAACTCGGCAGTTCTGAAGGTTCCGACGGCATTTCGGTTAGCCCACTAGGAAAGCCCCGTCAGGGCCGCGATGGCCTGGACGACGCGTGTAACGATCGGACCGACGATCCATGTGAATAAACTGAGGTTAAGCCCGACCAGCGCGCCCAACCACGGCAATCCGATCAATAGAGCCAACAAAATCACCATGCCGTATTTCTCCAGTCGCGCCAAGGGCCGCGCGAGGGCAAGCGGCAAGAGACCGACAGCAACCCGTCCACCGTCCAGCGGCGGTATTGGTATCATATTAAAGACGGCCAGTATCACGTTGATAAATATGCTATTCTGAAGCATCTCGCCGACAAGTCCCGCGGCTGGGGACGGCGTGGCGGGTATGAAGCGCATCAGCAGCGCGGAACCAATCGCCAGGACAATGTTCGTGGCCGGCCCGGCCCCGGCCACCCAGACCGCATCACGGCGCGGATGGCGGAGACGGCCGAAGTTGACCGGAACAGGCTTTGCCCACCCGAACAAAAATGGCGAATGCGCCAGCAGCAACATGGCCGGCAGGATGATCGTCCCCATCGGATCGACGTGGCGGAGCGGGTTGAGGGATAGGCGTTGATGTTCCGCTGCGGTGGGATCGCCGCACGCAAGCGCCGCATAGCCGTGGGCGGCTTCGTGCAAGGTAATGGCCAGGACCGCGGGAACGCCGAGGGTCACGATGCCGTTGAGGATTGGGGCAAGGCTATCCACGGGCGAGTGCCTCGGCCACAGCGGTCGCTCCCGTGATCTTGGAAATTTCGCCTTTCGGCCGCCCTCGGATAGCGGCGACCGCGGCCAGAGCACGCTGGCCGTTAGACCCGAGAGGCCCACAACCCACGGCAACGGCCTCCATGTCGGCCAAATTCCCGTCGCAATGGAGGACGGCGTCACAGCCGGCTTCGAGAGCGGCGGCGGCGCGCTCCTTATAGGGCCCGGCCAGCGCCCGCATGCACAAGTCGTCACTCATGAGCAGACCGTCAAACCCAAGTTCGCCCCGGATGATCTCCCTGATGACCACAGGTGAATTGGTCGCCGGGCGAGCCCGGTCGATAGCGCTGTAGACCACATGGGCCGTCATGGCGAAGGCCGGCAGACCCCATTTCGGAAATGCGGCGAAAGGTACGAAATCGCTGGCCCGTAATGCCGGCAGATCAGCATCCACGACCGGCAGTTCCTTGTGGCTGTCGGCCCTGGCGCGGCCGTGGCCGGGAATATGTTTGATCACCGGCACCACCCCGGCTGCGATCAGGCCTTCGCACGCTACCGGTGCGAGAGCGGCGACGACCTTGGGGTCATTGGAGAATGCGCGGTCGCCGATGATGTCATGCGCACCCGCCACGGGCACATCCATGACCGGCGCGCAGTCAACATCAATACCAAGACTGGCAAGCTCTTGGCCAATCAATTGCATGTTAAGCCTTAAGGTGGATGCGGCTTCCGCGCGATCCTTGGCGTAGAGCTTTCCAAAGGGTGCCATGGCCGGCGCGGAGCGCCACGCCGGAGGCCGGAGACGCTGTACCCTGCCCCCTTCCTGGTCGATCAGGATCAATGGTGCGAAGTCGGGCACCAATCCGCGAAGGTCGGTAACAAGCGCGGCGACCTGAACGGGATCAGCCACATTCCGCGCGAACAGAATATAGCCCAGGGGCCTGACGCGCTGGAAAAAGGATCGCTCAGCGCCGGTCAGCGTAAGACCGGCGAGGCCGAAGATCGCCGCCAAGGGGGGCGCTGCAGGAAGGGGAAACGGAGACAATGCCGTTCAGGGCCGAACGACGAGGCAACTGATATTCCGTGCCGCCAAAGCCCCACAGAGGGATTCAGCCGCCGGCTTGTCCGCCAGAGGACCAGCCCGCAAACGAAAGTATGTGCCTTTGTCAGGGACCTCGGCCTGGACCACAGACGGCGTAAGACCGGTAAGCAGGTCACTATTCTTGCCGTTGATACGTTTCCATTCGCCCATGGCGGCGTCCGCTGACCGTGCCGACGCCAACTGGATCGACACGCCGCCCGTTGCCGGAGGCGGCTGAGCCGCAGGAGGCGCAGCGACTGCTGGCGACGCGGGGGCCGGAGCCGTTGCTTGAGCGATGGTAGTCTCCGATGCAGGCGGTGACGGCGCTGCACTGTCCGCCACCGGTACCAACAGCATGGGACTTGCCGGATCAGGAGCCGGTTGATGTGCCGCCGGAGCGGCCGCGGCCGGAGCAACCCCAACGACTTTGGTATCCGGCGCGGGTGCCGGTGTTGTCCCAGGAGCCGCAGGACCGGCAAGTACCGCGGGCGTACCGGTGTCCGGGACGGCGGGAGGATTTGCCGGCAACGTTTGCGACGCGGGCGTAGCCGCGGTCTGCGGCGAGGCCGACCCCCGCGATGCCGAAAGTTGCGCCATTAACTTAGCCAGCGAGTCATCGGTTGATGCAGCGGGCGGCGTGGCCGCAGCCGGTTTTTCGGCGGTGGCCGATGCGCCTGGAGGTGCACTCGGTGCCGGTGGACTTGAAGCTGCGGGAGTGGTCTGCACCGGCGGCGCGTGCGGCTCCTCCGGTGCGGGCAATAGATTCTCGACGCGGCTGGGCGGCGCGCCCTTGGCGACGCGGTCGTAGATCAGCTTGTCCTGGTTATCGACCTGCATGCCGCCCGGATCGTCGGGTTTCATCTTGTAAGGCGCGGGATCGGCCTTGACGACTTGGCCGGCGCCCCCTTCCCCGCCTGTCGATGCGCTGCGCTCACCGACAATATACCAGCCCACCGCCGCCACGATTGCGGCGACAAAGACAACTCCTGCGATCACGCCAAAGGAGATTCCGCCGCCGCGCCGCCGCCGACCGTAATACTCATCGTCGAACACATCCTCGGTGAACGGGGAAGCCCGAAGCCCCTCTGCGGGCTTTGCGGCGCGTTCCTCGTCCCTGTGCAGCGGCGGTCCGTCACCGTCGCGATCTATGGCCATCAGCGCATCTCCTCAACCGGCTCGACCCCGAACACGGCTAGACCGGACGCTATCACCACGCCCACGCCACGGACAAGCGCCAGGCGGGCGAGTGAGAGTGCATGATTTTCCGCCTGGAGAAAACGCAGCGCAACGGTGTCGTTGCCCTTATTCCACAAGCCGTGGAACTGAGCCGCGAGATCGGAAAGGTAGAACGCGACCCGATGTGGCTCGTGGGCAAGAGCCGCCCCCTCGATCGTCCTGGGCCATGCCGCGAGGGTGCGCATCACCGCCAACTCGTCGGGATCGTTCAGGAGGTTGAGATCGGCGGACGCCAAGCCCTTGTCGCTGAGATCGGCGGCGGGAAACATTTCCGCCGCGTGCCGGAATACGGATCGGCCGCGCGCGTGGGCGTACTGGACATAGAACACCGGATTGTCGCGGGATTTTTCCATGACCTTGGCATAGTCGAAATCCAAAGGCGCGTCGTTCTTGCGCGTCAGCATGATGAACCGCACCACGTCCTTGCCGACCTCGTCGATGAGGTCGCGCATGGTGACAAAGGTGCCCGCCCGCTTGGACATCTTTACCGGCTCGCCATTATTCAGCACCCGCACCATCTGGCAGAGCTGAACGTCCAGCTGGCCTTTGCCCGCCGTCAGCGCCTTGAGCGCCGCCTGAACGCGCTTAACGTAACCGCCGTGGTCAGCACCCCAGACGTTGACGAGATCCGTAAATCCTCGGTCAACCTTGTCCTTGTGATAGGCGATATCGCCCGCGAAATAGGTCCAGCTACCGTCGGACTTCTTGAGGGGGCGGTCCACTTCATCCCCGAATTGGGTGGCCTTGAACAGCAGTTGCGGTCGCGGCTCCCAATCGTCCGGCGTCTTGCCCTTGGGCGGTTCGAGGATACCCGTATAGGTCAACCCTGCTTCCGTCAGAAAGGCGAGCGCCGCGTCGACTTTGCCCGCGTCCACCAGGGCTTTTTCCGACACGAAAATATTGTGACTGACGCCCAGCGCCGCCAGGTCCTCCTTCACCAGCTTCATCATCCAGGCGACGATGAATTCCCTGAGCGCCGGGATCCAGACCGCGTCGTCATTTACTTCCGCCCATTTCGAGCCGTCCCGTGCGGCCAATGCCTCGGCCACGGGTATAAGATAGGCGCCGCCGTACTGAATTTCCTTGCGCTCCAGAGCGCCCTGAACGTCCGCTTCGGTGATACGTCCGATGGCCTGGAGATATCGCATCCGTAGGGCACGGGCGACGTTATCCACCTGCCCGCCCGCATCGTTGATGTAGTACTCCTTGGTAACAGCGAAACCGGCTTTTGCCAGCAGACGCGCCAGGGCATCGCCGACGACCGCACCACGGGCATGCCCCACGTGCATCGGACCGGTCGGGTTCGCCGAGACATACTCGACGTTAATCCGCTCACCGCCGCCAATCGTGGCATTGCCGTAAGCTGTCCCCGTGCCCAGGACGGTTCTCAGGACATCGAGCCAGACCCGATCGGTGAGACGGAGATTGATGAAGCCCGGTCCCGCGATGGTCGCGTCGACCACATCCGGCGCGGCCTTCAGTTTATCGACCAGCAGGAGCGCCAGGTCGCGCGGCGATTTGCCCACCGGCTTAGCCAGAACCATGGCGGCATTGGTGGTGACATCTCCATGGGCTGATTCCCGCGGCGGCTCGGCGGCAACGCGTGCGAGATCCAGCCCGGACGGGAGCTTGCCCTCCGCGATCAATGCGGCCACGGCCGCATCGACCTGGCGTTTCACAATCGCAAAGACGTTCATGGTTTTACGGCGGGGTCAAACAGGCGGGAGTGTTCATCGAGGGCAAAGCGATCCGTCATTCCGGCAATATAATCGGCGACACGTCGTGCCGCCTTCAGGCTTCCGGCCTCGATCCCTCCGATGCGCCAGTCTTCCGGCATAAGTTCCGGCTCCGCCAGCAACAGCGCGAACAGATCGCGCACAACGCGGCGAGCCTTGCTCGTCATGCGGTTGACCTTGGTGTGCCGGTACATATGCGCAAACAGAAATTCCTTCAAGGCTTTGTCGTGCGCCACCATGGTCTCCGAAAAGCCCACCAGGGGTTGCCCCAGGGCCCGCACGGCGTCGGCATCGGCCGGCTTGAGCAGGGCCAGCCGGCGGGTGCTTTCCAGAATGACGTCGTCAACCATGGCCGCGATGATCCGGCTGAGCGATACATGGATCAGCCGGGTGCGATCGACGCCGGGGTGGCGGCTGGCGATCTCGCGGAAGATTGGACCCGCCAAGGGCAATGCCATCACGTCGTCGAGGGTAAACAGTCCCGCGCGAAGGCCATCGTCCAGGTCGTGGGCATTATAGGCGATGTCGTCGGAGACAGCGGCGATCTGGGCCTCTGCACTTGGAAAGGTGCCTAGTTCCAGATCATGGGTCGCATTGTATTCCGTGATCGCCAGGGGCACCGGCCGGGAGCGCGCGACACCTATGAGCGGACCATTATGCTTCACCAGCCCTTCCAGGCTTTCCCAGCTAAGATTCAAACCGTCGAAGGCGATGTAGCGCCGTTCCAGTTTGGTCACGATGCGCAAGGACTGGGCGTTGTGATCAAAACCGTTGAAGCCAGCCATGCATTCCTGCAAGGCATCCTCCCCAGCATGCCCAAAGCAAGTATGGCCAAGGTCGTGGGCCAAGGCCAAGGCTTCCGCCAGATCCTCGTTGAGGCCAAGGAACCGGCAGAGGGAGCGCGCGATCTGCGCCACTTCGAGACTGTGGGTCAGGCGCGTCCGGTAGGTATCGCCCTCGCTCGCGACGAAAACCTGCGTCTTGTATTTAAGCCGGCGGAAAGCGCCGCAATGAATGATCCGATCCCGATCCCGCTGGAACACAGACCGGGTCGCGGCCTCATCCTCCGCCGTGAATCGACCCCGCGACTTGGCGGGATCGCAAGCAACAGCGGCCATCGCTCCGGCCAGATCGCGCAAATGGGGTTTCATGGGCGCACCCTAAATTGGATTTGGGTGCAGGGGAATCACGAAAGCTCAGGTCTAGAACCTTGTTTTCCCCCGCTTTCTCAAGCGTTAATAGAGGCGCATAGGCCCCCATGCCTTGCTTTATCCCGCCACGGCTCCTAAATTGAGACTTGCTCTCACTTTGCTCAAGCTGGCTCTGCCATGAACCAAGTTGCCGCCAACACCCCGACCGTCGCCTTGACGAAGGCCGCCGCTGACCGCGTCCGTGCCCTCGCCGCCGGGGAAGGCCAGCCTGATCTCATGCTGCGGCTGTCCGTCTCGGGCGGTGGGTGCTCAGGTTATTCCTACGGCTTTAGCCTCGACGGCGAAACCACCGCCGACGACCGGATCTTCGAGGCTTATGGTGCGCGGTTGGTGGTCGACGATGTTTCCCTCGGCCTTCTGAACGGAGCCGAGATCGATTACGTCGACGATCTGCTGGCGGCATCCTTCCGCATCAACAATCCCAACGCGACCTCCACCTGCGGCTGTGGGACGTCGTTCTCAGCTTAGATCCTGTCCAGTTCCCTCAACCGCCGCTGCAACTCCCCGCAATCCACGACAAAGTCCAGGTCACGGGCGTGCATCGCCTTGGATGACGTTCCGGCTGGCGTGGACACGAGATACTGACACGACATACCCAGCATGGCACAGGTGTGAGCGATCAAGGTGTCGAGCGCCGGATCGTCGATAATGCCGATGACAGTGCATCCCGGTGGCGCGAAATAGAGCGCCAGCAAATTTGTCCCCATACCACCGATAAGTACTTCCGCGTCGGCCAACTGTTCCCGCTGGGCGTCGATAGACAGATCGGCCAATTCCACCGACTGGATTCCCTCCTCACGCAGAAAGCGATCAAACTCCTCTCGATTGGCCACCATCCGCGTTCCAACACTGGTTCGTGACAAATAGAGCCGTTTGCCGCGACGGGGTTTGTCCTGACGCGCGCCCCAGAAACGCGATCGGAGAAAGGCAACGTGACGTGGGTGGGGCGGCATGGCGTGTCCGGCTTGGTACACATGCAGCGTCCGGAATCGATACTGCGCGCTGGCGGAACAGAGCAGAAAATCCTTGGTATCGACGCCGCACAACGCCAGTGTCGCAAGCTGCTTCGGCCGCAAGGATTCGGGAACCGCGATCTTGATCTCCCGACCGGAAATCTCATCCCGCGCCAGAAGCCGCGGCAGAAAATCGATAAGCCAGTGGCCAAAATTTCCGTCGGCTGGGCTCGATAGCAGCATGACTTCGGCATCGACAAAAATTTCTTCCGCCGGCGCGTGATGAACAACCAGATTAGCCGGCTGAAAATAGGCATGGGGCAGGAAGTTGAACGTCGCATCGATATGCATGTAGCCGCTATCGCGGAGCAGCGTTCCATCCGGCGCCAAGGCAAAGTCGAACCGTGGGACCCACCGGCCACCGGCGATGCTCCCTATGGCGATGGGATCGGTGCGATAGGAAATAGCGCGCCCATGAAGAGATGTTGCCGGGAAGTCCATGTCACGAGGCGTATCGAGAATCCTAAACGGCGCCTGGTTCGCCGCGCACCATTCAGCCAAGGATGCCGTGGCAGCAATGGCGACAGGACCAATCTCCGTCGCGTGCGGATAGATCATTTTCAGGAGATAGGCGGCAAAGTCAGTATCACCAGCGCACATCGCGGCGGACAAGCCCGGGAATGCACTCAAGACTCCGTCGCGCGTGGGCGCTGCACAGCGTTGCTGGTAATAGGGCACTAAGCCTGCCATCTCAGCGCGTCCCGCGGCAACTTCGCCGCGCCGGAACTTGCCACGGGCGGCGATCTCATGGGCCACGACCTCATCGCCCGTCTGAATGCCGCGCTTTAATGCCTCGTTCGCTGCCTCGGCAGCGAGTTCGAGGTCATCCGTAGCAAGATACACCTTTGCCAACCCGAACCAGGGCTGACCGGAATCAGGTGCCAAGGCGATCGCCCGGCGATAGTAAATCTCGGCGACGATCCAGTCCTCGGCCTGCGCAGCAATACTTGCCCGCATATGCCATAGTCCGGCGTTGGTCCCATCAGCCTGGATGAGATCCTCGCACAGCGCGTCGGCCGCGGCGAACGCGCCGGCTGCCACATGAGCTTGAATACGCTCGAAAGCCGTTTGGACCATGATGGACGCGTTACTCGTGCCTGACGCTGGAATCGGCAGGCTTGGCTTGCGGCCACACGTTACCGCGATTCCAATTCCTGCAGACGGCCGACGTCGTTTTGTAGTTCTGCGCCGTATCGATGGAACCGTTCCGCTGCGCCAATACCTCCTGAAATGCGGCAAGGATTGGCTTCATGCGTTGGGATAAATCGGTCAGCTTTTCCCTGGTGGCGCTTTTTGAATCCAGCACAAATACCGGCTGCTCCTCGGTCAACAGACGCTCAAGTTCAGCGCGGACCTGAGGTGCCATCTCCCGTAAGACCTGGGTGTTGATCGCCACATGCTGATTCTCGTGATCCAGCACCGTCCGATATTCGCAGCTCCCGGGTGGGTATTCGCTGGCAACATAGACATCCATATCGCCATATCCGAAATCGGCATCAATCTCGCTAAAATAGAGACAGAATCCGCCGTCGCGCGCTTCAAAGTGAGTATGGCCCTCGAGATCGAACAACGGCGTTATGAATGTCACGCCCAGAGCTTGCGTATGCGGCCCGGCCATGGCCACGCCACGGGTCTGAAACAGGTCTCTGATCCCCGTCACATTCAAAGCGTTGCTATATGTCGGCGATGGCGCGTGCGTTTCAAAGTTCACCCGGATTGTTGTGTTATAGGGCGGGCATGAATCGGGGGCCGCGGATGCACCCATGACCGTGAGCAATGTGATGACCACGCCCCCTACAACGCCGATGAAGCATCGATCCCAGGTCATGGAGTTAGAATAACACACCCGCGCCGGCCCCGAGAACTTTACCGTCATTTACCTGGCTCCTCACCGGGCGCCGTCAATGCGTATCTGCTGGTCGGTGGGACATGATTGCGTTGTCCGAAATGCCGGGACATGCAGGACCGCCGGGGCCGGGAACAATCGCGGACCGTCGGCGGTCAGTGAGACGCGGACCTCGCTCAGATACGGAACGCCGTCGCGTTCACCACATACAAATGTAAAAGCCGGCGCACGATCCGGCCCAAAGTCCGCCGCCACGGACCGCTCCATATCCTCCAGTGTCATTGACGCACCAGCCCGACTCACAAGTGTCCTCTCGATTGCCAAATTGCCCGCGCGCGTCGCAAGTCGCGCAGCCATAGCAAAATAATCCTGTGCGGATAGCCCCGAACAAGTGCCGTGACGAAGCCACTCATGCCGATCAAGACAAGCCGCCGTGCCGGGCATTACGCCATCCAGCGCGTTCGACGTTTCCCGCGACACGGATTGGGCCGGCAACCGACACCACGCGTTTGTGCGATCCAGGGTACGCAGTTCCGGCGCGACGGCGCAAAAGTCCTCTTCCTCCGGCTTACGTGCTTCGGGCCAGAGGCCGTGCAGCGTAAGCCGCGGCACTGTCGCCGTTAGGCAGTCTGGTGCATCGGAATGGCCCGCACAGAACCCCGGATGCCATGATAGGGCCAGCACCCAGCCGTCGACTGCCGCCAATCCCCCCTGGACCCCAAGAAGCAGCAAAAGCCCGGCAAGCCAGCACATCTTTCCGCGCATTTCTAGGCAAACCTCACGCCGCCTGACGTCAAAACCGTCCCCAATTCGCCTCGCATTTCTAAATGATCGGGCGAGATAAATCAGTTATTATCATTATGTTAGGCTTTGTAAAATCGCCTGAAATATCCCTCGAAGGGACTCTGTGTGCAGCATTCCAAGTTCACCGCCCGGGCCCTCGAAATCGCCAAACGTTTGACCCGTGGCGTGACATCGCCCGAGGACAAGGCAGCGGCGGCGAGCGTCCGGCGCGTGCTCGCGACCCTTATCGCCGGAGGACTCGCCGGACTGTTCGTGCTGGGTGCCGGAATTTATGTTTCACGCATGGATTCCGCCGAGGCCGTGACCACGAGAGCCGTGGACCGCTGGTCGGACGTTGCTGCCGGAGTCATTGGCGAAAGCGCGGATCGCGACAATCAAAGCTCCGTGGCCGTCGAGTTGATGACGGTGCGACCGATCCTCGACCGCCTCTTTCATGACGGCCTCATTGCCAAGTATCGGCTCGCAACGCCGACGGGCGTTATCGTTGCCTCCAACGCCCCTGCCGAGATTGGACGTCAGTTATCCTCGCGAACTATCACCATGGCAGCGCACGGTCTTTTTCATGACAACGACGTCGATGACGTTACTGGCGTACCGCTTGCCAGGGGCACACATACCGGCTACAGGCCGATCAAAGTATCGAGCGGTCAAATCATCGGTTATGTGGGGATTACCGCCGATCGTAGCGGCTTCACCTACAGTTTGTACGAGACCATTTGGATCGGTTATGGGTGCGTTGTCCTCATAACACTTTTGCTCGGTGGCGTTGGCGTGGAATTTATACGCCGCCACTTGATCGCGCGTCATGCGCTCCAAACACAGCTTCTCACAACTCTGGCCGATCTCGAACTCGCCGAGGACGTGGCTCATATCGGACATTGGTCGGTAGACGCGAAAACTTCCGTTACCACCTGGTCGCCGCAGCTGTTCAAGCTTCTTGGCCAGGACCCTGACACATTCGCCCCCACGGCCGCGCACATGGCGACGCCCGTTGACCCGGAGGACGGTAAACGCGTTGATGCCGAGTTTCGCAGAATAATTCGGGAGAAACGTGGCGGAGAATTAGAGTCACGCATTATCCGGGCCGACGGCGCGCAGCGCGATATCATGATTTCCGTCCGCTGCCAGACGACGGCGGACGGCCGTGTCACACGGCATTTTGGGGTCGTGGCCGATATTACAGAGCGCAAGGATGCGCTACGGGCCCTGAAGGAGCGGGAGGAAGAACTCGCTCAGGCGATCGCGGCAACGGAGGCGGCCGTCTGGAGTTGGGATCCCGTTAACGACGTTTTTCGATCTTCGCCCGAACTCATGCGGATTCTAGGATTCGATCTGCAAGTCGTAAACAATTTGACCCCCTTCCACGACGAACTGTGCCACCCGGACGACCGAGAAGTTGGTCCCGCTGCGTTCAGGACCCATCTCGTCGATGGCACCCCGTATGACGTGGAATACCGGCTTCGCCACGCTAACGGCGGCTATGTGTGGGTTCATAGTAGAGGCCGGATCACCGAATGGGACGGCGACAAACCCCTGCGTATGGTCGGCACGATGACCGACATCACCCGGCGCCGGGTTGCCGAGGATTCACTCCGGCAAAGCCAACAAACGCTCGGCTTGGCACTCCGCGCCGCTGAAGCGGGTTATTTCACAGGAGATCTTAAAACTGGCGAAAACTACTGGTCGCCGCGGTTCTTGGAGATTCTCGGGGTTACCGACCCTGCGTACCGGCCATCCAACGCCACATTCATCGAATTGGTACATCGCGATGATAGAGCACATTTTGAAAAGGTGAATGCGACCGTAGGCACAACCCTCACACGCGAATACGAACTGCGCCTAAGGCACACGAGCGGGCGGTACATATGGGTGCACATGAGGGCCGCGACGGAGATCACACCCGGCGGCGAACCAATCCGATCCATCGGATTTGTTCAGGACGTCACCGCAAGTCATGAGGCGATCGAGGCCCTCGCCGTCAGCGAGGAACGTTTTAGGCTTCTCGCCGAGAATGCGACGGACATTATCGGTTTGACAGATATCAAAGGTATCCTCTCGTATATTTCCCCCTCGATCTTTCGACTTACCGGATATACGCCTGAAGAGTTTATTGGGACGCCCAGCCTCAAATTCGTACACGCGGAGGATTACCCCGCACTCGTTAAAGACTATGCCAAGGTCGCCAAGAGCCCGATATCGAGCGAGCTACGGCAGCGCTACCGGTTCATCCGCAAGGATGGAACGATTGCGTGGATGGAGAGCCGTTCCACGGTCATTCCCAGCAAGGACGGCCGCCGCCAAGTTCTGTCGTCGAGCCGCGACATCAGCGAAAGCGTCGCAGCCGAAAAGGCCCTGAGGGACAGCGAAAGTCGCTATCGCCTTCTCGCGGACAACGCCACCGACATTATCGCTTTGCTGGATGAAAATCGGCGCGCCTCCTATATTTCTCCGTCGATCTTTCGTCTCACGGGCTATAAGCCCGAAGAACTCTCCGGGAATTTCAACCTCCAACTTGTGCATCCGGATGATGTCAGCTCGATGATCGAGCAATTTGTCAAAATCGGCGACAGTCCGCTATCGACCGAGATGCGGCTGCGTTACCGGATGATCCACAAGAATGGAAAGATTGCATGGGTAGAGACCCACACCACGGTCATTCCCGGCAAGGATGGAAAACACCAACTTCTTTCATCGACCCGCGACATCAGTGATAGCGTCGCGGCCGAAGGTGCCCTAAGGGATAGCGAGAGCCGCTTTCGCCTTCTCGCGGACAATGCGACAGACATTATCATTTTGTTGGATGAGAACGGGATTCCATCCTACGTCTCTCCTTCAATCTTTCGTGTCACGGGATACAAGCCCGAAGAGCTAATCGGGACGTTCAGCCTCAAGTTCGTGCACCCTGAGGATTATCCCAAGCTCAGCGAGCAGCTCGCCGGGATCGGCGCTTTTCCGACTTCGCAGGAGATGCAAGGGCGTTATCGTTCCATCCGCAAGGATGGGACGATAATATGGATGGAGACGCGTGCGACCGTCATTCCCGGCAAGGACGGCCATCGCCAACTTCTTTCATCGAGCCGCGACGTCAGCGACAGCGTCGCCGCCGAAGGCGCCCTTCGAGATAGCGAGAGCCGCTTTCGTCTTCTCGCGGACAATGCGACGGATATCATTGCGTTGACGGATGATAAGGGAAACACCGCTTATATCTCACCGTCGGTCTTTCGCCTCCTCGGCTACACGCCCGAAGAGTATATCGGAATGCCGGCCTTCAAGTTCGTACACCCGGAGGATTATGCGTCAGTAAACGAACAATTCGCGGGAATCTCCGCCCGCCCGCTATCGAGCGAGATGCGGCAGCGTTACCGGGTCATCCGCAAGGATGGGACAACGGCGTGGATAGAGAGCCACTCCACCGTCATTTCCGACAAGGACGGCAGCCGTCAGCTTCTGACGTCGAGCCGTGACATCAGCGATAGCGTCGCGGCTGAGGTGGCGCTGAGGGACAGTGAACTCCGTTTTCGCCTTCTCGCCGACAATGCGAGCGATGTGATTTCCGTGAGCGATGAAGACGGGGTTTACCGGTACATATCTCCGTCGATCGAGCGCCTTACCGGATATAGACCTGACGAGGTAATCGGGAAAAAAGTGGCGGAGTCCATCGCTATCGTCGAGAGCGATCCTGACGGCTACATGAGTCTTTCCGACAATAAATCTGCGCCCTCGAGCGGCACCTATCGCAGGCGACTGCGCACCAAGGACAACCGTCTGATCTGGGTCGAGGCTTCGGTCCAGACAATCCGCACACCTGAGGGCCGCATTGAACGTCAGAGCGCAACACGGGACATAACGGACCGGGTGGAATACGAGTCCGAACTGCGCGCGACACGCGATCGATTTCAGAAGCAGGCAACGGAACTCGCGACGCTTGCTCAGAACCTGGAGATGGAGCGCGAGCGGGCGGAGAAGGCTAACGCCGCAAAATCCCAGTTCCTCGCCATGATGAGTCACGAATTGCGAACCCCCATGACCGGCATTCTGGGCATGGCCGAC
The DNA here is from genome assembly GCA_004297485.1 of Rhodospirillaceae bacterium. GTDB lineage: Bacteria > Pseudomonadota > Alphaproteobacteria > Rhodospirillales > Rhodospirillaceae > SCTM01. The sequence continues at coordinate 18,855 of SCTM01000288.1, forward strand.
CTGATCCTTCTGAGTAAGCTCACGGCCGAACAAAGTGACGTCATGCGGCGATTGGTTCGCTCGGCGCGAACTTTGCTCGATTTGCTCAATGACATCCTCGATTTTTCCAAAATCGAAGCCGCCCAGTTGCATATTGACACCGTTCCGTTCCGCATCTCCGACATCACCAACGAAGTCGAGGCCCTCTTCGCGCCGCTTGCCAGCGAAAAGGGCGTCACGCTATCGCTGTCGCTCCATCCCAAACTGCAGGACGGGGTCATAGGCGACGCCAAACGACTGCGCCAGATTCTCGTCAATCTGACCAGTAACGCGATCAAGTTTACCGAAAAAGGTGCGATCACCATCGCCGTGTCGCAGAATGCCGCCACCGATGGCGATGTCGTGCTGCGAGTCGACGTCACCGACACCGGCATTGGAATTTCTGAAGACCAGATCAAGCGGTTGTTCCAGCCCTTTGTTCAGGCAGACTCATCCACTTCGCGCAAATTCGGCGGCACCGGCTTGGGACTGGCGATCACACGACGGCTAGTGGAAGCCATGGGTGGAGCGGTATCGGTTTCATCGGAGCTGGGAAAAGGATCGACGTTCTCATTCACCATCAAACACAAACTTGACCCGAATGCCGTTGCTCAGAAACCGACACGGCGCACCCGGTCCCAGCATGTCCCCGCTGTGCCGACGACCTCGGGACAGGGCCGTCGCGTGCTCGTCGCCGAAGACAACGAGACCACGCGATTCTTGGTCACGACCATGCTTGGAAAACGAGGCTATGAAGTCGATACGGCCGCCAACGGCCAAGAGGCCGTCGCCGCCGTCGCCAAGGCGACATACGATATCGTTCTTATGGACATTCAGATGCCGATTATGGACGGATCAGAGGCGATTGCCGCTATCCGCACCACCGAGAACGGCACTGGCCGGCGACTGCCGATCATCGCCCTCACCGCGGACCTTGTCAGTTCTCACCAGCGCAGCTTTCTCGACACGGGCGCCGATATCGTTGTTGCCAAGCCTGTGAATTGGGAAGCGCTCATGACGGAAATGAATCGTCTAATGGAATCCACGGGGAACGATGCCCGCGCACCGGATGACACGGTTCGTAACATAAACATAGGGTTGCCGCCGCTCGTGCTCGACACCGCGGCACTTACCGAACTCAGGAATGTGCTTGGTGCGGACGCGCTTGAGACGATGATCGAGCGGTTTCTAGATAACTCCGAAAAATACCGGGCCGACGTGGAGACGCACGTCAAAGCCAGAAAGCTTCGCGAAGCCAAACGATCGGCTCATGCGCTCAAAGGCTTATGCGCACAGTTCGGCGCGATTGAGGTCGCAGAGATCGCTAAATCCATCGAGGAGCGGGCTACGACAATCGACGAGATCGCCACCTTGCTGCCGCAGCTAGCGAATTCGGCGGCAGAAACCCGCGCCGCGCTCAACGCATATTTAACCAAGACGCCGGCAGCTTGAGCATGACCACCATTAAGATTGCCACTTGGAACGTCAATTCCATCAAGGCACGCCTCCAGAACGTGCTGGGCTGGCTGCGGTCATTCTCGCCCGACGTCGTCCTGCTCCAGGAAATCAAATGCGTCGACGAGGCATTTCCGCGTCTTGAGATCGAAGATATCGGCTATAACGTCGCCACCCATGGGCAAAAGACCTACAACGGGGTCGCGATTCTCTCGAAGTCTCCCATCGAAGACGTTGCTGCTCGGCTACCTGGCGACGACACGGACGAGCAGGCCCGCTATCTCGAAGCGACCGTGTTCGGAAAGATTCGTGTCGCGAGCATTTATCTGCCCAACGGCAATCCCATCGACGCGCCCAAGTTCCCATATAAGTTGGCCTGGATGGAGCGCCTCGAGCGACATATGGCACGTGCGCTGACAAGCGACGAAATGGCCGTGTTCGGCGGCGACTACAATGTCATCCCCCGCGACAGCGATGTTTACGAACCGCGTGCGTTCGCGGAAGATGCGCTTATGCAACCGGAGTCACGTGCCCGTTTTCGCACCATGCTCCACCTCGGACTCACGGACGCGCTGCGCGCATTTCATCCGGAACCTCATCTCTACTCTTATTGGGACTACCAGGCCGGAGCGTGGCAGAAGGACCAGGGACTCCTGATCGACCACATCCTGCTATCGCCGCAAGCGGCGGACCGCCTTACCGGCAGCGGCATCGACAAGACTCCGCGCGGTCAGGAGAAAGCGTCCGACCACACCCCGGTGTGGTGCGAACTCAATCTGGATTGAGCCCACGCACCTACAGAGCGGCGCCGTAGTGCTCGACAATCGGAAATGGGTCGTAAAAGTGGTGGAGAAGTTCACGCCACTTCGGGTAGCGGTCGGATTTTCGAAATCCGACCGTATGATCCTCAACAGTGTCCCAGTTCACCAGCAGCAGGTAACGATTCTGTGTTTCGACGCAGCGGCGCAGTTCGAGATCGCGGAACCCCATTGTCGCGACAATGAGCGGGCGCGCCGACGCGAAGGCGTCTTCAAACGCAGCCTCCTCGCCCGGCCGCACATTGAGGATCGCGACTTCCAAAACCATGGATCTGGTTAGATATCCGCGTAGACGTGAGTCTCGGCTTTGGCGCCCGGATGCGTCACAGCCCCGTTCACGGCCGGCCCGACGTTCTGCGCATAACGCCAGAGCGCGCCCGACTGATAGTTGTTCTTGCGCGGCGTCCAAGCCTTCTTGCGCTCGGCGAGGGTCTTTTCATCGACCTTCAGGTCGATTGTCCCCTTCTCCGCATCGATCGAGATGATGTCACCATCCTTCACGAGCGCGATCGGGCCGCCGACGGCTGCTTCCGGGCCGACGTGGCCGATGCAAAAACCGCGCGTGGCGCCCGAGAAGCGCCCATCGGTGATCAGAGCCACCTTTTCGCCCATGCCGAGGCCGTAAAGCGCGGCGGTTGTCGAAAGCATTTCACGCATGCCGGGGCCGCCCTTGGGACCCTCGTAGCGGATGATGATGACTTCGCCTTCCTTGATGCTGCGGGCTTCCACAGCGGCAAAGGTGTCTTCCTCACAATCGAACACACGCGCCGGGCCTTCGAATTGCAGACGGTGCATGCCGGCGACCTTCACGATGGCCCCGTCCGGCGCGAGCGACCCTCTGAGACCCACGACACCGCCGGTCGGCGAGATTGGCTTCTTGGCGTCGTAGATCACCTTCTGGTTCGGGTTCCAGGTGACTGCGTCGATATTCTCGCCGAGCGTTTTCCCGGTCACGGTCAGGCAATTGCCGTGCAGCAGACCTTCCGCGAGCAACGTCTTCATCAACATGTAGACGCCGCCCGCTTCGTGCATGTCCTTGGCCACGTATTTTCCGCCCGGCTTCAGGTCGGCGATATAAGGCGTGGTCTTGAAAATATTGGCGACGTCAAAGAGGTCAAACGCGATCCCCACTTCGTTCGCCATGGCTGGAAGGTGCAGTCCGCCGTTGGTCGAGCCGCCCGTCGCCGCAACGATCCGCGCGGCGTTCTCGAAGGCTTCCTTGATGCAGATGTCGCGGGGACGAATATTCCGGCGCAACAACTCCATGATCTGCTTACCGGCCGCGTGCGCGATCCCGGCGCGATCCTTATAAGGTGCGGGCATCATATTGCTGTTGGGCAATGACAGGCCGATCGCCTCCCCCACGCAGGCCATCGTGTTCGCGGTGAACTGACCGCCACATGCGCCATGGCCGGGGCATGCAACCTTCTCAAGATCGTGAACATCCGACAACGGGCAAGCGCCCGCGGCGTATTTGCCAACGACCTCGAACACGTCGCCGACCGTCACGTCCTTATCCTTGTAACGACCCGGGAGGATCGATCCGCCGTAGACGAAAATGGACGGCACGTTGAGGCGCAACATGGCCATCATCATGCCCGGAAGGGACTTATCGCAGCCGGCGAATCCGACGAGCGCGTCGTAGCAATGACCACGCACGGACAGTTCCACGGAATCCGCGATCACTTCGCGGCTGGCAAGCGAGCTTTTCATGCCCTGGTGGCCCATGGCGATGCCGTCGGTCACGGTGATCGTGTTGAAACGGCGCGGCGTCCCACCGCCCTCGATCACGCCGCCGCGACAGATGTCCGCCTGCGCGTCGAGCGTGGTGTTGCAGGGTGCTGAGTCGTTGCCGGCCGAAGCGACGGCGACGAACGGCTTCGCGATATCTTCGGCGGTGAGGCCCATCGCGTAATAATAGCTGCGATGGGGCGCACGCTCGGGGCCTACGGTGACATGGCGGCTCGGCAGCTTGCTCTTGTCAAAAGCTGGCCGTTTCTTGGCATCATCGAGCATGGCTATTTTCCGAAATTAGAAAGAGGACATGGGTTTCAGCATAGGGCATGGAGCCGGTCAAACCAACCCCACAGTCCCTACCGGCACGGCCGGAATTCAGGCGCTAATTCGATTGAGCGCTTCGACGAGCTTGGCTCTTTCCGCTTCGTCGGCGGCGATACGGTCGCGATTTTCCTGGACGACCTCGGGCGGGGCCTTGGCGACAAACGCTTCGTTAGACAACTTCCTCACCGTGCCTTCGATGTTCTTCTCGAGCTTCGTGATCTCTTTCTGCAAACGATCTCGTTCCTTGGCGAAATCGATGATGCCGGCCAGCGGCAACAGCACGACGGACTCGCCGACCACCACCTGCGCCGCGTTGGCAACAGCCTCCTCGCCGGCTTCAATCTTTGAAAGCCGTGCATTCGCGGCGATCAAGTCGGCATGGGTAGCGAGGCGCGATTTTGTCCGATCCGACGCCCCCTTCAGCACAGCGGGAATTTGCGTCCCCGCAGGCACATTCATTTCCGAGCGCACGGAACGGATCGCGGTCACCACATCGACCACCCAGTCGATCTCAGCCTCCGCCTCGACGGCAACGACATCGTCCAGCTTCGGCCACGGCGCTGCGATAAGACCGCACGCACGCTTTTGACCGGCCGCATCCGCCAAACGGTCCCACAACTCATGGGTGACAAATGGAATGATCGGCTGGCCGAGAATCAGGATGTGGTCCAGCGCCCAGGCGGTGGCGGCGCGGGTCTCGGCCTTCAGGGCCTCATCGGTGCCTTGGAATACGGGTTTGGTGAATTCCAGATACCAGTCGCAGAAAGTGCCCCAGGTATATTGATAGAGCCCGTTGGCCACATCGTTGAAGCGATAGGCTTCGATCGCCGCCGCAATGGTGCGCGCCGCATCGGCGGTTTTGGCGACGATCCACTTGTTGAGTGTCCCCGTCACCTTGCGCGGATCGAAGGTGGGATCGAGGACGCAGCCGTTCATCTGACAGAAGCGCGCGGCGTTCCAAATCTTGGTGACAAAATTGCGGTACCCGGCGATCCGGCTTTCGGCGAGTTTGATATCACGACCCTGGGCCGCCATGGCCGCCAAGGTAAACCGCACGGCATCGGTACCGTAGCTATTGCAAAGGTCCAAGGGGTCCATGACATTACCCTTGGACTTGGACATCTTCTGGCCCTTCTCGTCGCGGACCAGGGCGTGGATGTAGACGTCGCGAAACGGGACATCGCCCATGAAGTGGATGCCCATCATCATCATGCGGGCGACCCAGAAGAAGATGATGTCAAAGCCGGTCACGAGCACATCGCTGGGATAATATCGCGCTAGTTCCGGCGTCTTGTCCGGCCAACCAAGGGTCGAGAACGGCCACAGGGCCGACGAGAACCACGTGTCGAGCACGTCGGGATCGCGCGTGAGCTCGACCGTCTTGCCGTACTTCGCGGTCGCTAAGGCTTGCGCCTCGGCTTCGTCATAAGCAACGAACGCCTCGCCGTCAGGACCGAACCAGGCCGGAATCTGATGCCCCCACCAGAGCTGGCGTGAAATGCACCAGGGCTGGATGTTGCGCATCCATTCGAAGAACGTGTTTTCCCAGTTCTTCGGCACAAAGCGGGTGCGGCCGTCTTCCACCGCCTTGACGCACGGCGCGGCCAAGGTCGCGGCATCGCAATACCACTGATCTGTAAGCCATGGCTCGATGACCACGCCCGAACGATCGCCGTAGGGAATCGTCATGGCGTTGTCTTCGATGTGGTCGAGCAACCCCTGCTCTTCCAGTGCGGCAACGATTTTGTCGCGCGCCTTGAAGCGGTCGAGGCCGCGCAAGTGCTCGGGTACGTTTTCGTTCAGCCTGGCGTCGCGGTCGAAAATGTTGATCATCTCGAGCTTGTGACGCTTGCCGACGGCGAAGTCGTTGAAGTCGTGGGCGGGCGTGATCTTGACCGCGCCGGTCCCTTTCTCCGGGTCGGCATAGTCATCTGCAATGATCGGAATGGACCGCCCTGTGATCGGCAGCTTGACGTGCTTGCCAACCAAATCCTTATAGCGTTCATCGTCGGGATGAACCGCCACGGCGGTGTCGCCGAGCATGGTTTCCGGCCGCGTCGTGCCGACGGTGATGTGCGCACCGTCCCGGCCCTCGATGGGATACTTGAAGAACCACATTTTGCCTTTCTGCTCGCGGTTCTCGACTTCAAGGTCGGAGATTGCCGTGTGCAGTTTCGGGTCCCAGTTCACCAACCGCTTGTCGCGATAGATCAAACCCTGGCGATACAGCTCGACGAACACCTTCACCACGGCCTTGGACAGGCCTTCGTCCATGGTGAAACGTTCGCGCGGCCAATCGGGCGATGCCCCGAGGCGGCGGAGTTGATGGGTGATCATGCCGCCGGATTGTTCTTTCCACGACCACACCCGCGCGACGAAGGCGTCGCGGCCCATTTCCGTACGCTTGAGCCCTGACTCGGCGAGTTGCCGTTCCACCACCATCTGGGTGGCGATGCCCGCGTGGTCCGTGCCCGGTTGCCACAGGACATCCCGTCCGGTCATGCGGTGATAGCGAACAAGAATGTCCTGCAGGGTAAACGTCAGGGCATGACCGATATGAAGGCTGCCGGTCACATTCGGCGGCGGCATCATGATCGTGTACGGGCGTTTACCGCTTTCGGGGTGGGCCGCGAATACGCCAGCCTGCTCCCAGGCTGCGTAAAGCGCCTCCTCGACCTGCGCGGGATTGTAGGTTTTATCGAGCATCATCTTCCCCGGAATTGGCCCGCCGGTTTACCCGCCGGAGCCCACGAACGCAACCGGGGCGGACATAAAAACGCCCGCCGGTTTACCCGGCGGGCGCAATTTCCAGGAACCTCTCAGGCGGTGTCTACATCCGCTCGGAGCGGCTCACAATGCGTTCGATTTCCTGTTTTACCACGCGCTCGACCATATAGGGCAAATTAGTATCGAGCCATTCCTTCAGGATCGGGGTGCAGATTTCCCGCACCAGCTGTTCCAGGGTCAGGCCTTGGTTTCCAAGGGCCAAAGCCCGCTCGCGCGCGACAGCATGGGCCAAGCCGGCAATAGAAGCGCTCGAAGCATGTTCTACCGCGTCGGAGACAAGACCCTGCCCATACCCTGCGCCGTAATCCTGCGGCGGCGGATAGGCCATCTGCTGTGGCTCTTGATAGTACTGCTGCTGCGGTTGCTGGAGCATCTCGTCAGTCAGCTGCAGCGGCTGTTCCGGTTCGGCGAGGAGATTGGGGTCGAACACCGGTTCGGCCTCAGGCTCGGGGTCGAAAATTGATTCGTCCGGGGTCGGCTCAGGTTCGGGTTCGGGCTCCGGTTCAGCTGCGAAAACAGGAGCAGGCTCCCGTTCCACCGGAGGCGGCGGAGGCGGTGGTGGTGGGGGCGGAGGCGGTGGAGGCGGCGCAGCCTTAGCTGGCTCCGGCGCCGCAGGTTTCGCCGGCTCGGCTTCGTCCTCGGACAAGATCTTCCGAATGGAGGCGAGGATGTCCTCCATTGATGGTTCTTGTTGACCCTCAGCACTCATAACGATGACCACTCCCACCGGCGGTTTGCCTGGCGTTCACCGGAAACCTTAGTGGAAGACCCTAAACAATTCCATAACGTTACGGCAATCCCGCGTTAACGAGTGAGAAGCACTCGTTAACGTTTGGCTTTTGCAAATCTATGCAACCAAAGCGTACGGACGGCGCTTATCCTGAGCTTCCGCGGCCGCTCAATGGGCTGGCACTCATGCCCGAAACCCCGGCCAAGGAGTCCAGATATGGGCTAAATATCAGTGTTTGGCGTCCCCGTTGGATTCGGAGTTCCAGCCGATGGGCTGGGACCTGACATCCTTATAATGCTCTTCAGGGTCGAAGATCTTGACGCCGAGGCCCAGGTCGCCAGCCGTTAACTTGCCGATCGCCGATAGCAATTGATAGGCCGCGACCTGCTGATCGTGCAGATTTTGAACAAGGCTGACACGGGAACTCAGCAATGTCTGCTGAGCGATCAGCACGTCAATGACCGTACGCGACCCGACTTCCGCCTCACGCTGGACGCCTTCGGCCGCTATTTCATTGGCACTGATTTGCGACTGGATCGACGATTGTGCCGCCGTCGCCGACTGCAACGTGTTCCACGAACTGATGGCGGTGCTCCGCGCATCGCGCCGCGCCTGGTCGGCCAGCAAGCGCGCCTGGCCGAAGGAACTCTTTGCCTGACGTAACCGCGCCCACTCCGCACCCTGCTGGTAGAGCGGCACCGTCACCTGCGCCTCACCGACCAAGACCTCCGCTGTGGAACCACGGATAATCGTGTTCCACCCTTTTGTGTACTGGCCGACCAATGATGCCGACGGCAGAAGATCGCCCTGCACCACTCTGATATTTTCATCGGCGGCGCGCGCCGTATAGTCGGCAGCCACGTAGTTCGGATTGGTGTTGATCGCCAGATCGGCCGCATCCGTTTCGCTGGCCGGAAGATTTTGCGGCAATGGCGGCGGCGCCAGAGTTTCCGGCGTTTTGCCAACAGCATTGAGATATTCGGCCCGCGCCTGCTCCAGGACGCCCTGCGCCTGAACCAACGCTGCCTGTGCACCGGACAAACTGGCCTCTGCCTGGGAAACGTCGGTCCGCGTCAGCTCGCCAACCCGAAACCGATCCTGTGTCGCCTCCAATTGGCGTTTGAACACCTGAACCTGATTCTGGTTGAGGTCAACGAGCGCCTGATCCTCCAGAACATCATGATAAGCCGTCGCGACCTGGAGCAGGACCTGGGATTCGGTCGCCTGCAGCCGCGCCCGCTGCGCGATGACTTGATCCTTGGATTGCGCGACCCCGGCAACAGTCTTGAACCCCCGGAAGAGCGGCTGCGTGATCGTTGCCGACAATTGTTCATCCGTCAGCAAATTGGTTCCCAAAATAGTGGGCGTGACAGCTCCTCCCGGACCCAAGGTGCCGCCCTGCGTACCTGGAGGTGCCGTGACCCCCGGTTCGAATATGGTGCTGCGCTGCCGGTTGACGCTGCCGTTCACGATAATACTCGGCCGCCAGCCCGACATGGCGATGGCCACGTTTTCGTCGGTGGCACGCAACTGTGCGCGGGCGGCACGCAAGTTGGGATTGCTATCGTAGGCAATGGCCATGGCTTCGACGAGTGTTTCGGCCATAACTGGCGTGGACACGAGCACGATGGCCGTCCCGCAAACCAGGGCAGCTTTGATAATTCCCATATTAAGTCGGCGCATCCCTATGATCCTCGCCCCCATCGACGTGACTTTCGATGCCATCATCTCATCTCCTACGATCCCAGGCGGATAGAGGTATCTGATGACCCATTTAAAGGCCAAGAAATTTCACGATAGCCCAAGATGTCCCAGATCGGCAGCCTAATCGGATATTTGCTCGAATAATGCGCGGCCGCTTCCCATAACCCGCCACAAGGCAAAATATCCTGGCCGCAATCAGATTCAATCTGCCGGCGATAGCGTTGGATTCGTCTGATCAAAAAACAAATCTCGGCGCCTGAGTAAACTCCGGCAGTACCGGGGTCATGGCATCGAAACCTTCACGCCGGCTATAGGCTTCACCGGCGCGTGTCACGAGCGTTGCCCGGCCGATACTGCCACGCCGCACGATTGCGACCAGGCGGCCGCCGTCGTTCAGGCGAGCTTCCAACACCGCCGGAATATCGGCTACCGCGCCGTCGATTAAAATGACATCAAAAGGACCATGCTCCGGGCAGCCCAATTTGGGATCGCCCATAACCACCGTCACCGCAGCGGCCCCAACCGCCGCGCAAGCCTGGCGGGCATGAGACAAGAGCGCCGCGTCACTGTCCACGGCGACGACGGTTCGTGCCATCTGGGCAAGTACAGCCGCGCTATATCCAGTGCCAGCCGCGACCACCAAGGCACGATCGTCAGGCTGTACGTTGGCCAATTGGAGAAGCCGGGCCAGCACCGCCGGCTCCATCACGCACCGCCCCTTACCCACCGTCAGATCTTCGTCGATATAGGCAAATGGACGTTGGTTCGGCGGAACGAAGGCTTCCCGTGGAACCGCTTCAAGAGCGGAAATCACCAGGGGGTCGGTCACCGCAGACGTCTTAATCTGGGTCGCGACCATATTGCGACGAGCGGCCATAAAATCCATTGTGATTCCCCGCGGATATGACGCTAACAGTCTATTCCCGTTCCCGAAACGATTGATCGGCACCCGGCTATTTTGCTTATACTGGCTCATATGGCCGGAAACAACGCTATGTGGCTGATGGAATTATGGCATCCCGCCTTGACCCTGGGGAGAGCCCCTTCTATATAACCGTGCCCTTCGGCTGGCGGGTCTATCTTCGCCTGCCGAGGACCTCAGCAG
>SCTM01000289.1 GCA_004297485.1 Rhodospirillaceae bacterium
GCGCAGACATTCGAGCACCACCACCGGCGCCCGCTCATCCGCCGCGAGCGTGCCATATGACCCCATCGCGACCTTGCGGCGCGTGATCTCTTCGTTCGGCACGCCCTGAAGCGTGTCACGTCCGACAGCGAGCATGAGCAACGTTGCGCCGAACGCGTACATGTCGTCGGGAAAATTTCCGGCGCCCCGTCCGGCAGCCGTCGCCATGCCGGACTCGATCGGTTCGACAGACACCGGCTGATCGTGCGCCGGAACCGAAGTCACGCAATCGCCGAGCACCATCCGGGTTCGCGCTTCGTCCATGTAGTACAAATTATCGGGACGAATGGCGCGGTGCGTGATTCCCTTGGACGCCAGTTCCACCAACGCATCCGATAACGGCTTGATGATATTTTTCGCAAACAGATGATCGGGGACGCGCTTGAACGACGCGGACATGGAATCCATCACCCGGCCGCCCATGGGCCGATGATAGATCACGATCACGCACTTTCGATCGGCCGGCGGCCAGTCCGCCACGCCCCAGTCCACCAACTGAAGCAGGTTCGGGATTTCCGCCCCTTTGAGTGTGCGCATGACGCTGATGCGCGGTGGCATCTCGGGCTTGACCACCAACGCGTAGAGCGGCCGTCCTTCCTGTTTTCGGTCGGAGACCTCGTAGGCGGTCGCATTGGGCATATCGAGGGATGGAATCGGCTTGTCGCAATAGATCGTGAAACGATCACGGACGACGATAAAGCTCGATGAAGCGCGTGGCGGCTCCACCGGCGGTGCAGCCGCAGGGGCAGGCTGAGCAGGCGCGGCAGAAACGGGTGCCGGCGCCGCGCGCGTTTCCGTAGCCGCTTCGGCCATGGGTAGCTCGCATTCCAATACGTCCACCGCCGTTCTGGCGGTGCAATCGGCATTCTAGAGGAATTCGCGGCGAAGTGTGAAGGATTCAACGCGAAATTTGCCGGAAAAATCGCGGAATGCAGCCGCCGGGGGCCGCGCCGAGCGCCGCTTTCAGTCCAGAAAGGGGTCTTTGACCAGGATTGTGTCTTCCCGCTCGGGGCTGGTGGACAGTAAGGCTACCGGCGCCTCGATGAGTTCTTCGATGCGGCGGATGTACTTGATGGCCTCCGCCGGCAGCTGCGCCCAGCTGCGCGCGCCGCGGGTCGAGCAGTTCCAGCCGGTCATGGTCTCATAGATCGGCGCGACCGCGGCCTGCTCCGACATGGAGGACGGAAACCTTTGAATTCGCTTGCCTTTTAGGTCATACCCGACGCAAACCTTGATCTCTTCAAGGGTATCGAGAACGTCCAACTTGGTGAGGGCGATCCCGTTAATGCCGTTAATCTTTATGGCTTGCCGCACCATCACGGCATCGAACCAGCCACACCGGCGCTTACGGCCGGTATTCACACCAAACTCGTGACCTCGGGCACCCAGGGTTTCACCAATCTCGTCCGTAAGCTCACTCGGGAACGGCCCGCTGCCGACACGGGTCGTATAAGCTTTGGTAATCCCCAGTACGTAGCCAACCGCTCCAGGACCCAAGCCCGCCCCGGCCGCCGCTTGCCCGGCATGGGTGTTGGACGACGTGACGTAGGGATAGGTCCCGTGATCCACGTCCAGCATGGCCCCCTGGGCTCCCTCGAACAGGATGCGGCGCCGGTTCTGCCTGGCTTCGGCGAGCAATTCCCACACCGGTGCGGCGAACGGCAAAATCTGCGGCGCGAGGTCCCGCAACTGCGCGATTAACTCCGAGCCACTCACTACCGGCTGGCCGAGACCCCGCAACAGCGCGTTGTGATGGGCCAGCAGACGTTCCACCTTGAAGGCGATCACCGACTCGTCGGCCAGGTCGCACACCCGCACGGCCCTGCGCGCGACTTTGTCCTCGTAGGCCGGGCCGATCCCGCGCCCTGTCGTTCCGATCTTGGCCGCACCCGCGGCTGCTTCCCGTGCCTGATCGAGATTGCGATGTAAGGGCAAAATGAGCGAGGCGTTATCCGCGAGCTTCAAGAGATCCGGCGTGATCCGGATGCCCTGTTCGCCGATCCGCTTTATTTCATCCAGAAGCGCCCAAGGGTCGACGACCACGCCGTTGCCGATGAACGACGGCTTGCCGCGGACGACACCAGACGGAAGAAGGTTCAGCTTGTAGGTCTGATTGCCGATCACCAAGGTATGGCCGGCGTTATGGCCGCCTTGAAAACGCACCACCATGTCGGCGCGTTCCGAAAGCCAATCGACGATCTTGCCTTTACCTTCGTCGCCCCACTGGGAACCGACAACCGCTACATTGCTCATCCGCTTTTCCCGGTTCGCTTTTGGGGGACTTTTGCCGACGATACCGCAACCGCGCCACCGTCGGCGAGATAATGACTGCAGCCAAGACGGATCGCCTCGGCCTCGGGCGCCGGGCCGGCTTCCAGCCCGGTGAGTACAATCCAACCCTTGCCCTGCCACGCGCGGATCGCAGGCCGCGGCGTGCCGAACGGCACCCATAGGCGCTGTGTCGCGTTTATCGGCGGCACAACGTTCAAAAGCGTGTCCACCAGAAGAGTCGCGCCGGTCGCCTGCTCGCCACCATGGCTAAGACGGTAGCGTCCGCCGCGTCCAATCTCCCGCTGCGCGCCTCTGGCAAACAGGGAGAAGGTGACGCCCGTGTGATACTCGAAACCGCGGCTTTCAACTGCGTCCACGGTCAACGCCAGATCGGGCGCCGACTCGTGAACGGCACGGGCGACGACAACCAGCCGATCCCACTCAGCCTGAGCCGTTGGCGGCAGCTTGAGTTTTGCCACCCGCTCGATGGCAACGGCGAATGGACCGGACGCCTCCACCAGGGCCGTGAGTAAAGCGCCGGCCGATCCACCGGCGGTCTTGATCTCGGCGATATCCTTATGGTCAAGAGCCGTGCGCAGACGCGCGTCATGGATACCGCCCGCCGCGGCCAGGATCAACGGCACCAGCGTCGGCAATGCCAGATCGACGGTGATGTCCTGCACGCCGACCGCTTGCAACGCCTCGACCGTGGCGAGGATCACTTCCGCGTCCGCCGCGCCCGTCTCCACGCCGATGAGTTCGATGCCGGCCTGCGTGAACTGGCGCTCGGGTTCCAGTTGGTCACCGCGCACCCGCAGAACCGGACCGACATACATGAGGCGCAGGGGCCGCGCATGTTGCGCCAGCCGGGTCGCGGCAATCCGCGCGACTTGAGTCGTGACATCGGCGCGTACGCCGAGGGTGCGATGGGACACCGGGTCCGGCATCCGAAAAATGCTTTCCCGCAAGGCCGTGCCGACACCAGCCAGCAGGGTGTCTTCGAACTCGATCAACGGCGGCTTGACCAGCTCATATCCGTTGGCGCCAAAGCTGCTCGCCAGGCGATGCACCACGTCGGCCTCCAGCATCGCTTCGGGCGGCAGGAGGTCACGGAGCCCCTCGGGGAGCAAGGTTTTAGGCATGTCGCTCATCGCGGCAGTATTTCGTCAAAAAGGTCCTTTGGAAGGCGCGCGGTTATACGCCCGCCCAGGCGGATTGTCACCGATTGTCAGCCGCCGGGCGTGCCCCAATTTGAGTTTCAGCGGTCGGACAATTGAATGGGATTGCCATCCGGATCCTTACCGTCACAAAGGCAAAACACGTCACCCTGCCGGACCTTGCCGAAACTTGCACCCCGCGCCACCAGCTTTTCGCGCAGAGCGGCGACATTCTTGGCGTGGAACACGATCTTCGGACCCTTGCGGCCCGGTGACGATGGGCCGGAGTGCAGCGCGATCCGCGCGCCGCCGGCCGCGAACTCCCGCCAGCCCTTTTCAGCGGTGACTTGTTTGAGGCCAAGGATATCGCCATAGAACGCGCTCATGGCATCAATCTTGCCGGTAAACAGAATGACACGTGCCATCTTCATCGGGGACACCTCTAAGTCGGCGCCGGGCGTAACGCCTAAAACGCCAGACTCTGCGCCTGTTTCACATGGGGCAGCGCCGCCACTTTGGCGCGGAGTGTCTCATCCACCGGTTGATCGAGACTGAGCAGGGCAATGGCGTCGCCGCCGGCCTTGGCCCGCCCCAGGTGAAAGGACGCGATGTTGACCCCCGCCTGGCCCAGGGCACTCCCCAAGGCGCCGATGAATCCGGGCTTATCGTCGTTGATCACATAGAGCATGTGCGGCCCGACCTCGGCCTCGATATGGATATCGTTAATATCGACGAGACGCGGCAGGCTGCCGCCGAAAAGGGTCCCGGACACGCTCCGAGTCTGCTTTTCCGTGGTGACCGTGAGGGTGATCAACGTCTGATAAAATCCGGACTCCTCCCGCTTCACCTCGGTGATCTTGATGTCGCGCTCGCGGGCGATGGCCGGCGCGTTGACCATGTTCACGCTCTCCATACTCGGGCCGAGAAGGCCCATGAGCGCGATGGCGGTCAGCGGACGGGTATTCAGTTCGGCCACATGGCCGTCATAGGCTACGGTCACGGCCTTGAGGCCGGAGTGGGTGATCTGGCCGGCGAAGCTGCCGAGCTGTTCGGCGAGCTTCATGTAGGGCCGCAGCCGCGGCGCGTCTTCCGCGGAGACCGACGGCATGTTGAGGGCGTTGGTCACGGCGCCGCTCAGGAGATAGTCGGAAATCTGCTCGGCGATTTGCAGCGCCACATTCTCCTGGGCTTCGTTGGTCGACGCCCCCAGGTGCGGCGTGCAGACCACGTTCTCCATGCCGAAGAGCGCATTGGTCTTGGCCGGTTCCTCCTCAAACACGTCGAGAGCCGCGCCAGCGACATGACCGCTTTCCAGCGCCGTCTTCAAATCCTCTTCCACCACCAGGCCGCCGCGCGCGCAGTTGATGATGCGGACACCCTTCTTCATCTTGGCGATCGACTTGGCGTCGATGACGTTGCGGGTCTGCTCCGTGAGCGGTGTGTGCAGGGTGATGAAGTCTGCGCGGGCGAAGATAGCATCCAACTCCACCTTCTCGACGCCGAGGTCCGCGGCCCGCTCCGGCGAGAGATACGGATCGTAGGCGATGACCTTCATCTTGAGGCCTAGACCGCGCTCGGCCACGAACGATCCGATGTTGCCGCAGCCGATGACACCAAGGGTCTTGCCATAAAGCTCCACACCCATGAACTTCGATTTCTCCCACTTGCCCGCGTGGGTCGAGGCGTTGGCGTCGGGGATCTGGCGTGCCAGGGCCATCATCATGGAGATGGCATGCTCGGCGGTCGTGATGGCATTGCCGAAGGGCGTGTTCATGACCACAACCCCGCGTGCCGTCGCCGCCTCGGTATCGACATTGTCGACGCCGATGCCGGCGCGACCGACCACCTTCAGGCGGGTCGCCGCCGCCAGCACGGCCTTGGTGACCTTGGTGTTGGAACGAATCGCAAGGCCATCATAGTCCTTGATGACGGCGAGCAATTCCTCGGGCTTGAGGCTGGTCTTCACGTCCACGTCGATGCCACGGGACTTGAAAATCTCGACCGCCGCGGCGCTCAATTTGTCGCTGATCAGAACTTTTGGCTTTGCCATTTTATCTCCCCCGCCCCGCCGTTACTTTGCGCTTTGAATTTCGCCGTGGGCCCATTCGATCCACGGCAACAGCGCTTTGATATCGGCGGTATCGACCGTCGCCCCACCCCAGATGCGCAGACCCGGTGGCGCGTCGCGATAGGCACCGATGTCGAGGGCGACCCCTTCGCCTTCCAGCAAGGTGACGAACTTCTTGGCCGCCGCGGCCTTATCGTCCGCCGACAGCTTCGTGAACCAATCGGCCGTGATCTTGAGGCAAATGGATGTGCAAGACCGCGTTTCCGGACGTTCCGCCAGGAACGCGATGCCCTTCTGCGTCGGGACCCAGTCGGCGATGGCCTTGAGATTGGCTTCCGAACGCGCGATCAGGGCCTTCAGTCCACCGATGCTCTCCGCCCACACCAGGCTGTCCACCGCATCTTCGACGCACAGCATGGAGACGGTGTTGATGGTGTCGCCCTCGAAAATCGCATCCTGCAATTTTCCACCCTTGGTCAGACGGAAAATCTTGGGCATGGGCCATGGCGGCGAATAGCTTTCCAGCCGCTCGACCGCACGCGGCGACAGCGCCAGCATGCCGTGGGCGGCCTCACCGCCGAGAACCTTCTGCCAGGACCAGGTGACCACATCGAGTTTGCTCCAGGGCAGGTCCATGGCAAACACGGCCGACGTGGCGTCACAGATGGTCAGGCCCTTGCGGTCGGCAGGAATCCAGTCGCCGTTGGGAACCCGAACCCCGGAGGTAGTGCCGTTCCAGGTGAAGACCACGTCGTGGTCGAAATTCACCTGTTTGAGATCGGGCAACTGGCCGTAGTCCGCCTTCAATACCCGGGCATCTTTCAGCTTGAGTTGTTTGATGACGTCCGTCACCCAGCCCTCACCGAAGCTTTCCCAGGCCAGCATGTCCACCGGCCGGCCGCCCAGCACATGCCACAACATCATTTCCACGGCGCCGGTATCGGAGGCCGGAACGATCGCCAGCCGGTAGTCGGCTGGCATGCCAAGGATAGCTTTGCTCTTGTCGATGACCTGCTTGATGCGCGCCTTAGCCGGCTTGGCCCGATGGGAGCGCCCAACGAAAGCACCCTTTAGGGCCTCAAGGGTCCATCCCGGACGCTTGGCGCAAGGACCGGAAGAGAAGTGCGTGCGCGCCGGACGGACCGACGGCTTCGGTGCAGAGGTCATAGAACGGAGATCCTTTGTCGAGTGAGCATCGCGTGGAGCCGGAGTGTTTTCCGGCGAAGTGGATACCCCTTCGCCGAAAAAAATGCGACCTCATCAAGAAGTCGGGGAATCCCAACCGGCGAGGAGTCACGGGGCGCGCAGTCTAGGGGGACGAACGCAAAATTCGTAGCTTGAATTTTAGATAATCTATTAGATTAGAATCATTAATTATCTAATTGAAAATAATTGATAGTGTGGCCATGGTTCAAGGGGCTCGCACCCTTGCCCAGACCGGGTGCGGTCAGGATCGCCTGGCGCACGTAGGCACGCGCCCGTGCGACGGCTCCGGGAAGTGCGAGACCATCAGCCAAACCGGCGGCGATGGCCGAAGCGAGCGTGCAACCAGTGCCATGGGTAGCCGAGGTGACGATACGCGCATCGGCAAAGCGGATCACCTCCGCGCCCTCGATCAAGAGATCGACGATGGCGTTGCCCTCCACGTGCCCGCCCTTCAGGAGAACGGCTTGCGCGCCAAGTGTCCGCAAGGCCGGCACCGCCGCATCCATGTCGGCCAGGGTTCTGATGGTCCGGCCCGTGAGAATCTCCGCCTCCGGTAGATTTGGCGTCACCAACCTAGCCCCGGCGATCAACCGCCTTAACGAGTCCGCCGCGCCGCCCAATAGCAGACTCCTGCCCCCCGCCGAGGCCTGCATCACCGGATCGATCACCCGTGGCACGGTGGGTGCCAGGCGGTCGAGCACGTCGCTGACCACAGCAATGATCTCCGCCGAGGCAAGCATACCGGTCTTGATCACATCGGCGCCGATATCGCTCAGGACCGCTTCGAGCTGGGCGGCAACCACCGCCGGGGGAATTTCGTGGACGCCGCTGACGCCAAGGGTGTTCTGCACGGTGACGGCGGTGATGGCCGTCATGGCATAGCCGCCGAGACTGGTAACGGTCTTGATGTCGGCCTGGATACCGGCGCCACCACCGGAATCCGAGCCCGCGATGATCAGAACACGTCCGGCCATAGGAGGACCGCAGCGCCTTAGGCTGCCGCTTTGGAGATAACATCCACCAGGTCGGAGACGACGGCCGTCACCTCGCTGGAGTCATCCCCTTCCGCCATGATGCGGATCAGCGGTTCCGTGCCCGACTTACGGATGACGAGACGCCCTCGCCCGCGCAGGCGTTTTTCCACGGCAGCAATGGCGCCTTTCACGGGAGCCATGGACAGCACCGCGTCGGCATCGTGGCCATTGGCCAGCCTGACGTTGCGCAGCAGCTGAGGCACCGGCTGGAAGAGACGCAGGGTTTCGCTGGCGGGCTTGCCGCCCTCGACCAATGCGGCCAGCACCTGCAGCCCGGCAATGATGCCGTCGCCGGTCGTTGCATGATGACCGAGGATGATATGGCCCGACTGCTCGCCGCCGAGGGTGTATCCCTTTTCCCGCATCTTCTCGACCACATAACGGTCGCCAACCTGCGTGCGGATGAGTTCGATGCCGCGGTCGGTAAGATAACGCTCCAGACCCAGGTTGCTCATCACCGTCGCCACGACGGCATTACCGGTCAGGGTCGCAGCCTGTTTACTATGACCGGCGATCAACGCCAGGACCTGGTCGCCGTCAACCATCGCGCCGTGCTCATCGCAAAACAGAACCCGATCCGCATCCCCGTCCAAGGCAAGACCGAGATCGGCGTGATGGCTGACCACCATTTCGCACAGCCGCTCCGGCGATAATGAGCCGGACTCGCGGTTGATATTGAATCCATCGGGCTCGACGCCGACGGGGATCACGGTGGCGCCCAATTCCCAGAACACCTTCGGCGCGATGCGATAGGCCGCACCATGGGCGCAATCGACAACGATCTTGAGCCCGTCCAGGCGCAAGCCGCGCGGGAATGTATTCTTGACGTATTCGATATAGCGTCCCCCGGCGTCGTCGAGACGTTTCGCGCGCCCCAATCGATCGGGCGCGGCATGGCCGTCGCTGGGATCGCTTTCCATAATTGCTTCGATTTCCGCCTCGATGGCATCGGACAACTTGTAGCCGTCGGGACCAAACAGTTTGATGCCGTTGTCCTGGTACGGGTTATGGGACGCGGAAATCATCACACCCAGGTCGCAGCGCATGGCGCGAGTCAACATGGCGATGCCGGGGGTGGGAATAGGCCCAACGAGAATTACGTCCATCCCCACGGACACGAAGCCCGCCGTCAGGGCCGGTTCAAGCATGTAGCCAGACAGACGTGTGTCCTTGCCGATGACAACGGTATGGCGATGGCTGCCGCGAATAAACCGACGACCGGCCGCCATACCCAGACGCAAAGCCGTCGCCGGAGTCATAGGCTCCGTATTGGTGAGCCCGCGTATTCCATCGGTTCCGAAAAGCTTGCGCTCGGCCATGGCCGTATCCTAACGCGCCAGCAAATACTTGGCGCATAATGAGTTGTGATCGTTTCCGTTTTCGAAATCAAGCGCGACCTGTGGGTGGTCCGATTCTATCATTTGCTTCGCGCAGTCCCACGGTTACCTGGGATGCGAATGTCAATTCCGCTCCACGAGGCGGTCGGTAACGGCAATGGCTTGGCGTGTTTCGGCGACATCGTGGACCCGCACGATCTGCACGCCCTGCGCCACCGCATGGAGCGCGGACGCAAGGGAACCGGCCAAGCGGTCCTCCACGCCCTCGCCACGACCGAGAGTGCCGATAAAGCTCTTGCGCGACGCACCGACGGCAACCACGCAGCCTAATCCATGAAACATGGCGATATGGCCGAGCAGTGCAGCCGAATGGGCTGCGGTCTTGCCGAAGCCGATGCCCGGATCGACGGCGATACGCTCCGACCCGATCCCTGCCCCGACACAGGCTTCCACCCGCTGTCTGAGTGCGTCGAACACGTCGCCTGGCGCCCAATCGTATGTGGGGCTGGCTTGCATGGTTCGTGGGTCGCCTTGCATGTGCATAAGCACGACCGATGCGCGTGAGCGCGCGACGATAGCGAGCGCCGCCGGATCGCCTGTCAACGCGGTCACGTCGTTGATGATGCGCGCGCCGGACCCTATCGCCGCCGCCATGACCGCCGCATGGCGGGTATCCACGGAAACGCAAGCGCCGCGCGCCGCCAGAGCCTTGATCACCGGCAGTACCCGGCGCGCGTCCTCGGCCGCATCCACGGGCGCGGCACCGGGCCGGGTCGACTCGCCGCCCACGTCGACGATGTCGGCGCCGGCTTCCAGCATGGCGATGCCGTGGGCGACCGCCGTGTCCGTCGTCGAAAAAGCGCCGCCGTCGGAGAAACTATCGGGTGTGACGTTGAGAATGCCCATGATGCGCGGACGATTCATTTCCAGCCCGGCGAAGGCTGGACGGGCTTGGGCCAATGCTCCCAATACCGCTGCACACTCTGCGCGCGCCGGCTCGGAGCGCGACGCAAGCACACGCGCAATCGAACCGCCCTGGCAGGTGGTTATCTCAAGCGCGGCGAAGGCACCCCAGCCACCGAGAAAAGGCCACG
>SCTM01000290.1:5000-27630 GCA_004297485.1 Rhodospirillaceae bacterium
CGGGAATCAAGCCATGTACCGAAGCTGTGGGTGTGATGACTTCGGTCATCACGCGGTAGCGGAGCGTTCCGTAAGCCTGCGAAGGTGTGGCGTAAGCCATGCTGGAGGTATCGGAAGTGACTATGCTGACATGAGTAGCGACAAAGAGTGTGAGAAACACTCTCGCCGAAAATCCAAGGGTTCCTGCGCAAGGCTAATCCGCGCAGGGTGAGCCGGTCCCTAAGGTGAGGCCGACAGGCGTAATCGATGGGAACCAGGTTAATATTCCTGGGCCAGCTGGAAGTGACGTCCTACGTAAATTGTTCTCTCTTATCGGATTGAGAGGGCTGTGAAGTGGGGCCAGGAAATAACTCCAGCGTAGACCGTACCCTAAACCGACACAGGTGGATTGGTAGAGTATACCTAGGCGCTTGAGAGAACTGCGTTGAAGGAACTAGGCAAATTACCCTCGTAACTTCGGGATAAGAGGGCCTCTATTTCGGGCAACCGTTTTAGAGGGGCACAAACTAGGGGGTTGCGACTGTTTACTAAAAACACAGGGCTCTGCGAAGTGGCAACACGACGTATAGGGTCTGACGCCTGCCCGGTGCCGGAAGGTTAAAAGGAGATGTGCAAGCATTGAATTGAAGCCCCGGTAAACGGCGGCCGTAACTATAACGGTCCTAAGGTAGCGAAATTCCTTGTCGGGTAAGTTCCGACCTGCACGAATGGCGTAACGACTTCCCCACTGTCTCCAACGCAGACTCAGCGAAATTGAACTCTCCGTGAAGATGCGGAGTTCCCGCGGTTAGACGGAAAGACCCCGTGCACCTTTACTGCAATTTTTCAGTGGTACTAGGGAATGGATGTGTAGGATAGGTCGGAGGCTTTGAAGCCGTGGCGCTAGCCATGGTGGAGCCAACGTTGAAATACGACCCTTTTGTTGTCTGGTATCTAACCGCATTCCGTCATCCGGAATCGGGACACTGAATGATGGGCAGTTTGACTGGGGCGGTCGCCTCCGAAAGAGTAACGGAGGCGCGCGAAGGTGGGCTCAAGCCGGTCGGAAATCGGCTGTTGAGTGCAAGAGCATAAGCCCGCTTGACTGCGAGACTGACGGGTCGAGCAGAGACGAAAGTCGGTTCTAGTGATCCGGTGGTTCTGAGTGGAAGGGCCATCGCTCAACGGATAAAAGGTACGCCGGGGATAACAGGCTGATACCCCCCAAGAGTCCACATCGACGGGGGTGTTTGGCACCTCGATGTCGGCTCATCACATCCTGGGGCTGGAGCAGGTCCCAAGGGTATGGCTGTTCGCCATTTAAAGTGGTACGTGAGCTGGGTTTAGAACGTCGTGAGACAGTTCGGTCCCTATCTGCCGTGGGTGTAGGAAACTTGAGAGGATTTGTCCCTAGTACGAGAGGACCGGGATGAACATACCTCTGGTGTACCAGTTGTTCTGCCAAGAGCATCGCTGGGTAGCTATGTATGGACGGGATAACCGCTGAAGGCATCTAAGCGGGAAACCCACCTCAAAACCAGGTTTCCCTTGAGAACCGTGATAGACCATCACGTTGATAGGCTGGGTGTGGAAGCGCCGCGAGGCGTGAAGCTAACCAGTACTAATTGTTCGATCGGCTTGAGAACCCGTATTCTCAGACGCCGAAAACACTTTTTCTAAAATACGAATACCGACGCATTTTCCGGCGAAGTGGTTACCGGTTCGCCACCGAAGATGTGTAAAACAGAAAGACCTTGATTATCGCTTTCACGGACTTTGGTCCTTGAGAGCGTTTGTGTGTCATCACGAACTCTGATTTTTGATGACCTGGTGGTAATGGCGAGGACGAAACACCCGATCCCATCCCGAACTCGGCCGTGAAAAGCCTCTGCGCCAATGGTACTGCGTCTTAAGACGTGGAAGAGTAGGTCGCTGCCAGGTCTTCCAAAATCAGAGCTTCGCAAAGACATACAAATCAACCTGACACGATGATCTTTTTGAGAGCGCGAGACTGTCCCGACATCCAGGCGTGGATCGCCGCCGGCAGATGTCCCGCTTTCGAAATCGAATACACCATTATCGCGGGGTGGAGCAGTCTGGTAGCTCGTCAGGCTCATAACCTGAAGGTCAGAGGTTCAAATCCTCTCCCCGCAACCAAAATAGCCCGCTAGGTCAATGACTTAGCGGGCTTTTGTTTTGAGCGCGGGCAACAAGGGGGAAGGTCACAGGTTAAGGTGCCGCAAGTCGGCGACGTACTTTTTGATTAGGTCCGCCGACAAGTGTGGGATCTCGAATCCGGCGGCTTTCAACGCCGTGCGAAATCTCTCGGCGGGCAGGCGGGTCTTCGCGGCGGGTGTCTGGGGATGGCGGTAGGGCCCGAGAATGGCCAGCACCGATTGCTGCCGCTGCTCTTCAGGCAGCGTACGCATCGCGGTATCGAATCGCGACAGCCATTCGTCGTAGGTGTCTATCCGCTCTATTTTGCATCCCGCGTCAATAAGCCAGTCGACGAACGTATCGAGTGAAATACCGTCGTCGTGCCCGCTACTGAGGTTGTAGGTATGGAAGCCCTGGGTGTTCTGGGCGCCGATGGCGTCGATCGCCTCGGCGAGGACGTCGACGGAAACGCCGTCATAGCGGGCGCGCGGTCGTCCCTTTGTTGCGTCTTGGGCATAAAACGTCGCCGGTGCGATTCCAGTGACGACCAAGCTGTATAGTAGCCGGGTGAACATGTCGGGCACGTTCAGTTGGCCGGCATAGCGGCGATGAGCGAGAATCATGCCGGGCCGGAAGACGGCGACGGGGAGGCTGCACAGATCGAAGGCTTCGCGCAGGAGGACTTCGCTGGCCCACTTGCTGACCCCGTAGCCGTTGGCGTAGCTGTCGTCGAGCTCGCAGTCGGGGATGGCATCGCGAATATCGCTGTCTTCGTCGATGAGGCGATCGGCCAGCGCGTTCACGCCGAGAGTCGAAATGTAATGAAAGCGCTTGAGCTTGGTGGTGACGGCGAACCGGATCAGTTCCGCCGTGCCGACCACGTTGGCGGCGAACAGCTGCTTGTATGGCAGGACGTGATTGACGTGGGCCGCCGGGTGCACGATTAAATCCACCGTCGCCGCCAGCCGGGCCCAGGTGTCCTCGTCCAGGCCGAGGTTGGGCAGGCCCATGTCACCCGGCAGGACCTCGAGATGATCGGCGGCCAGAGCCCGGAAATGCGTGATTAACATCGGGTCGGTATCGAGAGCGGCTTCGATGCGCTGACGCGCTTGGATGGCGTCGGCGCCGCGCGCGATGCAGATCAGCTTGCCGCCCGACTTGGCCAGTCGTTCCAGCCAATCCAGTGCGTGGAACCGGCCGAGAAAACCCGTCGCGCCGGTCAAAAGGACCGTGCTGACGGAAACGCTTGGCCGCGCCAGTTTCGGAGCCGCGGCGAGAATTGATGCGTCGATGAATTTGTCGAGCGTAAGGTCCCTGGCATATACCTTGGTGCTGGCCGTGGTGTGTACCGAGGCGAAACTGGATCGCCGCGCACCGGTATTGCGCTCGGCTTCCATATAGTCTGCGAGATGCCGGACGGTGCCGGCAGGGCCGATGATCATGCCGACAGGAACCTCAACGCCGAGAATCTCCTCGAGCAACATCGAAAACGTCAGCGCCGAAAGAGAGTCTCCGCCCAGGTCGCTGAAACGGGCATCGGGCCGCACGTCCGCCGCTGAAACACCGAGGGTGGCCTGCAGGGCGCGGCTCACGGTCTCCAGCACCGGCCGATCGGCGCTACCGGTCCTCAACGACCGAAGTTCGTCGAGCTGGTCCTGGGCGAGTTGCGAATACGTCTGCTCGAGCCGGTCACCATAACGGTCCTTAAGCTTCGGGCGCAGATGCTTCCCGATCTCCGATAGCAGACCGTTCTCCTGGCTGAACGGCGAAGTCTCGATCAGGAAATCGCGCGGGATCTCATAGCCGTTGAGCTGCTGCTCGTCGGCGATCTCATGCAGCGCGCGACGAATCACCGCCTTCACCTCGCCGATTCCGCCGCCATTGCCGAGCCGGACAGCCAGTTCTTCGCTGGGAACCACGACGGCGAGCAGGAACGCCCGCTCGCTGCTGCCGTAGATATAGATCTGCCGGATCGCCGGGCTGTGGGAGTACAGCGCTTCCAGGCGCGAAATAGCCACGAATTCGCCCTGGGACAGTTTCACGACGGCGTTGCGCCGGTCGACATACATCAACCGGTCGGGGCCAATCTCGGCCATGACGTCGCCGGTCTTGTAGAAGCCCTCCTCGTCGAGTTTCTCGGCTGTAAGGCCGGGTTGCTTGTAGTAGCCGGCCATGAACCGATCGGTCTTTACGAGCAACTCGCCGCGCGGGTAGGGCTTGTCGGTATTGAAGTATCCCAGTTCGGGAACATCGGCGAGCTTGTAGGCGATCACCGGCGGCCGTTGCACTTGCCAGTCGACGAGCACTGTGCCGCCCACGATCTCCGTGGAGGAGTAGCCAATGGGCATGTGCATGCCCAGCATGGACTCCATGAACTCATAGGTCTCGGGAGCCAACGATGCCGAACCGCATCCAACGGACAACAGCCGCCCGCCCAGCAAGGTCTCGCGCATTTCGCGTTTCACGTCATCTTCGACGGTGCCCGGATCGGCGCCGGCCGCAATCCGTAGGTCCACCTGACCGAGGTAGTGTTGATAGAACAATTCGCAAACCCGTGGCACCAGCGATGCCATGGTGGGGCGTGCCAGTGGCAAGTCGTCAAACAGCGTCGACAGGTCGCTCTTCGGCGAGCAGTAGCTTGTGCCACCACTCGCCAGCGCCATGAGCATGTAGCCATTGCCAACCATGTGGCTCATGGGCATGAAACTCAGCGTGATCGTCGGTACGGGGGACTCGCGGAGCCAAGTGCCGATAACGTGCCGCTCCATGAGCATCGCCCCCTTGGGGGTTCCGGTCGAACCGGACGTGTAGAAGAGCCAGGCCAGCGGGTTTTCATCGGCCTTGGGCACATGCAACGGTGCCGCCGGCAGCGTCTTTGCGTGAGTCACCAAGCCGTCGAGGGTATCGACGACAATCGGGCATCTGGCATCCGCCAGCCGCTTGCGTGCCGCTTCGAGCTTGTCGCGCTGATCGTCGTCTTGGGCCTCATAGTCGAAGACCACCAGGCGTTGCGGCACAGTGCCCGCGAGAACGGCATTCACGGCGTCGTCGAGGTAGTCGATGCCCGCGGCTAGAATGCGAGGTCGGGTCTCGGCGATGATGTCCGCGTGTTGGGCGGCGGGAGCGCTCGTCTGCAACGGCACTCTGACCGCGCCGAGGTGAATCGACGCCAAGATGAGTGTGGCGTAGTCCGGGCTAGCGAAACCCAGGATGCAGACAAAATCGTCTGCCTTGAGCGGAGATTGGCGGTCATGGTGCCACGCGCTTGCAACCGCGCATGACCGCGCCCACAGCTCACGGTATGTCATGGTGTCGAATTTTGGCAGCAGGCGAATGACTTTGCGGCCGCTCGCCGGGTCGGTCACCAACGTGCGTGCGCGCTGGCCAAGGGCCGGACGGTCGGCGTACCCCTCCATGACGATTTGCACGACTTGTGCAATCCGCAATCCCGGCTGACGCTTGGCCGCTTCGACCGCTGCGAGCGGCGCCGAATCCCGAAACTGCGAATCCTCGGCGCGCAACCGCTCGAGCCGACTTGCCGGCTGCTTCTCGCGTGTGGCTGTGGTCTGTCGAGAAGCCTTCACGCCGGTCTCCCTTGCTGTTCGACCCGCTAGCGCGCGAGTTCAAATCCTACAATGGAGCGGCCGGTCGACGAAATCAACCAAACGGTTGGTTGCATTGCGCACGCGTGCTACTGCCCGTGCAGACGTGGGCGATGCGTGGTCCTATAACTGTGCACTGGTCTCTTACGCGGCTATGCCACGGACGGCATGATATAAGGCCCGCGCACCTCAGTCGTACTGCTCTGTGCCGCGACTGGTACGTCCGTATGTATATAGTGAGGGACGGGCATACCAATCGCGACTGAGCCGGCGACCTTAGAATTTGGCGGTGATCTCCGCACCGATGATCCGCGGGTTGCCGTAGCTTAACAAATTGCCGAAGGCTGCGGCGGAACTGCCGTAGACGAAATATTGTGTGTTGAACAGGTTGTTGGCATAGACCGCAAACCCGTACTTGTCGTCGGCTGTCCTCACACCCAGCCGCAGGTTCGTAAGCCAAAATGCCGGCCCAACCGCATCCGGCAGAATGCCCCGTAAGCCGGTCGGCTGGAAGAGCACACTGCTCGTGTGGGAAACGAGAAGATTCCCAACGACGCGCAGCGTGTCGGTTACCGGTTGATCGAGCACCGCGGTGAAGGAAAGCTGCAGCTTGGGCGCGTTGATCATCTGCGTGCCGCTGAGATTGTCCGTCTGCAAAACCGTGCTGACGATCTGGTAATTGATATACTTGGCGTTGAGATATCCGGCGTTGACCCCGAGCGTGAGGGGCTTGATGACCTGCCAAGAGAACGTCTCTTCCGCGCCCCATGTCCGCGCCGACGGTGCATTCACGATCGCGAATTGGATCGCGGGATAGGCCGGAGCAGCATGGGCGGTCGTCTGCAGATTTGAATATTTGTTGTAGAAGACGTCCGCCGTCAAATTCACCTTGTGATCGAACAACGCATTGCGATATCCGGCCTCGTAGGTGTCCACATTCTCAGGCAAAAAGACGAGACCCTGGTTGGTCGGAAATACGCTCGGCGGTTCAAAAGTGTTGACGCCGCCGGCCTTGAAGCCCTTGGCGTAGCGGGCATAGACATTGCCGCCGTCGTCGAGCTTATAGCTCAAGGTCGCCGATGGCAGGAACTTCGTCTCCACGAGATTGACAATCCCACCCGCCGTCACGAATTCGGCGGAATGTGTCTCGTGGATATAGCGGCCTGATGCAGTGAGACTCAGATTGTGGGAGATGTCGTAGCTCGCCTGCACATAGATCGACCAGTCCTGAGCTTTGTCGACCGCGATGCTAGGTGAGCCAAAGCTGACCGGCATAAGGAGAGGCACCAGGTAGGTCGAGCTGATGTGGCTGGTAAGATAGGTGGCCCCGCCCAGGACATGGAACGGGCCGTCGTTGGTCGAGGCCGCGCGCAATTCCTGATAGTAGAACCACCGGTGGGAACCCGAATTCGACAGGAAGGTGGAAATGGTCGTGGGCGCGTCGTCGATTAAACCATGTGAACGCTGGGCCCGGTAAGCGGAGATCGAGGTTATGTCGACGCCGGGTAGGTTGAGAACGGGTGTCAGCGAAACACCGTAGTCGGCCAGATTTGAGGCGGGAGTGATGGCCGAGGTCGTGGTGTACTTCCCGTTAGCCCCTTGGATGAAGTTGGCCGGAAATTTAACCGGAATATGCGCGACAAAAGGAAAATAGATATTCTGCAACGCGCCTTGGAGATACGCCGGCGTCGTAATGTATGACTGATTACCGTTCGAATCCTTCTTTCGCGCATAGTCTCCGGCAAGTGTGACCTTGAAATTATCACTTGGCTTCACCAGTAATTTGCTGTCCATGGCCCAAAGGTTTTGGTTTCCAATCCCCTTGGGCGGGTTGACGTTGCTGTTAAACGCAGCGGCGGTTTGTGCTGGCGTCCCGAACTGGGCCGACCCGCTTGGGAACATCGCGGCCGTGAAAGGGTTGGGACTCTCGAGGTTCTTGACATAGTAATCGTGAGAGTCACGCTCGACGGCACCGCTCCAGGCAACCTTGTCGCTGATCGGAATATTCACATAGGCTGCCGCACGAAAGGTGTTCTTTTCGCCGTAGTCGACAAGCGCATTACCTGAAAACTTCTCCGTCGACGGCTGACGGCTGATGATATTGAGC
The DNA here is from genome assembly GCA_004297485.1 of Rhodospirillaceae bacterium. Classification (GTDB taxonomy): domain Bacteria; phylum Pseudomonadota; class Alphaproteobacteria; order Rhodospirillales; family Rhodospirillaceae; genus SCTM01. The sequence continues at coordinate 12,846 of SCTM01000290.1, forward strand.
ACGCCGCCGGTCGCGTTACGGCCATAGAGGCCACCTTGCGCGCCCTTCAACAACTCGACGCGTTCCACGTCAACAAACTGAGTAACCATCGACGGATAGAGACGCGGTACATCGTCGATATATTGCGTAACGCTGGGATCGGCGAAGCCGAAAACCGCGTTGCCGACGCCACGGACGAAAAGCTGCGTAAAACCAACGGCGGCCGAGGGCAGGAAGCCGGGTACTGAAAACTGCAGCGAGGTAATGTCTCTTTGGCCTGATTCGTTCAGCTGTTCGCCGGATATGGCTTGAATCGACATCGGAACAGCCAGGACATTCTGCGATTGGCGCTGGGCCGTGACGACGATTTCCGGAATGCCGTCGGTGTCTGATGAGCCTGCGGTCTCTGCAGCGAAAACCGACGCGGTTGCGGCCGGCAGCACAAGCATGGTCGTCGCGGTCAGAAGATATTTAAGCGAGCGGACGTTCATTGAAGTCTCCCCCCTGTTGAAATAGACAGCTAGGTTGTGCTGATTGGTAACGGAATTTAGCGGTCTGGCGTGGCTCCGTCCTCGGTTGCTCCACGGTCGCCGTGTTGGAACATAGGCCATGGTTGGTGGCCTGAGATGGATCAGCCGCTGAAATTCATACTGCAGTATTTTCTGAATGATGCTGACGTGATCGCTGATGCTTTTTCTGGATCAGGGAGCGGCGGGCCATGAAGGATCGGCGGACGGCGAAATGTTCATGATTCGGAGAAGATCAGAATCGTGGGATACCATGGGTCGCCGCCCATGCCGGGAACAACGGCCTGCGTGTGCCGAACCGACACTCGGGTCCGATCATCGAGGCCGCCGATCGAGCAGACGCTATATTGCGAGAGTATCTGAGGGTCTCAGACTATTGTCCGCGCTCAGACTGCCCGCCCTGCTTGCGCCCAATGGACTTCACGGAGCTCACGCTTTCTGACCTTGCCGTTTGGGTCTCGGGGAAGCCGCTCAACGAACTCTACTGACGTCGGGCATTTGTAGTGTGCCAAGTGCTCGCGGCAGAAGGACATGATGTCGTCCGCGGATGCCTTGGCGCGTGTCTCTACGATCGCCTTGACTCGTTCGCCCCACTGCGGATCGGGAACTCCGATTACCGCGACGTCGGCAACGGCCGGATGATTGAAGAGCACAGCTTCGACTTCGGCTGGATACACGTTGGCTCCGCCGGTGATGATCATATCTTTCATCCGGTCGGTAACAAAAAGGTAGCCATCCTCGTCGACGTAGCCCATGTCACCAAGCGTAAAGAGGTCACCCCGCCAAGTCTGGGCGTCGAGTTCAGGAACGCCACGGTAACGGAACTTCATGAGCGCCTTGCTGTAAATGAGACCTACCGCACGCGGCGGGAGTTCCTGACCTTCAGCATCGAGAACATACAGTTTCGCGCCTTTGGGAAAACCGCGACCGACGCTACCAGGCTTTTTCAGCCATTCCTGAGGCGAGATCATCGTCATCGGGCCTTCGGTGCCGCCATAAATTTCCCACACTGAATCGGCGGGAAAGAGGTCGATCATCGCCCTTTTCACGTCCGGAGGGCACGGCGAGGCTGAGTGCAGCACCACTTTCAGTGAACTGAGATCGTAGCGACGTCGAATCTCCTCCGGAAGCGCGAGAATCCGCACGAAGTGTGTGGGAACGCAGGTTATCCATGTGACCCGCTCGCGTTCTATGGTTCGCAGGCAAGTCTCGGCGTCAAAGCTGCCCTCCATCATGACAACGCTGTGTCCGGCCGCGAGCGCATAGGTGGCGTAGCCAATCGGCTGGGAGTGGTAGAGCGGACCGCACAGCATGTGAACCTCGCCAGGACCGGCGACGCCAAGTGGGTCGAGGAATCCCGGTTTGCGACTGTCTGGTTGCTTTTCGCCGATGAGGATCGGAAGTTCCCGTTCGACGGCTTTTGGGCGTCCGGTAGTTCCCGAAGAGTACAGCTCGAATGCGAACCGGTACTCGTCGCCATCTGCCATTGCGATCGGTTCAGCCTGCGAAATGAGGGTCTCGTAAGCATCGAGGGACATGCCGGAAATCCCCGTCATCTGCGCGGCGCTATCGGTGTCGTAGAACACGGTTTTCGCCCCTGAGTCCTCGACCAGATAGCGGACCTCTTCCTGCTTCAGCCGCCAGGCGACCGGAATGGCCTTGGCGCCCAACAAGGTTGCGGCGGCGAGTAGCTCGAAGAATTGTGGGCGATTCCGAAGGGCAATGCCGATGCAATCGCCTTTTTGGACTCCAAGCCCGGCCAATACAGTGGCGGCGCGCGCGACCCGCGCTCTGTAGGCACCGCGGGTCACTCGCATATTGCCTAGAGCGAGGACGACCTCGCCATCATCTGTAGAGGATTTCGCCTGATCAGGACTCGATTGCATCATGTGCCTACCAATTCAAGTGCGTTATCGCGCATAATGCGCTGGACGTTTTTTTGATCGAGGCCCGCGAGGGCCCCGGCATAGTCTCGCGGTTGGGGAATGCCTTCGGCGTGCGGCCAGTCAGAGCCCATCAGGACGTGATCGACGCCGACAAGTTCGGCGAGCTTCGGCACATTTTCTTCCGGCCAGGGTGACACCCAAATGTTCTGCCGGAAGAATTCCGATGGCCGGATCTTGAGGGTTTCGCCGAAGGCCGTGATGCGGCGGCTGGTCATGCCTCCGCCACCGACGTGATCGAGGCGGTGCAGCAGAGGCGGCACCCAGGACGAGCCGAGTTCGATTGTCGCCACCCGAATTTTCGGGAAGCGGCCAAATAGGTTGTGGAGGATGAGTGCGGTCAGCGTGTCCATGATCGCGGTATCGCCGGTGGCGATTGCGCGCTCAAGGATCACGTCCTCAAGCCGTAGCCGCTGGGGTGGCGCCGCCCATTGCTGACGAAAGGCGCGGCTGGCGAGCGAGGGGCCATCGAATGCGTGATAGGTCACAAGCACGCCTGCTTCGTTGATCCGTGCCCAGAAGGAATCGAAATAGGGGTCAGCGGGCGAGTGGCCGTATGCGGCCCCCGGACGTAAGGTGATCACCCGGGCGCCCCCTTGCAAGAGCCACTCCAACTCGGCGACGGCACGATCTCGATCGAGCAAGGGAATATAGGGAACGCCGTAGATTCGATCCTTGTAGGCGAATCCCCAGTCATCCTGCAGCCATCGATTAAACGCGTGGAAAGCCTCGTAGAGCAGCTCTACGTCGTGATCGAGATAGCCTTCCATGGTCACGCCGAGCGTGGGAAACAACATCACGCGTTCAACGTCCTGCGCGTCCATGGTCGCCAGCCGGACGTCACGCTCCCGGTAGGCTGGATCGATGGGTGTGAGTTCACCATAAGCGTCCGCGCCACGGTCGATGCCGGCGCTCAGATTCTTGAGCGTCTCGTGAAAGGCGCCCGGCTTGGTGATGGGATTGAAGGTCGGGTTGCCGATGGTCGTGAACGCTTGGCCGCCGACCAACAAACGACGGCGCTTTCCGTCGGCCTCGGTGACCCAGCGCACGGCTTTTTCGGCGACCATGCGTTTGCCGGCATACCGCGTGAAGCAGTCCTCGCGCTCGTAATAGTGTTGGTCGGCGTCAAAGATCCGAAAGTCCATTCTGGGTCAAATCCCTCATCGCTACTTCAGGCATGATCGCGAAAGCTCAGCGAGATGGGACGCACACAGCGACCAATCATCGATTGATGTCCATGCGATAACACGCGCTGCTCCCCGGTTCCCATGACGACTTTGGCCTAACGACATAACCCCGTGTTATGTCTCGTTTGGCGCTTGTCGCCGCCGCGACCTCCGTTTCTTCGGACGGATTTACGCCGCACAGCTTCTATCCGGCGGTTCCGGGGCAGCCGTAAAAGAAATGCCGGGGTCTGTCTCTGCTTCCAGGCCTCTTTCCGCACGCACCAGCTGCCATTTCTTGCAGTTTGGGACAAGAACGAGCCGCTCTTCCCGGAGGATTCGAACCGACCGCAAACAATTAATTCTGGTGCATGAATTTGGCTGGCGCGATAACCTAAATGCATGGCTGTTGATGTCGTAAAGTTGAACCACCTGCTCGTTATCGCGCGCACCGGGAGCTTCTCGCGCGCGGCTGACGAACTGGGGATTACCCAGCCGGCGCTCAGCCGAAGCGTGGCTTCGTTGGAGCTGCGCTATGGGTTCCGGATCTTCGACCGGGGACCAGGAGGGGTCTCGCCTACCGCCGTCGGTGCGATGGTGCTGGCCGACGCTCAGGCTCTGATCCGAGACTCGTCCATCTTGGAGCACAACCTGCGGCTATATGGGCGCGGTGAGGCTGGCAAGGTATCGTTCGGCATGGGGCCCTTGATCGGGAGTCTGCTTCTGCCGGGTTTGAGCGTGCACTTGCTCGGTCAGCGCCCTCAGTTGCAATTGCGATGCGCGATCAAGACGGTAGAGGCCTTGCTTCGCGACCTGCTGAGCGACGCGGTCGAAGTTGTGTTTTGCGCCGGGCGGCTCACGCCCGCGCCGGAGATTATCATCGAGCGTCTGGGGGTTGTGCGTCTCGGGATCATTGCTCGCGCCGGGCACCCGCTGGCCAGCAAGCCATCCCCAAGGATTGCGGACTTGGCGGCCTATCCCTTTGCATCAGCCGTGGAACTCGGGTCCCAGGAGCTACCCGGGCGAGGCGGGGCCCTGATCTGCGACAACTACGAGCTTCTGCGGATGGTGACGCTGAGGGGGGACGCGGTGTGGTTCTCATCGCCTCAGGTGGTCGTGGAGGATCTGGCCGAAGGCCGCCTTATCGAGATTCCGGTGGTGGACATGCCGTTCCAGCAAACCGAGGTGTCCATGGTCCGCCTCAAGGGGCGGACCAGCTCGCCGGCGGCGAAATCGCTTATGGCCTACGTCGCCGAGCGACTTGCGAACGACGCCACGGTGCCTAAGCGGCGCACGCGCGCCGCACGTCCTTGATCCCGGTGATCCTGCGTTTCGGTCGAGGCGCACTCGAACAAGACGCTCAAACCCATCCGCCACAGCCACGCGGCGATGCTCATGCGATGCCTATGGCAGATCCACCGCGCATTACCAGCCTGCCCATGGCGTCATGCTCCGGGCGGGATATAACAGAAAGTTATACCATTAGGCCAAAGTTGTCATGGGGATCGGAGGCAGCGCGTGTTATCGCAATGAACATCGATCGATATTGGCCCCTGAGCGTGTCCAATATCGCTAAGCGTGTTGCGACCGTGTTTGAAGTAGCGATGAGAGATTTCACCCAGGATGATGGCGTTGCGTCCAGGGGCGGTCTCCGGATGTTTGCCCGCAGGCCTCTATTTCGATCCCTTCTGGGCGTGGTTCGTGGAAGCGGGCGTGCTTGTGACCTATCCGCATCCGCCCGGCACCTGCGGCGGTTTTCGTTCTCACTTGATTGACTGCAGGGTCGGTGTGATCGACTAATTCCGCGGTCGCATGAGCGCCAACGACGACGCGAAACTCGGACGACACGGGAGATGCAGATGACCGAGCGCCCTACAACTGAGGCCCCGCAGGTGCGCTATGAATTGGCCGCGCCAAAGGTGGCCAGGATCGTCCTTGACCGCGCCGAAAAGCGTAACGCCCAGGGTCAGGCAATGACCTACCAGCTCGACGCCGCCATGCGCCGGGCCTGCCACGACGACGATATTACCGTCATCATCCTGGCGGCGGCCGGCGACCATTTCAGCGCGGGTCATGATGTGAGCGGCCAGAGAGTCGCGCCGCCCACATCGGCCGAGCGCGTGTCGCTTTGGGGCGAATTCGGCGGACCGGGCTGGGAAAGTGGCTATTCCTATGAAAAGGAGGTCTTCCTCGAAATGACCGAGCGCTGGCGCAACGCGCCCAAACCGGTCATCGCCGAGGTCCAGGGCAGCGTGATCTCCGGCGGCCTGATGTTGATGTGGATGTGCGACATCATCGTCTGCTCCGATGATGCGCGGTTTCGCGACAATACGGGCTCCGACATGGGTGTGCCGGGGGTGGAGTTCTTCAACCATCCCTATGAGCTTGGCGTGCGGCGCGCCAAGGAGTTCCTGTTTACCGGCGGCTGGCTGAGCGCGGCGGATGCGTTGGCTTGTGGGATGGTCAATCGCGTCGTCCCGCGCGCGCAGCTCAGCGCCAACGCGCTCGATCTGGCCGTAACGATTGCGCGCACCGATCGTTTCGCGCTCAAGCTGATGAAGGAGTCGGTCAACAACGCCCAGGACCAGATGGGCCGGCGGCAGGCGATGCGAACGTCCTTCGCTAACCATCAGATCGGCCACCAGCACAATATGCTGCAGTACGGCTATCCCATCGATATCAGCCGGCTGCCGGATAGCGTGCGTCTGAAACTGGAACAAGCATTAAAGGCACGGCGGCCGCAACAGCAGGCTGACGGAACGACCGCACCGGGCAAGATCGCATGAGCGAAATTCTGCCGGGTGCGCCTTCTTTCGCGACGAATGGTTCGATTCCAACATTCACATCCCGGTTGGGCGGGCTGCCGTGCGAATGTCAAATCGGCTCCACTAGGGTAGGTTCAAGATTGGAGCTCGGAGGAATACGACGTCTATGAGATATCCTGAAATCCTATCGATCAGCTCGGAGCCGGTCGTTACCACCTACACCGACAAGGACACGATCCTATACGCTCTCAGCGTCGGTATGGGCGCCGATCCATCCAATACCCATGAGCTGCCGTTCGTTTATGAGAACGGTTTATGTGCCGTGCCGACAATGAGCGCAGTCCTGATCGCGGGAGCGGGCAAGGTCCTCGCTGAAAGCGGCATCAATATCGCGATGACCGTTCACGGCGAAGAACGCATCCGCGTGCACAAGCCTTTGCCGCCCAATGCGCGTATCGCCACCAATGGCCGCTGCTTGAGCGTGGTCGACAAAGGCGCGAACAAAGGCGCCGTGGTTAACATCGAATGTACGATTGCGGACGCGGTCACGGGTGACCTTTATTGCACAGTCATCATGAGCATATTCTGCCGCGGCGACGGTGGATTTGGCGGCTCCTCTGAAAGTGCGCTCGTCCCGCACGAGATTCCTTCGCGTCCTCCCGACAAAGAGGTGGCCTTGAAGACGCGGCCGGATCAGGCGTTCATCTATCGGCTGAATGGGGACCGTAATCCTCTCCATGTCGATCCAAAGACTGCGGCCAAGGCCGGCTTTGAGCGGCCTATCCTGCATGGTCTCTGCACGTATGGCTTTGCGTGCCGCGCCGTGCTGCAGGCCTATTGCGACTTCGATCCGGCCAAAATCAAAACCTTCGACGTACGATTCTCCTCACCCGTCTATCCGGGCGAGACGATCATCACCCGGATGTGGAAGGACGATTCCGTTGTGTCGTTTGAATGCGGCGTTGCTGAACGCGCTGTCACGGTCATCAAGAATGGACGCTGTGACCTCGCCGAATAAGAATTATCGCTCAGGTGCGGTGGCGCGCGGTTTGGTGGCTGCCGCGACAGAAGGCGAGTTGGGTCCATGGCGCCAGGTTGGTTTAGACTCTGACTGAGAAATGGTTCGAGACCTGGCGTGGTTCACGACGCGCGCGATCGACCGGATCTGCGAATAATTGGAAGCAACCCTGGAGGTAGTCATGTATTTGAGCCATGGCATTCTGGTTCCAGATCGAACGGTGAAGCTGAATCCGTTCGCGGCCCCGCGCGGACACGGGCAGGTTTGCGGTGTCGTCAAATCGGCGATCCGCGCGCTTCATGCACTGGAACTCCTGGTCGCGGCGGAACGGCCTCTTCGTGCTATCGAAATCGCCCGTTCTTTGAACCTACGTCCTTCGAGTACGAATCAACTTCTCAAGACCTTGGTTGATTCCGCCTACCTCATATTTGATCCAAGTACGAAGTACTATTATCCCTCTCCGCGCATCTTCAATTTGGGCGCGCCTCTGCAACAGAATCACTTTAATGCCGTCAAGAGCCTTGTGCGATCACTCTCCCAGGCCCTGGAACATGAACATACGTTATGTTTGGCGGCTTCCCAAGGTTCGTTCATGCAGGTCATCCACGTTCACCGAACCTCAGAGGAAGAATCCGAATCGCGATTTCAGACTTTGGACTCGCGTATCGGTAGCCGCAGGCCGCTGTTTGGATCGTCCGTAGGCGCGGCCTGGCTATCCTCCCAGAGTGAAGAAAAAATTCGGGCGGCGATACGCTTGTGTCGGCGCGAACTCGGCCGGGATGCAGAAAATATCAGGCAAATTCTCAAGCGGATGCGCAGCATTAAGAGCCAGGGATACGCATTCGGCGGACTCAGTTATGATGACAGCATAAGATCTATTGCTGTACCGCTTCCGCCGTGCCCCAGCGGCATCGTGCTGGTTTTAGCGGCGTCAGGCGCGTCGGCTGAAATTGGAAAGAGGCGAAAGGAGATCGTGAACATAATGAAGAGCATGATCTTCCGCCACTTCGGCGCGGACGGGGTGCAATGCTGATGATTGGAGAAACTTCAAAGGTCACATCAGCTTTAATCAAGAAATACTGCAGTATGAATTTCGGCGCCTGATTCATCTCGGGCTACCATTCATGGTGTAATATCACACATCTTTCATTCACTTTTGCACGATGCGGGCTAATCCGGGAGGATCAATCAAATGCGTGGCAAACCTTTGTCCGACATGCTCGGGATCGAGTTGATTGATTTCGATATCACACGGCCCTGCGGTCCTGAAGAGCAGGCGGAGTTGCGCCATCTGTTTTGCGAACATCATTTCCTTCTGATCCGTGGTCAAAAGCTGACCGACGAGGACCACGATCGTTTTGGCAAGTATTTCGGCCCCCTTTCGCTTCCGCCGAAGGGAGCGGATGCGGGTTACGTCACAAATAAGGAGGAGCAGGTGGTGGGGCGCCTCGGGACAGGCACCGATATGCTGTTGTGGCATGCGGACGGGGCTTATGGGCCACATCCCGGAATCGGCACATCCCTTTGGGCCAAGGAGCTGACGCCGGGCACAACGCCGACCTTGTTCCTGAACGCCGTGCGTGCGCTTGAAACTCTGCCGCCGCGTCTTCGCGCCCGTATCGGTACCCTGTCAGCCGTCCATATGCGAGATACAGGCATTGTGCGTACGGCGCAGCCATTCCGTGATAGCGCCCAGCCCCAGAACGTCGAGGCAGGCCTCGTCCGATCCTACCAGCATCCGATCATCTATCGGCCGCCGCACATCGACGCGCAGGTTCTCTACGTGAACGAACTGATGACAAGCCACATCGCCGAACTGCCGCGCGAGGAAGGCGAAGCCTTGCTCCAGGAGTTGTTCAACCACCTTTACGCCGACCACAATGTCTATTCGCATGAGTGGCAGCTTAATGATGTCATCATCTGGGACAATATTGCGCTCCAACATTGCCGGCCCAAGGCTGTGGGGTCGGGGCAACGCCATCTGCGCCGCCTGTCCCTCGACGGCTGGAATACCGAGGGTGGTGTGATGAAGTGGTACGCGACTGGGATGCCGCGCGATCTTGCGTTGATGGAAGGGCGTGATCTCGCCATCGCCTGATCTTCGAGGTCTCTAATTTCTGCATAAGGTCTGATTCGCATTTGCGGCGGGAGCGCGTGGCTTGCTCACGTCAAGAGATCAGCCTCTCAGTGCCGCGTGGGTGATGACAAAAGTATGATGGGTCAAGCGCAGAATAAACGCGTCGTCGTGGTCGGCGGCGGACAGAGGGATGGCGCGACGATCGGCAACGGTCGCGCTATGGCGGTTCTGTTCGCACGCAATGGCGCCGAGGTTCTCGTCGTCGACCGTGATCTGGACCGGGCAGAAGCGACGGTGGAGCAGATCAAAGAAGAGAGCGGTCGTGCACGTTCCTTCGCGGCGGATGTGAGCCAGTCAAAAGATTGTGAATGCATTATCTCCCATGCAGTCGAAACCATGGGCGGGGTCGAGATCCTGGTCAACAACGTCGGTGTCGTCGACGGCGATAGCGACGGGCTCTCCCTCGCCGAGGAGGCGTGGGACAGGATCATGACCATAAACCTGAAGAGCATATGGCTCACCTCGCGCGCCTGCCTTCCGTTGATGCGCAAGGCCGGTGGTGGCGTGATTATCAACATCTCCTCGATTGCCGCCCTCAACATGGGCTCCAATCTGTCCTATGGCATGTCCAAGAGCGGCGTGAATATGCTCACCACGCGCCTGGCCAAGGAAAATGCCCCTTACAATGTTCGGGTCAACGCCATCATGCCGGGTTCGGTCGAGACGCCGATGTTCTATCAGTCGATGCCCACGGACGGCATGACACCAGAGGAATATCGCAGCCAACGCACGAAAGGCATACCGCTGGGGCGGGTCGGCACGGCTTGGGATATCGCACATGCTGCGTTGTTCCTCGCCTCCGACGAGGCAAGTTTTATCACGGGTGTACTTCTGCCGGTCGACGGCGGCATTCACACACGGTGACCGGCGGGCTTGCAGAGAGTTTTCTGCGGAGCCTGATGCGACAGACAGCGAGTGCCATCACTTACCTACGATAGTTTTCATATTATAAAAAAATTGGGCGGGAGCGAGCAGATGTCGATACCAATCAATCTAGAGGGGCGCGTGATCCTGGTCTGTGGCGTGGGTAAGGGAGGGATCGGCGGGCCCACCGCCCGCATTATTTCCGCGGCTGGTGCGACGGTTGTCGCAGTGGACAAAACGCAACAGCTTCTGGATCCGACCATCGCGGACATCAAAGCTGCGGGCGGCCGTTGTCATGGCATTGTTGCCGATCTCATGGATCCGGCTCAGACGGATCCGATTGTCGCAACCGCTGTCGAGCGCTTTGGGCGTCTCGACGGGGTTGCCAATGTTGCCGGCGGAACGAGGGCTGACGAGTGGATGCGGCTCGAGGAGACCCCTCTCAGCAGCTTCCATGCGTCACTCAATCTCAACTTCGAATACACGTTCCGGATTTGCCGCGATGCCGCGCGTTACATGATCAAGAACAACATACGGGGCTCTCTCGTCAATGTCGGGTCCATCAGCTCGTTGAATTCCGCTCCCTATCACGGGCCCTACGGGGCGGCCAAGGCGGCAATGTCGGCGCTGACGCGCACCATGGCCATCGAGTGGCAACCGTATGGCATTCGGACCAATACGGTACATCCCGGAGCGGTCCCCACTGAACGGACGAAGTCGTTTGGTTCTGATCCGTCGAAGAACGCCGGGATGCCGCAGGTTGTGCGTACGGCACCTGAAGCGGTTGGCCACGCGATTGCTTTTTTTCTCAGTGATTTAGCGTCCGGTATCACCGGACAGAATCTCGTCGTCGACTCCGGCCTCAGCGCGAACTACTGCTCGGGAGCTATCAACGTCGACAGTTTGCCGAAGAAATCCTGAGAAAAGACGGAACGGACGAAGAGGATAGAAGTTCGCGGGACAAGGGCCGCATTGTCAAAAGATCGACTTGCGCTCTCGGTCACGAACCTTTGACCGCAAATATTCGGAGATTTTTCAATGTCGGATACTGCTCATCAAGATCAGAACGGGGGGATCGTACCGGTGCCTTCGCATGTCGATCCCAAGCTGGTCGTTGATTTCGACTATGAGAAGCCGCCAGGAATCGAAGACGGCGACACCTATAAGGCGTTGAAACGCCTTCATGCCGGTCCGGACATCGTATGGACCCCACGCCATGGGGGGCATTGGATTGTTACCCGGGCCGAGGACATAAAATGGGTCCAAGAGACGTATCAACTTTTCTCGCATAAAGCTTTCAGCTCTCAGGGCAGATCTCCATTTATCCCGCCGATTAGCGTGGATCCACCGGACAGCATTCGGTACCGGGCCCTCTTCAATCCGTATTTCACCAAACGCCGCGTCGAAGACGTCTACCAGATCAGTACGCGGGAAATTATCGTCGATCTTATCGAGAAACTGCGTCCAAAGGGGCGCTGTGAGTTTGTCCGGGAGTTCGCCTTTATCGCTCCGGTGTCGGTATTTTTCAACGTTGTGAATCTTCCCTTAAGTCGGCGTGAAGAATTTCTGGAATGGGGAAGAATGAATTCCTGGGGAGAGAATGAAGGCGTGCGCGCGAAGGGGCGCATGGCCATGATCGACTATATAAAAGGCCTTTTGAAGGACCGAGAGAAGAATCCGGGGGACGATATATTCACAAGCATAAGCGGCTTTAGAAACAACAGTCGCTTCCAAAATGAAGACGAAATTATTGGCATGGCTTATCTTGTTTTCGTCGCCGGGCAAGACACCGTCGCCGCGCAGATGAGTTTTGCCGCATGGCAGATGGCCCAGCGTCCGGAACTCCACCACCGACTAAGGGACGATCCCGCGATTCTCCCGCAAGCGGTGGAGGAGTTCCTGCGACGGCACGGTCTTTCCAATACATTTCGACTGATTGTTGATGACTGCGAACGTAAGGGCGTCCAATTCAAAAAGGGCGACCTGGTGATGGTGCCGATCGGGCTGTCGGGGCTCGATGAGCGTTCCTACGACGATCCGTTTCGCGTCGACTTCGACAGGCCGCCAGCGCCCCACAACACATTTGGGAATGGCGCGCACTTGTGCGTTGCAGCCACCTTGGCGCGCATGGAGATTCGCGTTTTTCTGGAAGAATGGAGCAAGCGCATGCCTCCGGTGCGGTTCGATCCGGACAAGCCGGCTCCGGTATCTCATGCGGGGGCCATCAATGGGTTGTCGCATCTACATCTTGCTTGGGATGTATGACAGGCATTTTTGCGAAACGGGGCGTGATGCGAAGTGAAAGTTGTGCCGAATGTTTAGATTATACGTGGAGAGATAGATCATGAGCGCATTGGGTGATGAAATCCTTAAGCGCGGGTTCGAGGGATTCCAAAGCAAGGCATTGGAACGGCACGTACAAGAACTCGCGGATCGTGAAGAAATCAAAGAGCTGACGGCTCGTTATGCGCATCGTATTTCACGGGGCCAATCGGTGGCGGACATGTTTACCGATGACGCGGCATTTATCATCCGCGTGCCGGGCAAACCTGTCCAAGAAGTGCGGGGGCGCGAACAGATCGACAAGTTTTATGGGGCGATTGTAAGCGACCCCAAGCCTACCCTGCCGACGATTCACAACCACGTCATCGCGATTTCGGCGGACGAGGCGACCGAGCTCTGCTGGCTTGAGGTTCGAACCATGGACGGCAATGTGCTGAGCTCTGCCGGATCTGGGTGTTACGAAGATCGCCTGCGGCGCGAAAACGGACGTTGGAAGTTTGTTGTTCGAGAGATCACGATGACGGGGCAGATGTGAGCGACTTCGACGAGATCTTTGACTTTGTCATAGTGGGAAGCGGCGGCGGCTCCATGTGCGCGGCGTTGGTGATGCGCGCGGCGGGGAAGTCCGTTCTTATCCTTGAGAAGACCGACATGATCGGCGGGACAACGGCACGTTCTGGCGGTGTGATGTGGATTCCCAATAACCCGTTCATGAAGCTTGCCGGTATCGAGGACAGCTACGAGAAGGCCGTCACCTATCTCGATAACACTGTCGGCGACCACGACGACACCCCCGGCACATCGCCCGAGCGGAGAAGTACCTATGTCCAAGAGGGGCCGCGGATGGTGGATTTCCTTCTTAAGCAGGGCATTAAGCTGACCCGTCTCCTGTACTATCCCGACTATTACGACGAGCGCCCTGGCAGTTCAGTGCCGGGCCGGGCGGTGGTTGCCGAGCTTTTCAACGCGGCTGAACTCGGGGCGTGGAGAACAAAGCTCCGTGCGAGTGCCGTCGTTCTACCGTTCCTACCCGCATCGCTTCCGGAGATGCTGGTGCTCAAGACCTTGAATCAGTCCTGGAAGGCCAAGATGACTCTGCTGAAGGTCGTGCTGCGCGGCCTCACCGCGAAGCTGACCGGCAGGCATTGGGTGTCGTCGGGCGCGGCTCTTCAGGGCCGGATGCTGCAGGCGGCCTTGCGCGCGAAAGTCGACGTCCGCACTGACACACCGGTTCGGGAATTGGTCGTGGAAGGAGGTGCGGTGAAGGGCGTCGTTGCTATCATCGACGGGCGTGCGCGGCGTTTGGGTGCGCGGCTTGGTGTTCTGGTCAACGCCGGTGGATTCGCTCGCAATCAGGAGATGCGCGACCGCTATCAACCGGGCACGTCCGCCAATTGGAGCAAGGCCACGCCCGGTGATACCGGCGAGATGATTCAGGAAATGATGCGCCATGGCGCGGCGATTGCCCAAATGGAGGAGTTTATCGGCGATCAGATGACAATTCCGCCAGGGATGGAGAACGACGAGTTAAAGCCGACCATGCAAGTGTTGACGGCCGCACCGCACACGATTCTCGTCGATCAGAGCGGAGTCCGTTATCTGAACGAGAGCGGCTCCTACATGGATTACACCAAGGCGATGCTGGAACGGAACAAGGTTGTACCGGCGGTGCCGAGTTGGGCGATTTTCGATAGTCAATTCCTTCGTAAATACATGTTCGTTCCCGGCACCAAGCCGGGCAGCAAGGTGCCGCGCCGCTGGATTGATGAAGGTTACTTGCGCAAGGCCGACACCGTGGAGGGGTTGGCCGGGTCACTCAAGATTGAGCCGGCGACCCTCAAGGCGACAGTTGATCGGTTCAACGGATTTGTTGCACGGAATCGCGATGAAGATTTTCATCGCGGTGACAATGCTTACAACCGCTTCATCGGGGATACCTATAATAAGCCGTCCGCGTCACTCGGTACGATTGCGGAGCCGCCGTTCTATGCAATTCCCATCATTCCCGGCGATCTCGGCACATGTGGGGGTGTCGTGACGGACACCCACGCGCGGGTGCTGCGGGAGGACGGCACCGTGATCCCAGGGCTCTATGCCACCGGAAGC
>SCTM01000291.1 GCA_004297485.1 Rhodospirillaceae bacterium
CCGGCTGGGCCTTCAGCGGCCAAGCCGGTCATGACCAGATCGGCTGCTTGATGGACCGTGGCCGCGAACTGTGGATCAGCGTCACCGTCAAGCCGTGGTCATAGAGCGGCGTGAGAGCAGATAGAGTCGTTTTCCTCGGACGTTAGTCCGGCGCTTATCACGGGAATCCAGAGCCAAAAGCTGTAGCACGTCGTGCTCTGGATTCCGGCGCGCGCTCGGCGCTATTTTTCTCCGTGCGGCCGACGGCCTGATGATCCTGCCGCGCTTGGCCGGAATGATGACTGATTAAATCTAAACGCGTTCCGGCCCGGCACACTCCGCACGGGGGCGGGCTTCTTCGTACGCTGATGCGAAATGATTCCGGGTGCTGGCGTGCCCACGTGGATGCTGCTGAGCGGCCCGACAGATAGGTAACAGACCGTTATGGGCATCTTGCCGAATCTTCAACAATTCTTGTAGCACATAAATATTGCCCATCCTATTAATCGTGATACAATAATCTGTGGAATTCGACTGGGCCGAGGATAAGCGGCGCAAGAATCTCGCCAAACATAGTCTGGATTTCGCCGACGTACCGCTGCTCGATTGGGAAGCAGCGACTCTTCGCGAGGATAATCGTACTGACTACGGCGAGCGGCGATATTGGGCCTATGGCCTTTTGCACGGGCGTTTGCATCTGGTTGTATTTACGGTACGCGGCACCAAGTTCCGCATCATCAGTTTCCGCAGGGCGAACCGAAGGGAAGTGGAGAGATATGGCAAAGCGTAGAACGAAGCCATCGGTGTATGGCGTTCCCGACGAGGACATCCCAGAAATGACAATCGCCGATTTTCGCAAGGCCAAACCGGTGAAAGACGTCATGCCCGCGTTGGTCACGGCCGCCAAGCGCGCGCGCGGACGTCCGCGCAGTGCGAATCCAAAGCAGCATGTATCGCTGCGGCTCGATGCAAAAGTGATCGCGGGATTCAAAGCGCAGGGGCCTGGATGGCAGGGGCGGATTAATGAGGCGCTTGCGCGGGCGTTGGCGAAGCCGGAGAAACGGAAGACGCCGCGCGCGGTGCGTTGACTTATGCCGCTGAGAAAATGGCGTCCCAGCAGAGACAAAAAAGAGAACT
This sequence comes from Rhodospirillaceae bacterium, assembly GCA_004297485.1. GTDB lineage: Bacteria > Pseudomonadota > Alphaproteobacteria > Rhodospirillales > Rhodospirillaceae > SCTM01. The sequence continues at coordinate 1,117 of SCTM01000291.1, forward strand.
GCTGGCGGATCACGCTCAAACGACCTTAGCAGGCCCGGACTTCACATCGCTATACGGCAATGGAGGCGTAGCTGCTTGCAAGCGTCTGCAAGCTGTCGGTCATTCCCCTATGCCCACAAGCTCCACCCGGTCGGTGGTCAATCTCGGGTGCCACCACTTCATTCCCGATTGCATACCCTGTTCGGAATACATAACCGTTACCGATACGCCGTTGACGTTATAGCTCCAGGCGGCGCTGGTGCATCGCTCGTGAGTTGCGGAGCTTCTAACCTTTGTCTGTAAGCCGGTCCTATTGAGTACCGGATTATTGTCTAACGTCACCCCGCATCCAAACTTCAAATATACCTGCGAATGAGATTGGCCGGTCACGATAGCATTGGCAAATGGCTGGATGCTTAAAGGCGCGGAACCCTCCAAGATTAGGCCACCAAACATCTTAATGAAGAACAGGTGGACGTTTAGCATCTCCTGCGCTGGTTGCTGTGGGAAAACAGTGGAAGGCTTAAAGATGCTTCCCGGCTTTGGATTACGAGCGCTTAAGAACGCACATAGTCGCTGCCAAGCTAAATCGTGTGGTTGCGTGCGCTCATTATTGCAGAATGCACAAAGAGGATCGGGGAACGTGAACAGATCGTCTTTGGCCGTGCTGACGCGCTTTCGGGTGCCGCCGTCATCGCGATAATGCACAGGATCGGCTTGGGTCACTGTACCGAATACGGCCCGTATATCCGACCTCTTGGCCCGGTGTTCAGCCGTCGTGGCCGGGTTTCCACAAATCCAACACGGTATTACACTCAATGAACTGCCCCTACATTGGGTTGCTCAAGTGGCACAAAAGAAGAAGTCTTCCGCTCTGCCGAAACCGTTGAGAGATCAAGACGGTGTGACCGCCGTAAAACAAGCATTTATTCGAGAGCTTGAATGGCATTTCCGTGAGCAACAGACGAGCGACTATGGGATAGATGCGCAGGTTGAGATAGCGAAGGACGGAGTTCCGACGGGCAAACTAATAGCCCTCCAGATAAAGTCGGGAACGTCTTACTTCAAGAAGCGTGGTGCAGACTTTGTCTATTACGGCAAAGAACGTCATTTAGAGTATTGGACGACGCATTCGCTGCCTGTGTTTCTCATTCTTCACAATCCGGAAACGGACGTCATTCTCTGGCAAAAAATTGAGAAGCGGCTTGTCAAAAATCACAAGAAGGGTCGGTGGTCTATTACCGTTCCTGCCTCAAATGTATTGAACAAAGCGAGTGCGCCGTATCTGAAAGTGGGCATCAGTTCAGATCCCGAAGCTAAGCGCCGATTTGCTTTCTCGGTTGATGCTGCGTTGATGCGCAAATTCGATACCAAGAAGCAAATCTTCTTTGAAATAGGTATTTGGGTAAACAAGGGCTTAGGCTTCCGAGGCATCTTTGTTTATTTCGATCAGATTGATCGCGGAAATTCGAGCTTCAAGATTGACTGGTGGGGACCGTTTCACGATGTTGGCCAAATTCTGCAGCGGTTCATGCCTTGGCTAGAGTACGAATATCTTGAACCGCCAGAAGACATTTCAGGAGAGATAGAGGTCTATAAGCTGCAAGTGTGGCTATCACCCGCGGCAAAACACTATCTGGCCGCAGAGAAATATTTCGCTACAGGCAAGTCGAAATGGCGGCCACCAGAAGCGCCCGTTATCGAAAAGGACGAAGAAGACGATACGGATTATTGGCGTGATATGTACGAGGATGACGACTGAGCATCTCCGATAGCCCCAAAGCCCTAGCCCAAGTCTGTGACGCTCTGGGCACCCGGCTTAGGAACGGTGATATCCAATTGCGAAAGTCATACCTCAAGCTATTCGTTGAAGCGGTGGAGGTTGGCGAGCGGGAAATCAATATTCGCGGATCGAGAGCCGCGTTAGCCGAAGCGGGAGCATATATCGACCAAAACGACCGAAATACGTTTCTATTTTTCATGGAAGGGTGGCGTCCCCGGAGCAATTTGAACTCCGTCGCACTTACCGTGCACTTATGGATGTTCAAGGTTCGCGTCAAATCATCCTAACCTATTGAAATAATGGTGGGCCCGGTCGGACTTGAACCAACAACCAGACCGTTATGAGCGGCCTGCTCTAACCAATTGAGCTACGGGCCCCACCCCTGCGCGCTCCACGTGGAACACACAGCCTCGTAAAAAGAAGAAGGCCGGCGGTTTTATCCGCCGGCCCATGAAAATTCAAACTCCGCCCGCGGTCAGTTATCGAGGAAGCTGCGGAGCTTGCGCGAACGGCTCGGATGCTTGAGCTTGCGCAAGGCCTTGGCTTCGATCTGACGTATTCGCTCGCGGGTGACGGAGAACTGCTGGCCAACCTCTTCCAAGGTGTGGTCCGTGTTCATGCCGATGCCAAAGCGCATGCGCAGCACCCGCTCCTCGCGCGCGGTCAGGCTGGCAAGAACCCGCGTACAAGTCTCACGCAGGTTGCCTTGAATGGCGGCATCGATGGGCTGGACGGCGTTCTTGTCCTCGATGAAATCGCCCAGGTGACTGTCTTCCTCGTCGCCGATGGGCGTTTCGAGACTGATGGGCTCCTTGGCGATCTTCAGAACTTTGCGCACTTTCTCCAGCGGCATCTGCAGCTTTTCCGCCAACTCTTCCGGTGTCGGCTCGCGGCCGATCTCGTGGAGCATCTGGCGAGAGGTGCGCACCAGCTTGTTGATGGTCTCGATCATGTGCACAGGGATACGAATTGTGCGCGCCTGGTCGGCAATGGACCGGGTGATCGCCTGGCGAATCCACCAGGTGGCATAGGTCGAGAACTTGTAGCCGCGGCGATACTCAAATTTATCGACCGCCTTCATCAAGCCGATGTTGCCTTCCTGGATGAGATCCAGGAACTGCAGACCGCGATTGGTGTACTTCTTGGCGATGGAGATCACGAGGCGCAGGTTGGCCTCGATCATCTCGCGCTTGGCACGACTGGCTTCGCGTTCGCCCTTCTGCACCGTGTTGACGATACGGCGGAACTCGGTGATCGACAGGCCGGCTTCCTCGGAAATGGCGCCGATCTGCGCGCGCAACGCCTCGACCTCATCGGCGAACCGGGTGCCGAAATCCTTCCAGCCTTTGGTCGTGAGCTTCTGGACGCGCTTCAACCACTTCGGATCGAGCTCGCTGCCGTAATATTCCTGCAGGAATTCCTCACGCTTGACGCGGACCTTGAGCGCGTAGCGCAGAATCTGGCCCTCAAGCCCAACGAGCTTGCGGTTGAGGTCGTTCATATTCTCGACCAGGGCCTCGATGCGCGCATTGTTGAGATGCACGCCTTCCATCAACTCGACGAGTTCCTGCTTCTGCTTCTGGAAGCGGCGCTCGACTCCCTTTTCGATCTCCTGCCCCTTCTGCATGTTGTCGAGGCGGGTATCCTGGGCCTTCTTCAGCTTGGTATAGGTCGAGGCGATCTTCTCCAGCGCCTCCAGCACCTGGGGCATCAGCGTCGCTTCCATGGCGGCCAGAGAGACCGCGCCCTCTTCGCTTTCCTCGCCATCGCCGCCCGGTTGGCCCCCGGGTACACCACCTGGCGCGCCGGGAATGCCGGGGACACCTCCGGGCACGCCGCCCGGAATACCCCCCGGAACGCCAACACGCGGCACGGCGGCCGCGATCGGTGGCGTCGGCGCGGTGAACTGCGCCTTTACCTCTGGCTTGCGTGGCGGCGCACCGGCTTCGTCCTCGCCGTCGGCCGGTTCGGAAACCACATCGACTTCGAGCTCCTGATCGGAGGCGGTATCGCTGGCGCCAGCACCGTAGGTGGCGTCCAGGTCGATGATGTCGCGCAGCAACATCTTTCCGCCCTGCAAGGCGTCGTGCCAGGCAAGCAGCGAGCGAATGGTGATCGGGCTTTCGCAGATGCCGCCGATCATCATCTCGCGACCGGCTTCGATGCGTTTGGCGATGGCAATTTCGCCCTCGCGCGACAGCAGTTCGACCGAGCCCATCTCGCGCAGGTACATGCGCACCGGATCGTCCGTGCGCCCGACGTCGTCTTCGTCAATATTGCCGCCGGAATAGGCTTCGGGCTTGGCCGGCTCTTCGGTGGTGGCCGTTGCGTCTTCGGGTTCTTCCTGCTCCTCGCCTTCGACCACATTGATGCCCATCTCGGAGAGCATGGACATGGTGTCTTCGATCTGCTCGGAGGTCATTTCCTCCGACGGCAGCGCGGCGTTGAGTTCGTCATAGGTGATGTAGCCGCGCTCTTTGGCTTTCGCGATCAGCTTCTTGACCGAGGCGTTGGTGGAGTCGAGCAGCGGGCTGTCGCCGGCCGGTGCCGGGGTGCCCTCCGGCGTTTCATCCTTGCCGCCGGCAGCCTTGGCAGGCTTGGCCGTTTTGGCCGCCGCCAGCATGGCCTTAAGACCGGCCGGCACAGGCTTTGCCGGCGCCGCAGCCTTGGCCACCGTCGTCAGCTTGGGCGCGGGCTTCGTCGCAGCCGGCTTGGCGGCGGACTTGGTCGCGGGAGCGGCGGCCCGCTTCGAACTGGCTGCGGCTTTGGTTTTGGTCAGACGAGCGCTGGATGACATCTATCTATCTACCGGTTGGATGTGAGTCGTGACGGCTTGGAACGCGGATCGCTGTACTAATCATCCTCGGCGAGGAATGCA
>SCTM01000335.1 GCA_004297485.1 Rhodospirillaceae bacterium
GTGAACATTCTATGAACCGCACCACTCAATTTGTGTCCCAGGTGACGGGCGGCAAGCTGGAAAACCCCGTGGCAAGGGCTGGCATTGCGGACGCGCTCAAGCGGTTGGAAGGGCGTAAGGCAAAGGTAACGGTGGAGGAATACAAAAAGACACGTTCTAATAACCAGTCGCGTTTCTACAGGGGCGTCATAGTGCCTGCCATAAGGGACTGGTTGATAGATCAAGGCTGGAACCTCAGCCTGGACGAGGTACATGACTTCCTGGTGCGCGAGGTGTGGAAATTTACGAAGTACGAAACGCTGCCGGACGGGACGTCGGTGGAAGTACGAAAAAGCAGCACGGAAGCCGACACGGCCTTATGGGAGCAGTTCCAAACTATAACACGGGAACGCTTTGCCAGGATGGGCTTGCAGTTACCGTTTCCTCATGAAAATATTGGGAAAGAAACAGGAAGCTAATATGACAGAAATCACACAGGACATATCGCAAATCGCGCTGGAGTTTTGCAGGGAAGTATTGGGGTGGGAAGACGCCAGGTATTATGCTGCTGATAAGGAGGTGCATGAAGAGCATATATATTCCAGTAGCGCACGCGCTGCATTTTTGTATGCCAGTCTGGAACCCGTAATGAAGGCCGTAGAGAAATGGTGGCTTGGGTTAAATCCTGACAATTCCATAGAACTATTAATCAGCAAAAAAGGATGCAGAGCACTATTGTTTCATTCCCAAGCAACGGATAAATTCTATGGGGGAATACGAGAATATTGGTCTCAGCACAAAAACAAATGCGCCACGCTCATGCTCGCTGCGCTGGAAGCAAAAGTTATGAAAAACACTTGTGGTTCGTGAAAAACACTTAAGGAATGCAAATATGCCAAAAAGACGATTTGAATTTAAAATTACCGATGCGAAGGCGCTGCATGAGTATTGCCCGTCCGCAGTGAGTTTTATCCCTGCCCCTGATTACGCCATAATAGCAATCCTTCTGGAAGCGGCATGCCTTTCCGGTCGCCATGTTCCTGGCGTGCATCTTACCTCATGTGTTGATAAGCACCTGGCAGACAATTACGGAAAACATCCTGAATCCTGGCCGGAGACTCATGAATTATGATCCTCGCCGCAGCAATCCAGCATGAGGGCGTGTAATGATTAGATATTATTATTTAGATGCCCTCGCGGCAGCCTGGATGCAAAAGCATTTCGGGATGAGGTTCCAACGAGAATTAGTAGATAGAGAGTTTTCTCAAATGAAATTCTTTCTCTTGAGCAATATTTCCCTGACGGAATAACCCAAAGAATATATATCCATCCCGATAGCGTGAAGCTACTTTTGCCACAGGTGGGGGATTGGATTGATAACCGGAAATTTTTTGAGGGTGTTTATCCCTGGGGTGAAATTTATATTGTTTCTAAAAAATTGCAGCAAACCGATCATAAAATCATCCAGCGCAACGGCCTCGCATTCCACTGGCCGGAGGTGGAAAAATTAAATAAACTTTAACCATAAGGATAGGATGATGAGCGGTAATCTAAAAAATGACGTCGAGTCGCTAGCGGCTGAATTTAACAGGCGGCTGACAACGCTTGAGCAAAAGCATGATGTAAGAATATACATACATCGAGAAAGGTATAGTAAGGATACCCCGATTTCCGGTATTGAATGTACTGTAGAGTTCAATATTGAGAATATTCCTGATGTTAGTAAAGCCGCCTAACGAATACGTGCCGTGCCTACAATCAACAATCTAACAATGGAGATTTTTATGACAGATGAATCATGGTATGTTCGATTCCGCAATGAGATTGAAGGAATTGCTGAAAACGCAGCAACGCAGGTAGAACAACACCCTGATGTTGTTACGGCAGTAGCTTCTGGCAACGGAAATGGCATTATAGCCAGTATACTCAGCATATTCCTGCCTGCATTCCTGAACCATCCGGCAATCGCAACCCCGCTGGCTACGCCGCCCGCGCCTGCCGCTGCCGGAGCGCCAGGTGACGCCGCTAATACAGGTGCTGCTGCTGGGTCTGCCTGATTACAGTTTCTCCTTGAACACTCGCCGCCTCAGAAATGGGGCGGTCTTTTTTCATATATTCCCCCATAGAATTTATCCGTCCATGTATTCCCCGATAGAATTTATCCGAGAGTCGAACCGCATTGAGGGGATCGTGCGCGAACCTTCTGTTGCCGAGATAGCAGAGCATATCCGCTTTATGGCGCTTGATATGATCACCATTGAGGATTTGCAGCAGTTTGTCAGCGTATACCAGCCGGGCGCCAGGTTGCGGGATACGCCAGGCATGAATGTGAGAGTCGGGAACCATGTGCCGCCAAAAGGAGGTACGGATATTCCGCGCAAACTGCGCTGCATATTATCGGAGGTAAGCAGTGAAGCCAGAATTGTTGAGTTTCACCCCTTCCATATCCATCAACTATACGAAACCCTGCATCCGTTCACCGATGGGAATGGACGCAGCGGACGTATGCTTTGGGCGTGGCAGATGAACCAATGGTACAGAGAGGAATCGCTTGCATTAGGCTTTCTTCATCGATGGTACTATGATTCCCTTTCTTTTGGGAGGAACTGAACAATGATGGAAAAAGCAAAGTTTTATTGCAAGGACTGTCTGCACTGTATTCCCAGCGATTCCTCGATATTTGCGGCTTGCAGCCATCCTGCTTCTATAACCCCCAAAGAAGACATGTACTACCTGGTATCCGGCAAGCATGCCCCGGTAAAAACCGAAATGCTGCCGTGTTCAATTATGAGAAAGGATTATCCCGACCGATGCGGCCCCGAAGCCCGCTTTTTTCAGCCACGGCCAAAAGCAGAAAAAGTGTCCTGGTGGAAGAGGCTATTATGAGCGATTTTTACCCTGCCATCCGCTTGGATGATGATGAAAAAGATGGGGTCATTATTAATGATTCCATCGGTAGAGCGCAAAGTTGACATTTTTACGGATAAGGGGTAAAGTGCGAGATGCAGGGGAGTAGCAAGCTCCGCCCGCACTCTAACCAATAACGAAATAGGGTTCGTATGGCTAACGCCAATATATCCCAAAGCACACAAATCATCAAGCTGCAATCTAACGGCCAGTTAATTTACCAACGCGCCAGTGACGGCTATGTATCCGCAACCGCACTTTGTAAGGCGGCGGGGAAGTTATTTGCTGATTATACCAGATTAGATACAACCAGGAATTTTATAAACGCTTTATCTTCCGATATGGGGATTCCCATATCCAGCTTAATACAGCAGGTTAAGGGAACCCCTGGCGGCGATGCTTCCAAACAAGGCTCATGGGTGCATCCTAAAGTCGCTATACACCTCGCTCAATGGTTAAGCCCTGATTTTTCTGTCCAGGTTACAAACTGGATATTTGACTGGATGTCCGGCAAGTCCCGTCAGCCGCAAATCCCCTATCATCTCCGCCGCTATACTGCCAATCATGTGCCGCATACGCACTTCTCAATCCTGCAAATGCTGTGCATCGATCTCATCCAGCCATTAGAGCGGCAGGGCTATGAACTGCCTGAAGAGTTTTTACCAGATATTAGTGAAGGCCGTATGTTTGCTAAATGGCTACGGGAGCAAGGCATCAACACGGACGCGCTCCCCACGTATACGCATGTCTATGAGGACGGGAGGCGCGTGCAGGCCAGATTGTACCCGATAGCGTTATTGCCCGCCTTTAAGACGCATTTCCACCAAACTTGGCTAGTTGAGCGTGCCCACAAGTACTTCGCAGAACGGGACGCAAAGGCATTGCCTCATCTGACGAAGGTACTAGCGATCGAGAATGATGAGCGTAAGCGGTATGCTATTGCCGGATAGTGGCGTTCTTGAAAAAAGCGCTGGCCGGAAGCTCGCTTTCTGCAAACGTGCCCATCCAGGAATCGAGCACCGGAGCATTCGACCACAAATCCATCACCAGAGTTTCAGGATCGGACGGTATGCGTTTGGTTTCAGACAGGGGAGTGCGGTACACTTCCTTCCCGTCCACTTCCCAGGCCACATAACAGGGCTGCCAGTTTATGGCATAGCGGTGATAAGCTTT
>SCTM01000292.1 GCA_004297485.1 Rhodospirillaceae bacterium
TGTTCCGCATACTTGTGAGCAACCTTGGTGAGGTCGGCGCGACGCTCGGCTGTCAACGGCGGGATCGGCACGCGGATCAGCGTCCCGTCCAGCATGGGATTGAGGCCCAGGTTGGCCTCACGGATCGCCTTATCGACGGATTTCGCGAGGCCCTTGTCCCATACCGAAACCGACAACAAACGCGGTTCAGGTACGGAAACACTGGCGACCTGGCTCAGCGGCATTTGACTTCCGTAGGCATCGACCATCACCGGCTCAAGCAACGCGATGCTGGCGCGGCCGGTACGCAATCCGGCGAATTCCTTTTTCAGATGGTCGAGACTGATCTCCATCTTGTGGGTCAGGTCCTGCTTTAAGGCTTGATAGGTCTGGGCCATGTCCCCCTCACTTTGCTCTGCCGTTGTTACCCGCGCGGACCTGACTTAACCGTCGGCGATGACGGTGAAGCGGCCGCGCCCCGCCATGACATTCGTCAAGGCATCGTCCTCGTGCATATTGAACACGATAATCGGTAGCTTATTTTCCCGCGCGAGGGCGATCGCCGCCGTGTCCATGACCTTGAGATCGTCGGCAATAACCCGATCGAAAGTCAGTCGGTCATACCGCTTGGCGGCCGTGTTGCGTTTGGGGTCGGAATCGTAAACCCCGTCCACTTGGGTCGCCTTCAGGAGCGCGTGACAATTCATTTCCACCGCGCGTAAGGCCGCGGCGGTATCGGTGGTGAAGAACGGATTACCGGTGCCGGCGGCAAAAATCACCACCCGGCCCTTCTCCATGTGCCGCATGGCACGGCGGCGGATATAGGATTCACAAACTTGGGCCATGGCGATGGCGGACTGAACCCGCGTCGGGACCCCCACGGCTTCAAGGGCATTCTGGACCGCCAGTGCGTTAATGATCGTCGCCAACATCCCCATATAATCGGCGGTCGTGCGGTCCATGCCGGCGGAAGCCCCTGCCAAGCCGCGATAGATGTTGCCGCCACCAATAACCAGGCAGACCTGTTTGCCCGTAACGGTGAGGGCTTTCACGTCCCGGGCAAGCTTTACAACGGTTTCGTTATGCAATCCGTAGGCGGCCGGGCCCATGAGGCCTTCACCGGAGATTTTTAACAGAACGCGCTGGTACGGTAGTGGATCGGCCATTCCCTACTCCGGGGTCCTATGCGCGATTCCAACCTCAAGTGCCATCACAGACAAAATCCACAAGACTATGAAAAAGGGACGGTTTTTTCCCGTCCCTTTTGGAACTATCGGCCAGGCGATCGGCGAGTCAGGGTTGGATAATATACCAAATCTGGGTTACCGCACCGCCAGAAATTGATGCGATACCCACAGCCAGCAATATGGATCGCTGAGGTTTGGAAAACACTGAACCCCTGACCATTTCCCGGTTCGATTGAATTAGGAAATGGTCGGATTCATGGAATAGAGCGTTACGCTCCGGCGACGGCCGCTACCTCAGCGGCGAAGTCCTTCTCTTCTTTCTGGATACCCTCGCCCAATCCAAAGCGGACAAAGCCCACCAATTTAACCGGGGCGCCAATTTCCTTGGCCACTTTCTCCACGGCCTGGCTGACCTTGCTCTTGTCATCCATGATGTAGGCCTGCTCGGTCAGGACCACTTCCTCGTAATACTTGCGGACCCGGCCCACGACCATTTTCTCGACAATGTCTGCCGGCTTGCCGGAGGCTGCCGCCTGGTCGCGATAGATGGCCTTCTCGCGCTCGAGCGAGGCTGCGTCCACATCGGCAATGGACAGGAATTGGGGATTGGCGGCCGCCACATGCATGGCGATCTGCTTGCCCAGGGCAACCAGCTTGGCCTGGTCCCCGGAGGATTCCAGGGCGACCAGCACACCGATCCGGCCCAGGTTCGGGCGGATCGCGGTATGGACATAGGACGCGACAACCCCCTGATCCACGGCCAGAGCCGCGGCACGACGGATGGCCAGGTTCTCGCCGATGGTGGCGATCAGATGGGTGAGTTGCTCGGACACGGTACGGCTTTCGCCCGGGTGCGGCTTGCCCTTGAGCGCTTCCACGTCGCCCTTCACCTCGACAGCAATCTTGGTGGCGGTCTCGACGAAATCTTGGAAAAGCACGTTACGGGCGACGAAATCGGTTTCGGCATTGATCTCCACGGCCGCGCCCGCGTTACCCGCCGTGGCGACACCCACAAGACCTTCGGCGGCGATGCGGCTCGACTTCTTCGCCGCGGCGGACAAGCCCTTCTTCCGCAGCCAGTCGATCGCGGCCTCCATCTCGCCATTGGTCTCGGCCAGAGCAGTCTTGCAATCCATCATGCCCGCGCCGGTTTTCTCGCGGAGGTCTTTCACTAGAGCGGCCGTGATCTGAGCCATGGCGATCCTCATCAATTCGTCGCAAAGATTAAAACGTCAGAAAAACAGGCTGCGCGGCTGGTCGTCCAAAGACAACGCCGCTAAGGCCATCGAAGGTCCGCCCGACACCGACAAAGGCGCCGGGCGACGCGATCGGTTATTCCCCGGCTTCGACAGCGGCTTCCACAGCCACCGGCGCATCAGCCTTCTTCGGGCCACGCGTACGGCTGCGGGAGGGCTTTTTCACCACGGTGACCCGCGGCTTGTCGCCATGGTCGCCGTCGTCCTCCACGCCTTCCGCCCCAGGCAGCGCTTCGGCGGCGGCCTCGGCCTCGCCGACATCAACGCCGGCCGACTTCATTTCGTCCTGGATGCCTTCAAGCACCGTATTGGCCACCAGTTCGCAATAGAGCTTCACGGCGCGGATGGCGTCGTCGTTGCCCGGAACCGGATAGGTGATGCCCGACGGATCGGAATTGCTGTCCACCACCGCCACGACCGGGATGTTCAGCACCTTGGCTTCGGCGACGGCGATTGCTTCCTTATTGGTGTCGATGACGAACAGGATGTCGGGCAGACCGCCCATATCCTTGATGCCGCCGAGAGACCGGTCGAGCTTCTCCTGTTCACGTTGCAGGGTCAGCTGTTCCTTCTTGGTGAGCCCCTGGAGCAGTTCGTTATTCTTGAGGCGCTCCTCGAGTTCCTTGAGGCGCTTGATCGAATGGGACACGGTCTTCCAGTTGGTGAGCGTGCCGCCCAGCCAACGGTGATTGACGTAATACTGGCCGCAACGTTCGGCGTATTCCTTGACCAGATCCTGGGCCTGGCGCTTGGTGCCGACAAACAACACGCGGCCGCCGGCCGCGGTCACGTCGTGGACCGCCTGCATGGCGCGCTGAAGCAGCGGCACGCTCTGCTGAAGATCGATGATATGGACCCCATCCCGCACCCCGAACAGGTACGGCTTCATGCGGGGGTTCCAACGCCGGGTATTGTGGCCGAAGTGGCAACCAGCTTCGATGAGCTGGCGCATGGAAAAAGCTGGCAGTGCCATGGTATTCCTTTGTTTTCCGGTTGTGCCGCCGCGGACGAGTGACCTTGGGATAACCGATCCCTTGGCACCGGATGGACTTCCGGAACTCCCGGAGCGCCCTATATCCGCGTGTGGAATGGGCCGCTAAATAGGGGGTTTGGGGCAGGAAAGCAAGAAGCTAAGGGAGCCTACAGCCCTCAAAACTCCCTGATGTCCGCGATTCCCGGGATATTCTTAAGGCCGGCCAGGGTTTTAGGCTGGATCGCAAAGCCCCCCGGCAGAGCCACATCGATCCAGTGGCCGTTCTGACGCGTGGTGAGGACAATGCGGCTGTTGCCACGGCCGTCCTTCTGCAAAATCTCCTTCAGTTCACCGACCGCGACCTCGGGCGTCACCGTCAGCTTGAGGTTCTTCAGGCGCGCGGCGATCACCCGCTCCAGGGCATCGACCTTGGCCACCAGCAGGCGGACCTTGTCGTCCTCCAGCTGAGCATCGACGGTCAGGAGCAGCGGTACGCCGGACTCAAGCAACTCTTTGGACGCCGCCAGGACCTCGGAGAACATGGTCACTTCGAAGCCGCCGGTATCGTCGGACAGAGCCACGAAGGCATACTTGTTTCCGCGCTTGCCGTAGCGTTCCCGCTTTGAAACCACCGTTCCAGCCATGCGGATCGGCCGCCCTGCCTCCTGCGGCGTGAGGGTTTCAAGGTCCCGCGCCTTCTTCACGTCCAGGGACTCCAAGGTGCCGGAATAGGCGTCCAGGGGATGGGACGAGAGATAGAAACCGATGGCCTCGAATTCGTTCTGCAGCTTTTCGATAGGACGCCACTCGGGCACGCTCGGCAAAGTCAAAGACCGCACCGCCTCCTCGCCGCCGAACAGGCTTGTCTGCTGGGACGATCGCTCGCCGGATTTCTGCTGGGCATGACGCAGCAGGGTTTCGATGCCCGCAAACGTCCGGGCACGCTGAGGGTCGAGCACGTCAAGCGCTCCGGCACGCACGAGGTTCTCAAGCAGGCGCTTGTTGACGACACCGGCATCGAGCCGGTTCGCCAGATCGGTGAGATTCTTGAACGGCCCGCGTTCGGTCCGTTCCCCTACCAAGGCCTCCATGGCGCCGACGCCCACATTCTTCACCGCCGCCAGGGCGTAACGGATAGCGCCGTTTTCCACGGTGAACTCCACGCCGGAGGCATTCACGTCGGGCGGCAGGATTTCAATGCGCATACGCGCCAGTTCGGCGCGGAACGACGCCAACTTATCGGTATTGTGCATGTCGAGGGTCATGGACGCCGCCATGAACTCCACCGGGTAGTTGGTCTTGAGATAGGCCGTCTGATAGGCGACCAGGGCGTAGGCGGCCGCGTGACTCTTGTTGAAGCCGTAACCGGCGAACTTATCGATGGTATCGAAAATCTCGCTGGCCTTGTCGCGATGGATACCGCGCGCGCCAGCGCCTGTGATGAACGTCTCGCGCTGGGCGTCCATCTCGGACTTGATCTTCTTGCCCATGGCGCGGCGCAAAAGATCGGCGCCGCCGAGGCTGTAGCCCGCCAGCACCTGGGCGGCCTGCATGACCTGTTCCTGATAGACCATGACGCCGTAGGTCTCTTTCAGGACAGGCTCCAGATCGGGGTGGAGGTATTCGAGTTTCTCGACACCCTGTTTGCGGTTGATGAACATGGGGATGTTGTCCATGGGTCCCGGACGGAACAGGGCCACCACCGCGATCAGATCCTCGAACACGTCGGGCTTAAGACGGCGCAGGACGTCGCGCATGCCCGCGCTTTCAAACTGGAACACGCCCGCCGCATCGGCCCGGGTCAGGAGATCGAAGGTCTTACGGTCGTCGAGTGGCAGGTTGGAGACGTCCAGAGTAATCCCGCGCAGCTTGAGCAGCTTGACCGCGCGATCAAGCACCGTGAGTGTTTTCAGACCGAGGAAATCGAATTTCACCAGGCCGGCGGATTCCACCCACTTCATATTGAACTGGGTCACCGGCATGTCCGAGCCAGGGTCGCGATAGAGCGGCACCAATTCGTCCAAAGGCCGATCGCCGATCACCACGCCTGCCGCGTGAGTGGACGCGTGGGCGTAAAGCCCTTCGAGCTTCAGGGAGATGTCCAGGAGATGGGCGACACTGTCATCGGTGTCGCGCAGGTTACGAAGCTCGGGCTCGCCCTCGATGGCATCGGCCAGCTTCACCGGCGCCGCCGGGTTCATGGGCACGAGCTTGCAGATCTTGTCCACATAGCCGAGTGGCATTTCCAGCACCCGGCCGACATTGCGCAACACCGCGCGGGCTTGCAGTTTACCGAAGGTGATGATCTGGGCGACGCGATCGCGGCCGTACTCCCGTTGCACGTAACGAATGACCTCCTCGCGGCGGTCCTGACAGAAGTCGATATCGAAGTCGGGCATGGACACGCGTTCGGGGTTCAGGAACCGTTCGAACAGAAGCCCAAATCGCAAGGGGTCGAGATCCGTGATGGTCAACACCCAGGCGACGACGGAGCCAGCACCCGACCCGCGCCCCGGCCCGACGGGAATGCCCTGGTCCTTGGCCCATTGGATGAAGTCCGCAACGATCATGAAATAACCGGCGAAGCCCATCTTCACGATCATGTCCAGTTCGTAGACCAGCCGTTCGCGATAGGGCTTTGCCGCGTGCTCGCGGGCGGCCTCGTCCATATCGGGCTTATAGACGCTATGCGCCAGCCGCCCTTCGAGACCAGCGCGCGCCAATTCGCGTAAGGCTCCCTCTTCGGTCCGGTCTCCGGTCTTGGGTGAGCGCGGCAGAATCGGTTTGCGCTCGTCGACCTTGAAGGCGCAACGCTGCGCCACCACCAGCGTGTTCGCGATCGCTTCGGGCAAATCGGCGAATAGCTTCACCATCTCGGCGGCGCTTTTGAAGCGGTGCTCAGGGGTCAGCCGACGGCGATCGTGAACCGAGACAAAGGATTTCTCGGCCACACAGATGAGCGCGTCATGCGCTTCGTACATCGATGCGTCGGCGAAAAACGCCTCGTTCGTAGCCACCAGCGGCAGATCATGGGCATAGGCGAGATCAATCATCGCCGCCTCAATCCGCGTCTCCACGGGCATGCCGTGACGCATCAGCTCTACGTACAGGCGTCCCGGAAACAGGGCCTTGAGGCGCTTTAACGCCTCCTCGGCCTTGACGCGCTGCCCCTCCAAGAGGTGGCGACCGACAGTGCCCGACGGCCCAGCCGTTAACGCGATCAGACCCTCCGTGCGCCCATCCAGGTCGGACCAGGCAATCTGGGGAATTTCGCCCGACGACGTGCCAAGAAAGGCATGGCTGACGAGTTTCAACAGGTGCGCATAGCCTCGGGCATTTTGGACCAGGACGACCAGCACGTCCGGCTCGGGCGCGCGGCCCGTGGCACCGTGACCCGTAGGCAAGTCGTCGCGCCGGATCGAAAGCTGGCAGCCGATAATCGGCTGAATCCCGGCCTTGGCAGCCGTAAGCGAAAATTCAAGGGCGCCGAACAAATTGCGGGTGTCGGTCAACGCCACGGCCGGCATAGCCCCGGCGACGCACATATCCACCAATTTGGGAATCTTGATGGCCCCTTCGGCCATGGAGTAGGCCGAGTGCACGCGGAGATGCACAAATGGGGCGTAAGCGGGCTGCGGCGATGACGCGTTCATGTTCGTGAGGATTTCACATCCTCACCCCGTCGTCAGCTAGGGATCATTCCTCGCCAGTGGGTTATCCACAGGTATCAGACGACAACCTTGCGATAGAGGTGCCACGTCGCGTGGCCAAGTACCGGGATCACCACCGCCAACCCGACAAGCAACGGCAGGGCACCGATAAGCAGAGAGCCACCGACGATGACGCCCCAAACCGCCATGATCACCGGATTCGCCAAAACCGCGCGGACGGATGTCTCCACAGCCACAGCCACGCCGACCTGCCGGTCGAGCAGGAGTGGAAACGAAACCACGCCGATGCACAGCGAAGTGATCGCAAACAGCAGCCCGATAAAGTTACCGACGATAATCAAGGCCCACCCCGCGCGCGTGGTGAGGATCGAGCGGGTGAAATCCTCGACCGAAACCTGCCAGGAATCGCCGATCGTCATCACATAGATCGTGTCGGCCACGGCCACCCACAGCAGAAACAGCGCGATGGTCAGGAGACCGAGAATCGCGATGTCCTTAAATGACGGCGACTTAAAGAAGTTGAAGGCCGTGGTCCAAGACATATCGAGCCCGCGCTCGCGATGGCGGCTCATTTCCTCCATGGCCAGCCCGACAAACGGCCCAACCAACACAAGCCCCGAGAGCATGGGAAATACGAGGGGCATCAGATCCCCATCACCGACCACCATGGCCGCGAACAATGTGGCGGCCGGATAAATCACGGCCAGGAAAAAGAGGTGCGTTGGTTTGGCGCGAAAGTCGTCGATGCCTTTATCGAGGACGTCGAAAAGATCGACGAGACGCAGCTTGCGGACTTCAAGATGCGTGTATTCGGCAGCGGTCGTTTGATATGCCATGTACGTACCCTCCCGATGAACAACGCAGAAGCACTGCGGAAGCAACGAAGGCAACGATCACATCTGGCGCTCGCCGACGGGGAAAGACCGACGACAGACTCTTAGTGTACGCCTTTTCGTTGCGACTTGAAATCAATGTTGCGGTACGTCTTTGCGTAGTCCGATTGAATTCCAGCGATAATCCCGCATTTGGAGACAAAATATGAAAGCCTCAGTTCTGTCTCCTGCGGTATCGCACCGCACAAAGTTATCCACAGCCGACCTTGAATCCTCCTAGGCCGTGCGGAGCATGCCATGATCAAGACGCACAATACGATCCATCCGCGCCGCCAGAACGGGATTGTGCGTGGCGATCACCGCCGCGAGGCCGTGATCCTTGGCAAGCTGCACCAGACCGGCAAATACACCTTCGGCCGTGTCCGGATCAAGGTTTCCCGTCGGCA
>SCTM01000352.1 GCA_004297485.1 Rhodospirillaceae bacterium
CAGCTGGACGCAGCAGTTGCGGCAGCGCGGCCAGCTGTGCTGTGCCCCTGCGCCTTTGCGCATGTAGCCGGTGCGGTCCGTGTAGCCTATGGTCGGTTCATTGATGATCAGCCAGTCCGGCTGGCCGATGGCGAAGTAAGGCGGGATGTTGCCGGCGAAATTATCCAGATAAGCGTAATTGGCCGTGACCAGAGACGTAAGCAGCGGAAACGGCCCCCGGAGCACCCCAGCCGTGTGCGTCTGCGGTGTCGCGCCTCCCGTGCCACCGTTCGGGTTGCCCTGATTCACAAACCCGTAGGTGCCCGAGATGACGTGCGGGCCGATGGGGCGCACGATGGCCGTGCGGCCGTAGATATCGGTCAGCGTCACGTAGATGTCAGAGATGTGCCAGTTGACGACATCCGGTGCCAGCGCCGTCAGGCCGACGATAAAGAAAACCACGCACGGCTCGCCGTAAGTGTTCCAGTCCGATACCGAGAGCGAGACGGTCGACGAATAGGAAAACGGCGATACGATCGTCGTGTCCTGCGAGTAGACCACTACCTTGTGCGCGGACAGATCGACGGTTACGATGTTTACCGCGGAGAGTCCGCCATAGACGATATGGCACTCCATCGTGATCGTGGGTGTCGAGCCGAGGACGTGACCCGTGATCGTGCCGAGACCCGTTACGGTGCAGGTGGCCGAGGCGACGGTAGCAGGAAGGTTCATTTATTTACTGGCGTAGGGCGAGAACTGCGGCGAGGCGTTCTTGATGTAAGTGGCAATAGCCCGCGCCGATTCGCGCGGTGACGTGGCCCCGTAGATGTTGAAAACGTGACTGCCTCCCACTGTTGTGGAAGTCGATTGCGAGATGCCGCCGATCTGCGGCAGCTGCAGCCCCACGCCGCCGAACTTTCCCGCGGGCACGATCTGGCCCGCCGTGTCAGGGATGAAAAGCTCCGGGCCTTTTTCGCCGATGATCGAGGCCACGCCCACGGGCGGCCGGCCGCCTTCGGCAAAGTGGAAGAAACTGGCGATCGTCTGCGCGATGGTGGCGATGGTGTTCGCTACAGTGACTGCCGAGTTTACGATCACGACCGCCAGATGCGCGGTCATAATACCGAGGTGCGCGCCCATCACGCCCAGATGCGCGGTCATGACGCCCAGGTGAATCCCCATGATTCCGGAGTGCGCGCCCACAACCGCCGTGTTGGCGTGAATGCCGAGAGTATTGGTGAGGATCGATGCGATGAGCTGATGAAACACGCTGCCCAGCAGTTCCTGCCCGACACCCTTCAAAGAATCCCGTATATCCCGCCCGATGCCCTTGCCGTCGATGATCCCTTTTGCCAGTCCCGCGCCCACCGCGCCCGGCACGGCTTCGCCCGCTTTCGCGACAGCGGCCCTGAGTTTGTACTGCAGCGTGATCTTCTGTTCGAGTTCCAGCTCCTTCGTTTTGGCTTCAATGGCAAGATTGGCGGATTCAGCGGTGAGCTTCGCGATTTCGGCCCTGAGTATCGCTACCTTTTCGTCCGCTTCGACATCCTTCGAATTGGCGACAGCCTTCGCGAGGTCCGCCTTCAGGCCGGTGATTCGTGCGTCCCGGGCGCGCTTCTCGATATCGTCGATCTGGTGCGCAAAGGCCACCTGCTGCGCGCCGGTATGGATAACCTCCAGCCCGTACTGCCGCTCCAGCTGAAGTTTCTCCTGCAGGATCTTTAATTCATCCGTTACGCCTTTCGATTTCTCCCCGGTCTCGATGACCCGCACACGGCTGACCGCATTCGCCTCCGCTGCTTTCGTGATGGCGTCTTCGGTTTTGATCGCCTCGTTGTCAATGGTCGAGAATGCTTCATCCCAGACAAGTGCTGCATCATTGGCCTGCTTGGCGATGATCCGGCCCTTTTCGACCTCAAGGCTCGTTACGGTGTTGAAGACTTCCCGCGCGGCGGCGTCTTCCTCGGTTTTTTCCGCCCGCGTGGCTTCGGCTACTTTGCCCTGGGTTTCGATGCCGATGCGCTGCTGCGCCGGCTGATCCTTGCCCGCAGCCTCTGCGGCTCCGAGTTGTCTGATGATAGCGATGCGTTTCGAAAGCGCATCCCGTTCTACCGCTATGATGCCGTCGTATTTTTCGCTGGCCGCGCGGATGGCTTCCTGCGCCGAACGCAGCTGTCTGGTGTCGCTGTCGGCGATACCGGCGATTTCAGTCTCACGCGCCCCGTGACTGGCGGCGGCCTGCAGATCGAGCGCGCGTTTCTTTGCGTCCGTCTCCCCGGCCAGCGCCTTTTCCTGATTGGCGAGCAGCGCCTGAGACAGCGCGCCCGCCTGCTGCAGTGCCGTGCGCCCTCGTTCCTCGGCGTCGTGCTGCTGCTGATTGTCGAAGACCCGGATCTTTTCCTGCAGGGTGTCGTAAGCATCCTGCTGTTTCTTGATGTTGGCGATCTGGTCCTTCTGGTTCTCGGCACCCAGCCGTTCGCCCACAATCAGCGGATTGAACGCCTGTACGGTGTTGATAAGCGGATCGTTCGAATAAAGCGCCTGCGTGTCGGCAAGCGTCTTCTTCATGCGCTCGATCTGCGCCGCCGTATTCGCGAGCTCTGTCCGGTCGCGGTCGGCTTCGGCCTTGTCGTAAAAGCCCTTTAGCTTCAGCCCGGCGAGTTTCCCGAACTCGGCTGTCATGCGCTCGATATCAACATGCTCCAGCTCGCCCGCGAGGCGTTCCCATTCGGCGTCGTTCTGCTTTGTCGCCTCGGCCAGCGCCTTTTCGGCTTCGGTCAGCTCATGGACCTTCCCGAGCATGCGCGTGATCATCTCGATCAGCGCAAAGGCCCCGATGAGCGGAAACGCCAGCTGCAGTGCCGCGCCCACACCGGGGATCAGGGTAATGAAACGCTCGACGGCCCGGATCGACTGTTCGCCGAACGCCGTGCGCACGGCGCCCGATGCGGCCGCCATCTGCGGCACGACGTGCTCCCCGGCTTCGCCTATGCGCCGGATGCCCCCGGCTGCGCTGTTGGCGCTGCGTTCGACCTGCGCATGCGCGACGGCCAGCGCCAGATTGCGCTGCGCGGCCAGTGATGCAGCGGCCGATTCCTGCTGGATGATTCCGGCCAGCCTGCCGATTGCGATGACGACTTTATCCGCACCGGCGGCGGACTGATTAAATGCGTTCGAGACCTGCGCGCCGGACGTGGTGGCAATCGCCGTGGCGCGGGCGAAATCGGCCTGCAGCTTCGAGGTATCGCCTGAGATGACGATCGAGACCGACCCTAAAACATTGTCTGCAGCCATCTCAGTTGACCCGCTTTCTGTTGGCCGCCAGTTCCTTTACGAAGTCCGGCATCTCGTCCTCATCCGGCGCGCCCATCGTCAGTTTGGAAAGTTTCATGGATTCGATGCGGTCGTGCATTCTGTCGCGCTGCCGTTCGGCGCGGTTGCCCCGCCCCAGCAGATCCTCGGCTGTCCACGGCACGCCGCGGGTATCAAAGTGCGCGTTGTAAAGAGTGGCCTGGATCGAAGCATGCATGTAGTTCATGCGCTCGATCTGATCGAGCCAGACGCTGCGCAATGCGGCCAGCTCGCGCGGCGTCAGCGCCCAGAAGCGGTCCTCCGGAAGCGCAAGGCCCGCGCCTGAAGTGGCGAAGGCCCACAGCTTCAGGATGCGTTCGTCAGTATCGGCGCTTCGGTCGTCTCCGGAGTCTGCCGCGCCGAGACTTCCAGCTCCGGGTAGGCTTTTTTTACGGCCTCGGTGACCTTTTCTATCATTACCAGTTCGTCCGAGGCTTCCATGAGATCCGCGAGGTCAATCGGCCGCTCGAATCCGGCTGATCTCCATCTGCCGTCCGGCAGGAATTCACCGGCCATTGCGGCAGCGAGCTCAATCGTGTTTCCATCGGCTATCGAGCGCCCCCAGCGCGCCAGCTGGTAGTTGGCCGCATAGGAAAGGCGCAGTATGAGTCTGCGGCCGCTAAGTATGATTTCCGGCCATTCGATCGTCTTTGGCGTCATAGTGCAATCCCCTTCTGCGCGGCGAGAGCGCGCATGGTTTCAAGACCAAGCAGGTAGCCCGCCAGCATGTTTCTGTCAGGCGCGTTCTCGACGGCAGGAAGTGAGTTGAGCGCGGCCTGGGCGCGCGCCATGCCCAGCCCGGCAAATTCGCGGATCTCGCCTTTGACGATGCGGATATCACGCGCCTTCATGGCATCGAGCCCCATCTCGATCGTTGCTACCGATGGAGTCGCCGGATTGTCGAACGGATTATCCGATGCCGGGTTTTCAGCCAGCGCGATCGGATCGGAACGATCGTTCTTATCGTTCGCATTCATCGCATTCACGGCTTACACCAGGTACGGCGCGCCAGAATTCGACAGTTCGATCTCGGCTTCAAATACGCCGCCCACCTTGCCTGTGACCGAGAAGCTCGTGACATAGGCGAGGAAATTGTCGACCGACTGCAGGCCGTCCGGATAGACGATCTGCCAGGAGGCGAGGATCTGCTGCGTGTAGATGTAGCGGATGCCCTGTATCCCTGACCGGACAATATTCGAATGGCTTGGTTCGGTCATGACCCAGAACAATTTGAATTTCATCTTGCCCATGTCGAGCAAAGTGGAAATTCGTCTGCGCCATTTGTCGCCCACGTTGGTCACGTCGACCGTATCGGCGATAAGCGGTTCATTCCAGTCCTGTATGTTTGAAACCGTGTTGTAAACCTGCGGGCTGGCGCCGTTGCCAACCTGTAGAAGAAGACCTTCAACCGCCACAGCGGCGGCAATCGCACTAGTTGGTCCCGGCATTTAATTCGTTTCCTTTCAAATTCAAACCGTGTCGTTCGAGAAAATCATGGCGTCGATCACACGCATATATGTGAGCGGCTGCGTCTGCGCTATCCCCAGGTCGCGGTCGCCCACGATGAGGTTCGACTGCTGCGAGAGACCTGTTATCCCCCCGCCCGCGAAACCGTCCAGAAACTTCTGCAAAGCCGTGGCTACCAGATCCGCGTTCTGCGAATCGTTGCCCGTGCCGTAGATTTCGAACTGCATGCGCGCGAAGCTCGTCGGCAGGCGTCCCGATACGGCATACGTGCGCGGGTCCGATATCAGGCGCACGACGAT
>SCTM01000005.1 GCA_004297485.1 Rhodospirillaceae bacterium
CTGCGGACATCAAAGACACGGCACTCTAATTGGACATCCGCGTTCTGCGGCGGGTGCAACTGGGATACGGCAAAGTTACGGAAAGTAATATTGCGCCGGCTAAAGAAAAGCATTGATCGTCACTGGGAGAATGCAAATGGATAAAGTCGTGGAAAATCTCTTGAGGACCGTCCCATTTCGGGTCACGAATCCAGAACGCATTCCGGTGCAACGCTACTATGACGAAGAGTTCTACAAGCTCGAGGGCGAGCATGTATGGGCGCGCGTGTGGCAGATGGCGTGTCGGCTTGAGGAAATTCCACAAGTCGGCGATTGGGTCGAATATCAGATTCTCGACAAGTCGGTCATCGTCGTCAGGACGAAAACAGGTATCAAGGCGTTTCACAATGCCTGTCGGCATCGCGGCGTGCAGGTGGCGAGCGGGCGCGGCAACTGCAAGACCCAGGGCTTTGTCTGCCCGTTTCACGGCTGGCGATACAATATGGATGGGGAGAATACCTTCGTCTTCGGGCGGCAGCTGTTCAGTGAAGAGTGTCTCGAAAAAGGAGAGTTAAACCTGCCGCCGTGTCGGGTCGAACTATGGGGAGGCAGCGCCTTTATCAACTTTGACGATGATGCGGCGCCGGTGCGCGAATGCTTTGGACCTACAGCCGAGAAACTCGAAGTACGCAACATCGACAAGCTGAAAGTGGATGCTTGGTTCTCGACGGTACTGCCGGTCAATTGGAAGCTTGCCACGGAGGCCTTCCAGGAAGGCTATCACGTGATGCGTACCCATCCGCAGCTTCACGCCGTCTTGCCGTCGGACCTGCATGTGTACGGCGTGGACATGGGCAACAGCCCGACAATGACGCGGCCGCTTACCCCAAAGGAATATATCGACGCCGCGGTTGGCATGCTGGCAGAGGTGGCCGATGGTATGGGTGGAATGGTCACGCCGAAGGAGGTGGCCATCGCCCAACGTCTGCGGGATGAGATGGCGTTGCCTGCCGACACCGGAGCTGCTGCGATGGCATTTTATACTCGCCTCAGGGAGGAAATCACGGCCGACGGCCTGGCACGTGGAGTGCCGATGTTCGATGTGAACAAGGTTGCGGTGACCCATCCAGCCGCGACGGTCGAATATCTCTTTCCGAATTATTTCTTGTTGCCGATGTTCAGCGCCATGATTTCCTATCGTATCCGTCCGCTCAGTCCGGAAACATGCCTGTTCGAAATCTGTGCGCTCTCTCTTCATCCTGAAAACGAGGAACGCAAGCCGCCTATCGCACCGGTCCCGATGGCACCTGATGACCCGCGTTTTCCGAGAATCCCATCCCAGGACAACGTCAACTTTCCGCTCATGCGGCGGGGTGTGCACGCCAAGGGGTTCGAATATATGCGGCTCTCCAAGGATGTGGAGGGACTGATCAGCAACTACCAGAGACTGATCGACGGCTATATTGCCGGTGTTGAATCGCACAAGCTTACGAAAGCGAGCCAGGTCGTCTGCGGTAGCCTCGATACCCCGATCCGCGATATCGGCTTCTGATCACGTGAACAGGCGTACGTGTACTTGGCCGGTCCGAAATGAGCCGTACTGTTTCGTACTCGCCACAGTACTTCCGATGTTTTTTGTGGGCTGCACTGCATATCTGGCTTGTTCGACGCTTGTTTGAAGCGGACCTCAAGCCGCAGCCTTTCGCACCTCAGTCAATCTAAGAAAGACGCCAGATGTCCGAGAATTTCACCGTGAAATCCATGCAGGTCGGGGCAGAGATTGTCGGTCTTTCCGAAGGTGCGGAATCCGATCCCGAAGTAAAGGCGGAGTTGTACGCCGCATGGCTCAAACACGGCGTCCTCATATTCAAGGATATCAATTCGACGGAGAAGCACCTGGCGATCAGCCGATGCTTTGGTGAGCTTGAGATTCATCCTTTTCCGCCGGCGCGGTCGCGAGAGCATCCCTTGTTGATCGAAATTGGCGGCGACAACCGCAACCAAGCCTATGTCTATGACGAGTCAGATTTGCGAGTTAATCGGATCGCCTGGCACCGTGACACAGCCTATACGCCGGATATCTGCA
>SCTM01000293.1 GCA_004297485.1 Rhodospirillaceae bacterium
GCCAGGGTTACCACGCGCCTCCGTTAGGCAACGCGGAAAGCCAGTCTTAGGCAGAATCAAATATTCCTGTTTTCCACAGGCATCAGGCATCGGCTGAATAAAAAAAACGCGCCGGGCGGTGAAACCCGGCGCGCGACGACTGCCGACTTAGAAAAGTCTTTTAGTAACTCGACCGGCTCGATGGTCCTGAATAGGCGCTGTCGGCCACGCTTTCAGGCACTTCGATGGAAACCCGTTGAGTCTCGCCGGAACGGCCCGGGAAATTCTTGAACAGGGCATCCAGGATATACGGCATCACCGGTTGGATCTGGCCGTTCTGTCCGGCGCTGAGGGCGTCGCCCTCGAACACCTGCTCCTTCTTCGGCGTGTTGTAAGTGGCGCCGCGATAAATATCGAGTTCCACCCGGCGCAGATACAATTGCTTGGTGTCGGTATAGTTATCGAACGCGGGATCATAGCCACCCCACCCACCCCAGTGACGACCGCCGAAACCGGCGCCAAAGGCGATGCTGCCGTCATAATGGCTTTGTATATCCGGCGACGGGCCGCGCACGGAATATTTCAGTGTCACCACATAGTCGGCGCCCTCGAGCGGGCCGCCAAAGGGCTTGAGGCCCATGGCCACAAGTCGGCCGGTCACCATGTCCGCGAACTGATGATAGGCCAGGCTCTGGCCCTGCTCGGGGTCGATGGTAGCGATGACGAATGTCTGGCCGGCCGGCGCCGCCGGCAGGTTATGGAACCGGGTGATGTCCGAGACCACGTATTTGGGACTGGCGCACGCGGCCAGGGCAACGGCGGCCAAGGCCGCGACGACAAGACGCTTGAGCATGACATATCCTCCTGACCGGGCGGGCTGACGACGCGGTGCCCGGGGGCTCTTCCTACATGACGATTTCGGCGATCAAACTAGTCCCTAATTATGGCGTGGCAAGGGCGCCGACGGTAACAAAGGGTGTCTAAAAGGAAAACGGGATCAATAGCCTACGGGCCGCCGCGCGGTCAGGGCCGCCGATATTGTGCCGTCGTCCAGGTAATCCAGTTCGCCGCCCACCGGCAAACCATGCGCCAGTCCCGACACAACAACGCCGGTCGGTTGCAGACGCTCGGCGATGTAGTGAGACGTGGTTTGCCCGTCGACGGTGGCGGACAGGGCGAGGATCACTTCCTTGACCCCGTCGCGGCCGACCCGTTCCACCAGCCGGTCGATCTTGAGGTCCTCGGGTCCGACGCCGCTCAGGGGCGACAACACGCCGCCGCTGACGTGATAGCGGCCACGATAGATCGCCGCCCGCTCCATGGCCCAGAGATCGGCCACGTCCTCCACAACACAGACGATGGTGCCGTCGCGGCGCGGGTCGGTGCAGATGAGACACGGGTCCTGGCTGTCGTAGTTGCCGCAGGCGCCGCAGATTTTAATGCTGGCGGCGGCAGTGGTCAGGGCCTGCACCAGCGGATCAAGCAACACCGTCCGCCGCTTGATCAAGGCCAGCGCGATGCGCCGCGCCGAACGGGGCCCGACGCCGGGCAACCGGGCAATCTGCCGGATCAGGGATTCGATCTCAGGTCCGGCCATGGGCTATGTCCGACGTGGCGGTAAATTCCCGCCGCGCGTTACACGCGCTATCGTCACCCTCGGACGTGTTCCGAGGGTCCAGGGTTTGTGACTCTATACACTGCGGCGCACTTCGATTTTTCTGCATAAACTGAGCTTCGCGACCCTGGGTCCTCGGGTCAAGCCCGAGGACGACAGCAGCGTGATGGCGACGACCGCGCGCACCACACGCGCCTCAAAACGGCAGCTTGAAACCGGGCGGAAGACCAAGTCCGCCGGTGAGCTTGCTCATGCGGGCGCTGACTTCCGCATCAACCTTGCTCTTGGCGTCGTTGACGGCGGCGACGATGAGATCCTCCAGCACGTCGGTCTCGGCGGGATTGACGAGGCTGGGGTCGATCTTCAGTCCGCGCAGAACGCCTTTGCCGGTGAGGGTGGCCTTGACCATGCCGCCGCCGGCACCGCCTTCGATCTCAAGCTCGGCGAGCTTGTCCTGCATCTCGGCCATGCGCGATTGCATGTCCTGCACCTGCTTCATCATCTGGCCAAGATTCTTCATCGGTTATTCTTCATGGGTTTTGCATTGAAAAAAACGGGGCCCGAAACGGCGCGGCGGTCACGTCTCAGGATCGGCGCGACGAATCGCATCCACGGTCGCACCGGGAAAAGCCTCGAGAATGGATTTGACCACCGGATCGGCCTTGGCCTGATCCAGATCCTGATCGTGCAACGTCGGCGCGCCGGCGGCATTGACGACACTCACCACCCACCGCTGTCCGGTCCACTGGGTCAGCATCTTGCCCACCTGTCCGGCGAGATCGGACGGCGCACCTTTGCCGGGATTGAATTCGATCATGCCCGCGCTGAACCGCACCAGGCGCACCTGACGCTTGAGCAACGCCGCCAGCTTGGCCTCGCGCTTCTGGTCGAACAGGGCAACGACCTCGACGAAAGATGCGGGCGCGGGCAGCGTGCTTGCCGCCACCGGCTCCGGCCGCGTGGCAGGCGCGGACGCGGCGGCACTTACAGGCGCGGCGCGGGCAGCACTGCTTGACGATGCGCCGGACGACGAACCCACGGCCATAGCCCGAGGACCACTGGGTGGTGCGGGTGGCGGCGCGGCGCGCGATGGCGATGACACAGCGTTACCGCTGCCGAGGGATTTGATGGCATCGGCTGGGCTTGGCAAATCGGCGGCATAGGCAAGGCGCACCAGCACCATCTCGGCGGCCTGAAGCGGCATGGGCGCGGAACGGGTCTCCGTCAGGCCCTTGAGCAACATCTGCCATGCGCGGGTGAGTGTGGGCAGCGTCAGGCGTTCGGCCATCACCACGCCGCGGGTGCGTTCGGTTTCCGCCAAAGCCGGATCGTCGGCGCCGTCGGGCGCGACGCGCAGCCGCGTCAGCCAGTGGGTGAGTTCCAGCAGATCCTGAATCACCACCACCGGCGCGGCACCGGCGGCGTATTGGTCGGCGAGCAGATCGAGCGCGGTCTTGACCGCGCCGCTCATGACCGCTTCGAACAGATCGAACACACGGGCGCGGTCGGCGAGGCCGAGCATGTCGCGCACCGCTTGCTCGCCCACATGGCGGGCACCTTCGCCCGACGCCAACGAAATCGCCTGATCGAGAATCGACAGACCGTCCCGCGCCGAGCCGTCGGCGGCACGGGCGATCAGGGCGAGGGCATGATCGTCGACCTCGATGCCTTCTTTCTTGCTGATGTCGCGGAACAGGCCGGTGAGATGGCTCATGTCGATGCGCCGCAGATCGAAGCGCTGGCAGCGCGACAGAATCGTCACCGGCACTTTACGAATCTCAGTGGTGGCGAAAATGAACTTCACATGATCCGGCGGCTCTTCCAGCGTCTTCAGCAGCGCGTTGAAAGCGTGGGCCGACAGCATGTGCACTTCGTCGACGATGTAGACCTTGTAGCGCGCCGACACCGGCCGGTAGCGCACACCGTCCAGAAGCTCGCGCATTTCCTCGACCTTGCTGCGGCTGGCCGCGTCCAGTTCGAGCACGTCCAGATGCCGGTCCTCGGCGATATCGATGCAATGGACGCACACGCCGCAGGGCGAGGCCGTCGGACCGCCGTTGCCGTCGGGACCGATACAGTTGAGGGCGCGGGCGATAAGGCGGGCGGTGGTGGTTTTGCCGACGCCGCGCACGCCCGTGAGCATATAGCCCTGGGCGATCCGGCCCGAGGCGATCGCGTTGGTCAGAGTCCGGACCAGGGCGTCCTGGCCCACCAGATCGGCGAAAATCTTCGGTCGGTATTTGCGCGCCAGCACCCGATACGCCCCACTGGAGGCACCGGCGGCTGTACCATTGGCCGGAAGATCGTCGGTCATGGCCGGTTTATCCATGGGAGGCGGGTGCCGGGATGGGGGTTTGAAGGTGAGAGGCTGGACAGCGACCCGCGCGGAAACTCGTTACGGCTGCTTCCTTCCGGACCTGACCGGGTTGGCGAGAC
>SCTM01000294.1 GCA_004297485.1 Rhodospirillaceae bacterium
GTTGCATGGCGGGTTTGTCCCGAAGTCCTTATACTTGGTGCGTTATGAGCCCGAAATCAGCCTTTCCCCGCCCGAAACCCGTGGTGCTGTGCATCCTCGACGGCTGGGGATACCGTGCCGACCGGACCGATAACGCCATCGCCCAGGCCCATGTTCCCACCTGGAACCGGTGGATGAGTGCCTACCCGCACGCCCTGGTGGAAACCAGCGGCTTAGCGGTGGGATTGCCCGACGGCCAGATGGGGAATTCCGAGGTCGGCCACATGAACATCGGCGCCGGCCGAGTCATGATGCAGGACCTGCCCCGCATCGACGCGGCCATCGCCGACGGCACCATGGTGAAAATTCCCGCCCTGACCCAATTCATCGCCGCCCTCAAGAAAAGCGGCGGCACGTGCCACATCCTCGGCCTGTTGTCGCCGGGCGGCGTCCATTCCCATCAAGCCCATATGGCCGCCCTGGCCCGGATCGTCGATCAGGCCGGCGTGCCCGTGCGCATTCACGCGTTTTGTGACGGCCGCGACACGGCGCCGCAATCGGCAGCGGGCTTTGTCGGCGCGTTCATGGACGAGATCGCCGATCTCACCCGCACAAAGGTCGCCACGGTCAGCGGCCGTTATTACGCCATGGACCGGGACAAACGCTGGGACCGGGTTGAGAAAGCCTACGCGGCATTGGTGGACGGCAAAGGCGCCGATGGCACCGCGCCGGTCGAGGCGATCAAGGCGTCCTATGCCGCCGACGTCACCGATGAGTTCATCGTGCCCGCGGTCATGCCCGGTTATGGCGGTATGAAGGATGGCGACGGCGTGCTCATGGCGAACTTCCGCGCCGACCGCGCCCGGGAGATTCTCACGGCATTGCTGGACTCAAACTTCAACGGCTTCGCCCGTCCGCGCACAGCGCGCTTCGCCGCCGCCGCCGGATTGGTGGAATACTCCGACGCGCTCAACAAATTAATGGCCGCCATGTTCCCGGCGGAACAGGCGCACAACACCTTGGGCGAAGTCATCAGCAAAGCGGGGCTGACCCAGCTGCGCATCGCCGAGACCGAAAAGTATGCTCATGTGACGTTCTTCCTGAACGGCGGCCGGGAGCAGGAATTTTCCGGCGAGACGCGAATGATGGTGCCGAGCCCGAAGGTCGCCACCTATGACCTGCAGCCGGAAATGTCGGCGGCGGACGTCACCGATAAGATCGTCGACGCCATCGCCGCGCAGAAGTTCGACGTGATCATCGTCAATTACGCCAACGGCGACATGGTCGGCCACACGGGCATTCTCGCCGCCGCGGTGAAAGCGGCGGAGACCGTCGACACCTGCCTCGGACGCCTGGAAGCGGCCCTGAAGAAAGTTGGCGGCACGATGTTGGTGTCCGCCGATCACGGCAATCTGGAAATGATGCGCGATCCTGAAACTCACGAGCGCCATACCCAGCACACGACCGGCCCGGTGGCCGTGGTGCTGGTGAACGGACCCGCCGATATCACCCAGTTGGACAACGGCCGCCTGGCCGATCTCGCGCCCACGGTGCTGGCACTCATGGGTCTGCCGCAACCGGTGGACATGACCGGCCATGTGCTGCTGCACTGGCCGGCAGCAAGCGCGACCGCAAAATCGGCGACGGCTTGAAACGCCGCGTTGCTCCGCCCTTGGCTCTGGCACTGGCGAGCGCATTGACGCTCGCAGTACTGGCATGGGGAGGCGGCACCCGCGCGGAAACCGGGTCGCCGGAACAACTCAAGGCGGTTGAGAAAGATCTGCGCAGCACCCAGGCCGAACGGGACCGGCTGCAGCAGGAAAGCGATACGGTTGCGCGCGAGCTCGGCCGCGCCCAGCGCGCGAAAATCGCTTTGGCAAAAGACATCCAGGATCAGGAGTATTCCATCCTCCTTCTGGAAAATCGTATCTCCAGCCTGGAAGCCGAGGCGGACAGCCACACGGCCGCCCTGGCCCGGCGCGACAAGCAGATGGGTCAGGCGCTACTCGCCCTGGAACGGCTCGCCCTTCATCCCGGCGACGCCCTGACGCTTACACCGCTGGCACCTGACGACGCGGTTCGCGCCGCGATTTTGCTGCGCGCCGCCGTGCCGCAGATCGCCACATCCACCGCGACCCTGCAGACGGAACTGGCGGGGGTCTATCGCCGCCGTAGCGAGATCGTCGCCCAGCGGGAGCAAGTGGCCGCCGCCGCCGCCATGCTGGTGGCCAAGCGCGCCAAGCTCGACGCCCTGATCGAGGTCAAGGCCGCGCGCCAATCGTCGGTGACCGCTGAGAACGCGGCGGCGGAAACCCGCATGGCCGACCTGGCACGCCAGGCAGAGGATTTGCGCGCCTTGTTCGCAAAGCTGGCTGAAGACAAAGCACGCCGGCAGGCGGAAGCGCGCCAGGCCCGCCAGGAGGCAAGAAATGCGGCGAAGAGCGCGGGGCCGGAGCACGACCGAGTCGCAGGCAAGGCCCCGATTGCCGACCAGTCCGGCCAAACCGGGACCGTACCGGAAAACGAACCGGCCGCACCGGCGGCGAATACAGGGGAAGAGCAGTCCGCCCCGGCGACAGCCTCGGTGGCGGACGCCGATGCTGGCCCCGATGCGTCCCCTGGCCGGCTCTTCTCCAAAGCCCGGGGGACCCTGCCCTTTCCAGCCGTGGGCCGGCTCGTAACCCGCTATGGCCAATCCGCCAACGGCGGTCAACTGACCAAGGGGATCACCATCGCCACCCGGCCAGGGGCGACCGTGGTCTCGCCCTACGACGGCGTCGTGGCTTTTGCCGGTCCGTTTCGTGGCTATGGCGAGCTGCTCATTGTCGAACATAGTGAGGGATATCATACACTTATGGCTGGAATGGCGCGCATCGACAGCGCCGTGGGCACGCGGGTGCTGGCGGGTGAGCCCGTGGCCGTCATGGCCGACGACGGCGAACCGTCGCTCTATGTTGAGCTACGCCGCGACGGCCAACCGATTAACCCCCTGCCCTGGCTCGCGGACCGCGGCGGATCCGATAAAACCCGATGAAGCGCTGGGATTCGCGGCATGGTGAGTCCCGGACGAATAGGGTCGGGTGCACAAATCGTGGATTTGATTCTGGTGCGCATATGCTGCGCCCGGCATTCTCTTCGCCGGAAAATGCTTTAATTAGCGCATTCGTAATTCAATCCGGACGCAAAGCGTTCTAATGATCATTCCCACATGTCCTGCGCGTGGTCCTTCTGCCGCAGGACCTTCAAAATGCGGGCTCTCCGTCGTTTCTCCAGCACTGGTTCTGTTCTCATGCGCGTGACGAAGTTAGCGATCTCCCTGGCAGCGGCCATGGCTGTGGGCGCCCTGATCAATCCGCTCGGCTTCCTCCATGGTCAGCGGGCCGAGACCCCGGCCGCCGCGGCCGAAGCCAAGGGCGCCAAGTTCTCCGACGATACCTATAAGTATCTCGAACTTTTCGGCGACGTGTTCGAGCGGGTACGGAAGGATTACGTGGAGCCGGTCTCCGACCAGGACCTGATCGAGAACGCCATCAACGGCATGCTCACATCCCTCGACCCGCACTCCAGCTATCTGCCGGCGAAAAGTTTCCAGGAGATGCAGGAGCAGACCAAGGGTGAGTTCGGCGGCCTCGGCATCGAGGTCACCATGGAAAGCGGCTACATCAAAGTCGTGTCGCCCATCGACGATACGCCCGCCGCCCATGCCGGCGTACAGCCCGGCGACTTTATCGTCGCCATCGACGGCAAGCCGGTGCTCGGCTTATCGCTCAATGAAGCGGTCGAGAAAATGCGCGGACCGGTGAATACACCGATCACCGTGACCATCCGCCGTCAGGGGGCCGATCCCTTCGACGTGAAGATGAACCGCGCGGTGATCAAGATTAAGTCGGTAAGTTCGCACCTGGAAGGCGACATCGGCTATCTCCGCATCAGCTCTTTCAACGAGCAGACGCAAATCGGCCTTGAGGCCGCCATTCACGACATCAAGAGCAAGCTGAACGGCAAGGTCAAAGGCTATGTGCTGGACCTGCGCAACAATCCCGGCGGTCTTCTGGATCAGGCCATATCGGTTTCCGACACCTTCCTCGATCGCGGCGAGATCGTGTCGACCCGGACCCGGCGCCCCGAGGAAACCCAGCGCTTCAACGCCAAACCCGGCGACATGGCGGACGGCAAGCCCATCGTCGTGCTGATCAACGACGGCACCGCATCGGCATCGGAAATCGTCGCCGGTGCCCTGCAGGACCAGAAGCGCGCCATCATCCTCGGCACCAAAAGTTTCGGCAAAGGTTCAGTGCAGACAATCATTCCCCTCGGTCACGGCGAGAGCGCCATGCGCCTGACCACGGCGCGTTACTACACGCCGAGCGGCCGGTCGATCCAAGCCCTGGGCATCACGCCGGACATCGAGGTTCATCCGGCTGAGGTCAAGGAAATCGCCCAGAACTACCGCCGCGCGGAAGCGGACTTGAAAGGCGCGCTTCATAACGACAATGTCGATGGCAAGGGCCAGCCGGCACCTGCAGCGGCGCCCGGCCAAGGTGATAAGACGCCAGCCAAGGGCGACGGCAAGACCGACGCCAAACCGGATGGGCAAAACCCCGGCGCGAGCACCGGTGCCGACGCGGATCAGGCCGGCACTGCCGCCCAGGACTATCAGCTGGCCCGCGCCCTCGACCTGCTTCAGGGGATCGCCCTTTACCAGAAAGCCAGCGCGGCGGATTCCGCGGCGCCGGCTGCCGCGGAGGCCAAGCCTTAAGCGGCTGTTAACGGCACGACAGTTAAACCAGAGTAGGGTTATTCTGTAACGTCGGCGGTGCCGTCGGAGCCTAGTGGAGCGGATTGGACATTCGCATCCCAGGGATCCGCGGGACTGCGAAGCGAATGTCAAATCCGAAGCTCCACTAGATTTGATAATTTTCTAGTAGTCCTTTGATTCTAACATTCGCAAGACCGCCCGCCGAACCGGGATGCGAATGTTAGAATCGGACTACTAGTATGGCGTCTTTGATCGGTCGTGTGCTGAGCGTGCTGCGCCGTGAGCAGCCGAAGGATGCCTTTGGCGGCGATGATCTGGGCGATGACCTCTATGACGACGAACCGCCGCGGCTCGGTCGAAAGATCGCGCTCGTCGTCAGTGGAGTCCTGTTTCTGGGTTTGGTCGGGCTTGGCGTGTTCGTCTATATCGCCGGCAAGGACGCGCCGCCGCCGGCTCAGGTCATGGCGCCGCTGGCCGGTCTTCAAATGGAAGACGCTGACACTTCGGGCGCCGCATCGGGTTCATCCGCCGCACCGCCGACGCAGACCGCCGATGCAGTAGACGCGACAGATCGCTCCGCCCAACGGCGGCCGTGGTTGTCTGCGGCGCCAGGACAAAATACAGCGGGACAAAATACAGCGCCGATGGCCGCCCCCGCACCCGCACTCCAGCCGCCATCCAAGCCGCCCGTGACTCCACCCGCGCCTGCTCCGGCACCCGTCGCCAAAGCTCAGCCGGCGCTGACCCCGCCCGCCCCGGCCACAACGCTCCCGCCCGTGACCAAGCCGCCCACGCCGGGAGCCGTAGCCACATCGCCCGTACCGGCTCCAACTCCAGTGGCTTCACCCGGTCCGCCCGCCACGGACTCAATGCCGTCTGTCCTGTCCGCGAACCCTGCAACCACGGCAATGGCGGACGCGACACCGACGATGCCTGTGGATGTCGCCCCCGGGGCCCCGGAACGCTACACGGAAAAAAGCGAAGGCGTGGGCAACGGCCGTCCTCACTTGGCCGACCCCGCGTTGCCGCCCGTGGACAAGTCCAGCATGAGTGCGCCGCCACCGCGCTTCGGCAACCTCGCCGTCATGAAGGTCAAAGCCACCCCGGCCACCGACAAGTCCGGCGACAAGGTCGGCAAGATTGCCGTGATCGTCCAGGGACTGGGCTTGAGCGAAGATGCGACCGATGCGGCGGTGAGCAAATTGCCCACGGCGGTCGCCCTGTCGTTCAGCCCCTATGCCCACGACTTGTCCAAATGGCTGAAGGCGGCAAAAGCCAGCGGCCATGAAGTCCTGGTCGAAGTGCCCATGGAGAGCAACACCTATCCGGCGGAAGATCCCGGGCCGCTTGGCCTGATGACCTCGCTGCAACCCAAGGACAACGCCGACCGGCTCAACACCATCCTCAAGCTATTTCCGAATGCCATCGGCATCGACGACATCATGGGCAGCAAGTTCCGCGAAGCCGAAGCGCCCATGCAGGACGTGTTCACCACCCTGAAGCAGAAGAATCTGGTTTACGTCCAGGGGCGCCCCGGCGTGCGCATCGGCGAACCCGGCGTTCCCAACACCATCGCCGATGTGGTCCTCGACGAACGCCCATTCCGCGCCGCCATTGACGCGCGCCTGGATTACGCCGAGCGCCTCGCCAAATATCAGGGCAGCGCGGTGACGGTGATGGACGCGAAGCCCGTCAGCTTTGAGCGGCTCGCCCTCTGGCTCGACCAGATCGACAAGCGCGGGGTTCAGTTGACGCCCGTATCCCAGGTTCTGGTGCGCTGATAAAAAGCATCTCCCAGAATATCCGGAGATAGGTTGGCGCTTGTCGTGATGATTAAGAAAACACCCCAATCCCTCCCCTATCGTCGCGGCGTCGGCATCGTTCTTGTGAACGATCGCGGCAAAGTATTCGTCGGCGAGCGGGCGGGCGCACCCGGCGCCTGGCAGATGCCCCAAGGCGGCATCGACAAAGGCGAGACCCCACGCCGCGCCGCGTTCCGCGAAATGCTGGAGGAAATCGGCACGGAAAAGGCCAAGATCGTCGCCGTCACCAAGCGCTGGCTGCGCTACGAACTTCCCAAGGAATTGCTCGGCACGGCCTGGCGCGGCAAATATCGCGGCCAGGAGCAGAAATGGTTCCTGATGCGATTCACCGGCGTGGACCGGGACATCAACGTCGCCACGGAACACCCGGAGTTCGTGGCTTGGAAGTGGCTGACCTTCGCGCGGTTGCCGCGCGTGATCGTCCCGTTCAAACGCGAGCTTTACAAGCAGGTGGTGACGGAATTCGCGCCGCTGGTGGAAATGATGGCGAAAGAAAAATCACGCGCGTCAACAAAAGGCGGCAAAAGAAAAACGCCGCGCCCTTAAACGCCGCTGAGCAGCGGGCGGAATTCACGCCCGCGCCGTTCAATCACGAACCACAGCACGCGCGTCATGAGCCGCGCCCAAATGCCGTCCGGGTTCAAGCCCGCGGCCTGGGCGAACATGTGCCCGGCACGACGCACGTGACGTTCCTGATAGAAGCCGAACACCCGGCCCGAATAGGCGCGATTCGCGGCCTCGCGGTCATAGGCGCCTTGAATATCGTTGCTGGCATAATAAGCCGAGGCGATTTCATCGTCTTCGGTTTCGCGGAATCGGGTGAAAGCGGTCTTCAGGCGTTGCCAGCGACTGGCGCGGGGATTGCCCGTGTTTTCCGTCGCCAGCACGCGCTCCATGTGGGTATAGAAAAGTTTGTAGTGCCGGAATTCGTCGGCGGCGATGTTCTTGCATATGGCTTTCAGCACCGGCTCGTCGACCGCATCCCTGATGGCCGAATAGAGCGAGCTGGTACCGGTCTCAACCACGCACCGTGCGCACAATTCCGCCGCCTGTGATCCGCGCACGGATTCGGTGGCATCGACGGGAATGCGGTAGAGCTCCGTGAAGCGCTGGAATCGTTCGTCGAGATTGAACTGAGGATCAGCCATCTCGACCCAGCGCCCGAGGGCAAGACCATGCTGCTCCTCTTCTTTCGCCCACTGGGCGGCGGCGGCGCAGAATTCCGGATCGTTGTGAAAGACGTTGGCGAGATAGCGGCCATAGTCGGCGCCGTTGCGTTCGACCACGGACGCGGCCTTCACCACCGCGAGCACGTCCGGCGAAACCCGGTCGCGGTCGAACCGCGCCCAGGGGATATCGTTCAAGGTCCATTTCGAATCGGCTGTGGTCATGGCCGTCGCGAATACAGCTTGGTTGCCCAGGGGGCCAGCAAATCGTCGGCCCCCATATAACCCAACTCAGCCATGCGACAAAATTGTGACGGTAAGGGCGTGGTTAGCCGGAAGTGGCTGGCACAACCGTGCGGCGCGACCCCAGGACCTGATCCAGGCTCCATGCCCCCGCCCCGGCGACGGAAAGATATAGGAAAATGAAGCAGTAAAGGATCGCCTCTTCACCATGGTTAAGGATCGGGAAGAAGCCGGTAGGGGCATGGACCAGGAAATAGGCCACCGCCATCTCCCCCGACAGGAGGAACGCCACGGGACGCGTGAACAGCCCGAGCACGATGAATGGGCTGCCGATAAGCTCGATCAGCGCCGACGCCCCAAGGACGCCCGCGATCGGTATCGGCGCACCCGGGAAACCACCATGCGGAAAGTCGCAGACCTTGGCCAAGCCGTGCTCAAGGAACAGCAGCCCGGCGATGATCCGTAGGAGTGACAGGACCCGTGGGGCCCATGTTGTCGTCAGGCGTGGCGCGTCAATCATCGAGGCCTCCCTTCCCTTATAGGTAGAGCAGCCAGTATGAAGTGAAAACGTTGGATTTTAAAGCCGGTTGCCCCGGCTTTGACGGCTCAGCGGTTAGACCGCGAACTCCGCCATGGCTTCCGCATTGACGATGGCTTCGGCGGCGCGGCGGGTATCTTCTTCGGTGGCGGCCGCATCCATCTTCGCCTTGGCCTTGGCGAGACGGTCGGCGACGAACGCCTTGGTCAGGCTGGTCAAGGGCAATGCCTCGTCCACCAGCACGGTGCAGCTGGCACCGGTCACCTCGGCAAAGCCGCCGGTGACGTAGTAACGCTCGCTGATGGCACCGCCCGTATAAACGTCGATCACGCCCGGCCGCAGGGTCGAGAGCAGAAGCATGTGTTGCGGCAGGACACCGAAGTAACCCTCGGTCCCCGGCACGACCACCATCTCCACCGGTGCGGAGAGCAGCAGGTGTTCCGGC
The DNA here is from genome assembly GCA_004297485.1 of Rhodospirillaceae bacterium. Taxonomy (GTDB): domain Bacteria; phylum Pseudomonadota; class Alphaproteobacteria; order Rhodospirillales; family Rhodospirillaceae; genus SCTM01. The sequence continues at coordinate 8,954 of SCTM01000294.1, forward strand.
GAGACGACTTCAAGATGCAACGTGGCGGCCATGGCGTATTCCTAAACCTGAAGAGCTAGGCCGCCTCGGCGGCCATCTTCTTGCCCTTCTCCACGGCCTGATCGATGGTGCCGACCATATAGAAGGCCTGCTCGGGCAGGTGATCGTAGTCGCCGGCAACGATGCCCTTGAAGCCCTTGATGGTTTCATCGAGCTGCACGAACACGCCGGGCGAACCGGTGAACACTTCCGCCACATGGAACGGCTGGGACAGGAAGCGCTGGATCTTGCGGGCGCGGGCGACGATCAGTTTGTCTTCTTCCGACAGTTCGTCCATGCCGAGGATGGCGATGATGTCCTGCAGCGACTTGTAGGTCTGCAGCACGCGCTGCACGTCGCGAGCCACCTGATAGTGTTCTTCACCGACCACGAGCGGATCGAGCGCGCGCGATGTTGAATCGAGCGGGTCCACCGCCGGATAGATGCCCAGCTCGGCGATCTGACGGTTGAGCACCGTGGTCGCATCCAAGTGCGCGAACGAGGTCGCGGGCGCCGGGTCGGTCAAATCGTCGGCGGGCACGTAGATGGCCTGTACGGACGTAATCGAGCCCTTCTTGGTGGAGGTGATGCGTTCCTGCAGGGCGCCCATGTCCGTGGCGAGCGTGGGCTGATAACCCACCGCCGACGGGATGCGGCCGAGAAGCGCCGACACTTCCGAGCCAGCCTGGGTGAAGCGGAAGATGTTGTCCACGAAGAACAACACGTCCTTGCCTTCGGCGTCGCGGAAGTATTCCGCCTGTGTGAGGCCGGAGAGCGCGACGCGGGCGCGCGCGCCCGGCGGCTCGTTCATCTGGCCGTACACCAGGGCGACGCGGCTGTTGTTGCCCTTGAGGTCGATAATCCCCGATTCCACCATCTCGTGGTAAAGATCGTTGCCTTCGCGGGTACGCTCGCCCACGCCGGCGAACACCGAGTAACCGCCGTGGCCCTTGGCGATGTTGTTGATCAGCTCTTGGATGAGCACGGTCTTGCCCACGCCGGCGCCGCCGAACAGACCGACCTTGCCGCCTTTGACATACGGTGCCAGTAGATCGACCACCTTGATGCCGGTGTTGAGGATCTGCGATTCCGTCGACTGTTCCACGAACATCGGCGCCTGACGGTGAATGGGGAGCGTTTCCTTGAAGTCGATCGGGCCGCGCTCGTCCACGGGCTCGCCGATCACGTTCATGATGCGGCCGAGGGTGCCGGGACCCACCGGCATGCGGATGGAGTCGCCGGTGTCGGTGGCTTTCTGGCCGCGCACCAATCCGTCGGTGGAGTCCATGGCGATACAGCGCACGGTGGATTCACCGATGTGCTGCGCGACCTCGAGCACGAGGCGCTTGCCCTTGTTGTCCACTTCCAGGGCGCCCAGGATTGCCGGCAGGTCGCCTTCGAACTTCACGTCCACCACGGCGCCCAAAACTTGGGAAATGCTGCCGACATTGTTCTTGGCCATTGTCTTCGCTCCTATAACAATTCGTGCTTACGGCGCGCGCCTAGATGGCTTCGGCGCCGGAGATGATTTCGATCAGTTCCTTGGTGATCTGGGCCTGACGCGTGCGGTTATATTTCATCGTCAGGCCGTTGATCATATCGGTGGCGTTGCGAGTCGCCGAATCCATGGCGGTCATTTTCGCGCCCTGCTCCGACGCTGCGTTCTCCAGCAGCGCGCGGAACACCTGAATCGCCAGATTGCGCGGCAGCAGGCTCGCGAGAATCTCGTTGTCGCCCGGCTCATAATTGTAGACCGCGCTTGCTGCGGATTCCTTGGCGGGCACGGGAAACGGCACGATCTGTTGCCGCGTCGGCGTCTGGGACATGGCCGACTTGAAGCGCGCGTAGACCATGGTAGCCACGTCGAATTCGCCGGCCTTGAACATGTCGGTGATCTTGGTGGCGACCACGTCGGCTTCGCTGAACTGCACGGTCTTGCGGCCGAATTCGGTGACCGTATCGACGATCAGGTTGCGGTAGTCGCGGCGCAGGTTGTCGCGACCCTTGCGGCCCACGCACAGAATTTTTACCGTCTTGCCCTGATCGAGCAGTTCGCGGATCAAACCGCGGGCCTGGCGCACGATGTTGGAGTTGAAGCCACCGCACAGGCCGCGATTGGCGGTCATGACGACGACCAGATGCACGTCGTTCTTGCCGGTGCCGGCCAGCATGGGCGGTCCGCCGGCCGACGTGCTGCCGGCCAGGTTGGACAGCATCCGCTCCATGCGCTCGGCATAAGGACGCGCGGCCTCGGCCGCGTCCTGGGCACGGCGCAGCTTGGACGCCGCCACCATCTTCATGGCGGAGGTGATCTTCTTGGTGGACTGCACCGAGGCGATGCGGACACGAAGATCTTTTAAGCTGGCCATGGCGCGTTACCCGGGTGCGTCTTTAAGCGAACGAAGCCGCGAAGGTGTCCAGGAACGCCTTGAGCTTAGCCTTGATACCGTCCGAGATCGCCTTTTCCTTGCGGAGATCGGCGAGGATGTCGGCGCCGCGCTCGCGCATGGCGGCCAGCATGGTCTTCTCGAAGCGGCCCACGTCACGCACAGCAATCTTATCGAGATAACCGTTGGTGCCGGCGTAGATGGCAACCACCTGCTCCTCGACGGGAACCGGCTGGTACTGCGGCTGCTTCAGCAGCTCGGTGAGCCGCTCGCCGCGGGCGAGCAGTTTTTGCGTGGCCGGATCCAGGTCGGAGGCGAACTGGGCGAAGGCCTTCATTTCGCGGTACTGGGCGAGTTCCAGCTTGATGGTGCCGGCGACCTGCTTCATGGCCTTGATCTGGGCCGACGAACCGACGCGCGACACGGAGATACCCACGTTCAGGGCGGGACGGATGCCCTGATAGAACAGGCTGCTCTCCAGGAAGATCTGGCCGTCGGTGATGGAGATCACGTTGGTGGGAATGTAGGCCGAGACGTCGTTGGCTTGGGTCTCGACAACCGGCAGCGCGGTCAGCGAACCGGAGCCGTTGGCTTCGTTCAGTTTCGCCGCGCGCTCCAGCAAGCGGGAGTGCAGATAGAACACGTCGCCGGGATAGGCTTCGCGGCCGGGCGGGCGGCGCAGCAGCAGCGACATCTGACGGTAGGCGACGGCTTGCTTGGACAAATCGTCATAGAAGATGACCGCGTGCATGCCGTTGTCGCGGAAATATTCGCCCATGGCGCAGCCGGTGTAAGGCGCCAGGAACTGCATGGGCGCCGGGTCCGACGCGGTGGCGGCGACGACGATGGTGTATTCAAGCGCGCCGTAATCGGACAGGGTCTTCACCACTTGCGCAACGGTAGAGCGCTTCTGACCGATCACCACATAGATGCAGAACAGCTTGTCCTTATCGCTGGTGGCGGCGTCGTTGATCTTTTTCTGGTTGATGATGGTGTCGAGAATGACGGCGGTTTTGCCGGTCTGTCTGTCACCGATGATCAGCTCGCGCTGGCCACGGCCGACGGGGATGAGCGAGTCGATGGCCTTGAGGCCGGTCTGCACGGGCTCGTGCACCGAACGGCGCGGCATGATGCCGGGGGCTTTCAGCTCGGCGAGGCGACGCTCGGTGGTGAGCAGGTCGCCCTTGCCGTCGATGGCATTGCCCAGCCCGTCCATGACGCGGCCGAGGAGCGCTTTGCCCACGGGCACATCGACGATGGTACCGGTACGCTTGACCGTGTCGCCTTCCTTGATGGTCGAGTCGTCGCCGAAGATGACGACGCCGACGTTGTCGGTTTCAAGGTTGAGGGCCATGCCCTTGATGCCGCCGGGGAACTCGACCATTTCGCCCGATTGGACGTTGTCGAGGCCATAGACGCGGGCGATACCGTCACCCACCGCCAGCACCTGGCCGACTTCGGCGGACTCCGCTTCGGTGCCGAAGCTGGCGATCTGCTGCTTGAGGATGGCGGAAATTTCTGCGGCGCGGATTTCCATTTATCCGACCCCTTTCATGGCGAGCTTCAGACGTTGCAATTTGGATTTCAGAGACGAGTCGACCATGCGCGAGCCGATGCGCACGATCAGTCCGCCGAGGATCGACGGATCGATTTTAGTATTCACGGCGACCGAACGTCCGGCCGTGGACTTCAAGGCCGCGGCAATGGCGTTGACCTGGGCGTCCGACAACGGCACGGCGCTGACCACATCGGCGGTGGCCTGGCCGCGGCGTTGCGCAAGGATTTCAAGAAAACCTTTGATCATGCCGGGCATTGCGAACAGGCGGCGATTGCGCGCCACCAGGCCGAGGAATTTCTGTGTGAGGGGGCTGAGCTGGGCTGCGTTGGCGACCGCCGCGATGCCCTTGCTCTGGTCGGCGCGGGACACAACCGGGCTTTTGATAAAGCGCCGGAAATCGTCGCTGCCGTCGATCATGGTTTTGAGTGTGCCGAGATCGGCCGCCACCGTGTCGATGGCACCCTGGTCTTCAGCCAATTCATAGAGGGCGGACGCATAGCGCGCAGCCAGTCCGCTTACCCCTCCGCCTTCCGCTGCCACGTGGATCGTGCCTCTCGCTCGGGCCTTTGAAAAACGACCTTGAACCAGATCCCGGAAATGGGTCCCCGTCGGTTCGTGGCGTTTAAGACAACCTATTGTATATAAACGATTTTTTGGGTCGTGTCGGGCCGCCCCAGCGATCGCGGGGGGTTGGTAGCATAGGGATACGTGCGTTGCAACAGCGAGAGCCCATGGCGTGGAACGCAGCGCGTGGAGCGGATTCTATATTTACGGCCTGCCGGCCGCGGGATTGCGAAGCAAATGTCGAATCCAAGACTCCACGAGAACCAATACTTTGCTAGTTGTCTTCTCCCCACCGCCAGCGCCAGCCGCCCTCGGTCCTGGCGCGGCAGATCCACAAAAGCAGACCGGTAAGAGGGATGACGGCGAGGATCATGAGCGGGCTGCCCCTGACCAGGAAACGGATACCGAAAAGCGCCCCCATATAGATCGCCAGCACCGCCCAACCTTCCCAGCTCACCGGGAAGCCGGACCCGTAGCCATAACGTCGAGGTCTGAACCAGGGCTTTTTCATCGCGCTCACATGAAGCTATAGGGGTCGACGTCGATCTGCACCCGCACCGACGCCGGAATCCGCACCCGCGCGAGCCAATCGGCAACAATAGGCTGTGGCCGGATGTCGCGGCCGGTTTTCAACAGTAAGCGATGGCGATGGCGCCCGCGCAACACCGCCAGCACCGCCGGGGCCGGGCCGAGCACCTCGATGTCGTCGCCCGTCGGAGCCGCCGCCGCCAGCTGCTTGCCCACGGCGGTCACGGCGACCAAATCGGGGCCGGACAGGATCACCGCCACCAAGCGGCCAAAGGGTGGCATGGACAACAATTGACGCGATTCGATTTCCTGGGCGATGAAGGACTCCGTATCTCCCTTGGCCAGGGCACGCATCACGACGTTATTCGGATCGTGAGTCTGGAGCATAGCGCGGCCCGGTTTTTCGGCGCGGCCGGCGCGCCCCGCCACTTGATGGAGCATCTGATAGGTGCGTTCCGCCGCGCGCAGGTCCCAGCCCGACAGACCCAGGTCGGCGTCCACCACGCCGACGAGAGTCAGTTGGGGAAAGTGATGGCCCTTGGCGAGAATCTGCGTGCCCACCAGCAGATCGATGCGGTGAGCGAGAATATCGTCGATGAGTTCCGCCACCGCCGACGGCCGGTCCAAGGTATCGCTGGCCACGGCGCGGATGCGGGCATGGGGCCAGCGCGCCATGGCCTCCTCGGCGATGCGTTCGATGCCGGGACCACACGGCACGAAGGAGTCCGTCGCGCTGCAACTGGGACAGGTTTCCGGCAGCTTCGCGCCGTAGCCGCAGTGATGGCACATGAGCCGGCGGCTGAGCTTATGCTCCACCAGCCACGCGGTGCAGTTGGGACAATGGAGGCGATGCCCGCATGTGCGGCAGATGGTGACCGGCGCATAGCCGCGGCGATTGAGATAGAGCAGCGCTTGCTCGCCCGCCGCCAATGTTTGATTGACCGCCTCCACCAAGGGCGGCGCCAACCACGACCGGCCCCATGGACCTTTTTCCGGCGGATGAGCGCGCATGTCGATGAGACCGATGGGCGGCAGCGCGGCGGCGCCGTAACGTTCCGGTAGATGGACGCGCTGGAAGCGCTTGTTGCGCACGTTGATCACCGTCTCAAGGGACGGCGTTGCCGACGCAAGCACGATAGGAATTTGCGACAACCGCGCACGCACGACGGCCATGTCGCGCGCGTGATAGATCACGCCGTCTTCCTGCTTGAATGCAGCCTCGTGTTCTTCGTCGACGACGATCAATCCGAGATCGCGGAACGGCAGGAACAAGGCCGAGCGAGCGCCAACCACCACCGCCGCGTCGCCCGTGGCCACGTCGTGCCATGTGGCGCGGCGGACTTTACCGGAGAGATCCGAGTGCCATTCCGCCGGACGCACGCCAAACCTTCCGACAAAACGCGCGAGGCTTTGCGCCGTGAGCGCGATCTCGGGCACCAGCACCAGCACTTGTTTGCCACGTGCGAGTGCGGCGGCGATCGCTTCCAGATAGACCTCGGTCTTGCCCGAACCGGTGACGCCATCCAAAAGCGTGACGGAAAAACCGCCGCCGACTTTTTCTGCCAATGCGCGCGTCGCGGCCGTCTGGGCCGGCTCGAGGCGCGGCAGGGCATGCGTGATATCTGGCCGCGCGAACATGGATGTCGCCGCCTGGCTTACGGTGGTGAGAACACCAGCTTTGAGAAGATCGCTCACGCCGCCCGCGCCGACGCCGGCCGCGCGCGCAAGCGCCGCCGCTGTTGAAAATGCGCCGCGTCCGGCGGTGGCCACAAGTTTGTCACGCGCCGGGGTGGATTTGACTCCGACCTCGGCACAGGAGCGACCCGACGGCACGATCACGGAAACACGATTGATCGCTTGCCCGCCCCGCGCTGGATTGAGCGCCATGCGCAGCACGGCGCCCACGGGCTGTAGCGTGTAGTTGGCGACCCAGGCGACGAACTGCCGCAACGGCTCGTTGAGCGGCGGCACGTCGAGACGATGAACGATATCGCGGAGTTTCCCCGCCGGTACGTCGCTGGTGCCGGCGCCCCACACCACGCCGGTCTCGAACCGCCGCCCCAGGGGAACCTCGACAATGTCTCCCGCCGCCAGGGTCACGTCCTCGGGCACCCGGTAGTCGTAGACATCAACCGGCAAAGGCAAAAGCACGGCGACTTGCGCGCCCGGTGGATAAGTCGGTGCGGCGTCGGCGGTGTCGGCGGGCATGGCGAGAGGCGATGGCATCGTCTACACTCTTTCCCAGCGCCGCTCCCGAGGCAACATCTGCAACAGGTCAACTCGCGAATACCCAGCGCGGATCAGACACCCCCCCTCACCCCAACCCTCTCCCCGATGGGGAGAGGGTGCCGAGCGGAGCGAGGCGGTGAGGGGGAGAAAACTGAAACGATTGCGTACACCAGACAACAGCAGGACCCATGAAATTTTTTATCGACACGGCCGACCTCAACGAGATCAAGGACCTCGCCGCCACCGGGATGGTGGACGGCGTCACAACCAATCCGTCGCTCGCAGCCAAGTCGGGCAAGAAGTTCCTGGACCTGATTGCCGAGATCTGCGCGGTCGTTAAGGGACCGGTCAGCGCCGAGGTCACCGCCCTCGATCACGTCACCATGATGAAGGAAGCGGCGGTTCTGCGAAAAATCGCCTCCAATGTCGCCATCAAAGTGCCCCTGACCCCCGACGGCTTGAAAACGTGCAAGGCGCTCAGCGATGACGGGGTGATGGTGAATGTGACCTTGTGCTTTTCCGCCGCCCAGGCCCTGCTCGCGGCCAAAGCCGGCGCCGCGTTCATTTCGCCCTTTGTCGGCCGCCTGGACGATGTCGGTACCGACGGCATGGACCTGATCGAGGATATTTGCACGATTTACGGCAATTATGGCTTCAGGACCGAGGTTCTGGTGGCTTCCATCCGCCATCCCATGCATGTGGTGGAGGCGGCGCGCCTGGGCGCCCACGTGTCGACCATGCCGCCCTCGACCCTGCGGCAGCTGTTCAACCATCCGTTAACGGAAAAGGGTCTAAAAGCGTTCCTGGACGACTGGGCCAAGACCGGCCAATCGATTCTGTAAAACGTACAGAATCAGGAAAAAACGGGGTAGGGACTCATGGCCGATCGACAGAAGGCAGGTACGGGCCCCGAACTCCGCGAGCAGGACGTGATCGCCTACCTGCTGCGCAATCCGCGCTTTCTGGCCGCGCATCCGGAACTGATCGCGCCGGAAGGCCGGTTCGAGACCGACGCCGTGGTCGTGGACATGCAGCGTTTTGTGGTCGAGCGGCTGCGGCGCCAAGTTGACGACCTGAAAGCATCAACCGATCGTATTGTCACCAACACGCGCTCGAACATGTCGTTGGTCGAGCGCACCTTGGAATGCGCGCTCGCTCTGCTCTATGCGCGGGATTTCAACGAACTGGGACAAATCCTCAACGACGATCTGCCGGCCCATCTGGGCATCGACGCCGTCGCCATCGGATTTGAATCTGATCACTTGCCGGCCGATGCCGGACAGATCGTCAAGGCCCTGCCGCAGGGAACCCTTCACGGACTGATGGGTAACGACCCGTCCACACGCATTCGTTCCCAGACCGACGGCGATGTCATGCTCTACGGTAGTTCCGCCGGCATCGTGCGCTCCGACGCTTTGGTGGCGCTGGTGGAAGGCGAAGGCATGCCGCCTGGCATCTTCGCCGTGGGCTGCCGCACGCCGGGACATTTCGAGCCGGGACAGGGCACCGAGTTGATCGCCTTCCTCGCTCATGTCACGCGCTATGCGGTGGGGCGCTGGTGGACACTCCAGCTCTAACAGCTAACAAGATTTTTTTCTCCGCCAAGCCCGATCTGGCGCGCGCCGTTGATGCTTGGCGCACGTGGCTGGTGGCTGAGCGCCGTGCTTCGCGCCATACCGCCGATGCCTACGGCCGCGATCTCTCCGCGTTCCTCGCATTTCTGACCGAACACGAAGGCGCCGAGCCTGATCTTGGCACCTTGCGCGATCTTCGCACCGCCGACGTGCGGTCTTATCTCGCTCATCGCGGCACGGACGGATTGGCCCGCACTTCCATGGCGCGGGGCCTGTCCACCTTGCGCAATTTCTTCCGCTATCTCGACCGCGCCGAATTGGTGCACAACCCGGCCATCGCCACGGTGAAAACGCCGCGCACGCCGCGCTCGGTGCCCAAGGCCCTGACGGAAGACGATGCGCTGGCCGCCATCCGCGAATCCGCCGCGCTGCACGATGAACCATGGCTCGCCGCCCGCGATACCGCGCTCTTGCTCCTGCTCTACGGTAGTGGATTGCGCATCGGCGAGGCCCTGTCACTCACCTGTGATGTGCTCGCGGCTCTGCGGTCCAAGGCCGGAGATACCGTGCGCGTCGTCGGCAAGGGCAACAAGGAACGTATCGTGCCCGTGCTGCCCGTTGTGCGTGAGGCCCTGATCGCCTATCGCAAGATTTGTCCGTACGCGCCCGAGGCCGACGCACCGCTGTTTGTCGGCGCCCGCGGCAAGGCGCTCAATCCCGGTGTCATGCAGCGGCAGGTGCGGCGCATACGCGCGTTGCTCGGATTGGCCGAAAGCGCAACGCCACACGCGCTTCGCCACAGCTTCGCCACCCACCTGCTGGCCAAGGGTGGCGATCTGCGCACCATTCAGGAACTGCTGGGTCACGCATCCCTGTCCACGACGCAGCGCTACACCGAGGTGGACATGGGACGCCTGGGTGCGGTCTATAATGCCGCCCATCCGCGTGCGAAGATGCGTCGGAGCAGCAAAGCGTCTCTGTGATGGCAGCGCTCACTGCCGTCATCCTCGGGCTTGACCCGAGGATCCAGGGTTGCGAAAAAAGAGCCGTGCAGAGAAATTGACATTTCTCGACAGCGCACAGAGATGAAAACCCTGGGCCCTCGGCCGCGCGCGAAAGCGCGCATCTGTCAAGATGGCGGGGCTACGCCCGCCGGGTCCGAGGGCGACAAGAGTTAAGTTCAATCCCACGGGCCCTTGCGACTGCGGGGATTGAAATCCGGCACCGAGCCCCGATTGCGACGAAACGATGCGCGCTGGGAAGCGAAGGCGCGCGAGGCTGCCGGCGCGAACATGCGCACGCCGCGTTGACGGAAAAACCACACCAGCATTGCACCGGCGATGAAGCCGCCGATATGCGCCATGAAGGCCACGCCCGGCTCGTTGGGATCGGCGCCGGCCTGGGCCAGAAGCTGGCCCACGAACCAGAAGCCGAGCACGATGAAAGCCGGCAAGTTGATCACCGTGAAAAAGATGATCAGCAGCATCAGCACCTTGATGTTCGCCCGTGGCGATAGAACGAAGTACGCGCCGAGCACGCCCGATATGGCGCCGGACGCGCCGATCATGGGCACCTCCGACGACGGCATTGACAGAATCTGCGCGCTGGCCGCCGCCAAACCGCACAGAAGGTAGAACGCCAGGTAGCGCTTGTGACCGACGGACGCCTCGATGTTGGGTCCGAAAATCCACAGATAGAGCATGTTGCCCAGGAGGTGGAACAAGCCGCCGTGGAGAAACATGGAGGTGAAGATCGTGGCCACCGCCGGCAGCCGATGTACCGAAGGGTCCACCAGGACACTGCCGAAGATGGTACCGGGGATCATGCCCAGGCGCAGGACGGCGATTTCGCCCTGACGGTCGCCGAGCGACGCCTGCCAGAAATAGACCGCCGCACACGCAGCAATAATGCCGTAGTTGACGTACGGCGTGACGGTGTGGGGACTGTCGTCGCGGAGAGGAAGGAACATGGATCGAAACTAGCGCATTTTCAAATGATGTGGATACGGGTTCGTCGCAGAAAATTCGCCGAACTTGAGGAGATTTCTTAGACCTTCGCCCCCAGTAGCTTGGCCACATGGGCCAGGCGGGCTTTGACCACGGTTTCCATCTGCGGCGTCATGAAGAATCCGTCATCGAGGCCGGAGCGATTCCATTCGGCCATGGACATGCCCAGTTTGGCCCGCTGGCGGTCGAGGGCATTGCCGGGCGATATGAACTGCTCGCAGGTGATGACGTCGATCTTGCGGTGCTTGACCAGGTCGCGCAGGCACTTGCGGTAAAGCGTGTCTTCGGTCCGGTAGGTGCGGAAATCCGCTTCTTCCGCGAAGCCCTGGATCATGTCGTGCCAGACGCGCCGCACACAGAAGTTGATAGGATTGCTTTCGTCCAGGGACGGGCCCCAATCCGCGTGCATGGGCATGTCCACCTTCATCCGCGTGAAGACATAGCCGAGCGCGCTGTCCGCCAGCAGTTCTTTGACGCACAGATGGATATGGTTGGGATAAAACACGTCGTCGGCGTCAAGGAAAAACAGGAACCAGCCTGTCGATTGCCGCACGCCTTCGTTGCGGGAGAATCCGGGACCGCGATTGACCGCATTCCGGATCAGCCGCACGGCTGGTTCGCGTTTGGCCCAGGCCTCAGCAATGCCCGCCGTCGCGTCGGTGGACACGTCGTCCACGACAACAATCTCGCAATCCAGCGCGAGCCCCGCCACATCGACGCAGTGACGTAACGACGCCACCGCACTCTCCAGAGTCCGGTCGAGAGTCTTGGCGGCGTTATAGGCGGGGATGACGACAGTGGCGGTGAGTGGTGAGCGGAGAGCCATCAGAGTTTGATCGGCTCAAGCTGAAGCATGTACTCCCCCTCACCACCTCGCTCCGCTCGGCACCCTCTCCCCAGCGGGGAGAGGGTTAGGGTGAGGGGGCGATTCAAACTCATCAGATATGGATCGCCCGCTTGTCCACGTTGAGGGCGGCTTCCTTCACCGCCTCGCCGAGCTGGGGATGGGCATGGCAGGTGCGGGCGATGTCCTCCGCCGCCGCGCCGAATTCCATGCCCAGCGCCACTTCCATGATGAGATCGCCGGCCTCGGGGCCGATGATGTGACAGCCCAGCACCCGGTCGGTCTTCTCGTCGGCAAGGATTTTCACAAAGCCGTCCATATCGCCGTTGGCGCGCGCGCGGCTGTTGGCGGTGAATGGAAATTTCCCGGTCTTGTATGCGACGCCGGCATCCTTGAGCTGTTCCTCGGTCTTGCCGATGCCCGCCACTTCCGGCCACGTATAGACCACGCCGGCAATGGCGTCGTAGTTGATATGGGCGGTCTGGCCGCTGATGATTTCCGCCGTCGCGACACCTTCGTCCTCGGCCTTGTGGGCCAGCATCTGGCCGCCGATGACATCGCCGATGGCGAAAATACCTTCCACATTGGTCTGAAAGTTGCCGTCCACTTCCACAAAGCCGCGATTGGAAACCTTCACGCCGACCTCAGTAAGACCGAGGCCCTCGATGAACGGGCGGCGGCCGATGGCCACCAGCACGGTTTCCGCCGTCAATGTTTCCGATGCGCCGCCCTGGGCTGGCTCAAGCGTCAAGGTAACGCCGGACTTGGCCGCCTGGGCCTTGGTTACCTTGGTGCTGAGTTTGAATTTCATGCCCTGGCGTTCGAGGATGCGTTGCATCTGCTTGCGCACTTCGCCGTCCATAGGCGGCAGGATGACGTCGAGGAATTCCACCACGGTGACTTCCGTACCGAGGCGGCGCCACACGGATCCCATCTCCAGCCCAATCACACCCGCGCCGATCACCACCATGGACTTGGGCGGTTTGGCGAGCGTCAGCGCACCTGTGGAGGAAACAATCTGCTTTTCGTCGATGGCCACGCCGGGCAGCGGCGTCGTCTCGGAACCGGTGGCGATGACCACATACTTGGTGCTGTAGGTCTCGTTCTTGCCGTCGAGGGTTTTAACCGCGACCTCATGGGCGCCCCGCGCCGTTTTGGCGATGCGGCCCGTGCCCTTGATGTAGGTGACCTTGTTTTTCTTGAACAGGAACTCGATGCCGCTGGTGTTCTGCTTCACCACGTCATCCTTGCGCGCGAGCATCGTATTCATGTCCAGCTCGACCTTGCCGACCTTGATGCCGTGGGCGGCAAAGCTGTGGTTGGCTTCTTCGAACAAATGCGAGGACTGGAGCAGCGCCTTGGACGGGATGCAGCCGACATTGAGGCAGGTGCCGCCGAGCGTACCGCGATTCTCCACGCACGCCGCCTTGAGGCCGAGTTGCGCGGCGCGAATGGCGCACACATAGCCACCCGGTCCACCGCCGATTACGATGACGTCAAATGAATCGGCCATAAACTTTGTCCCCTAATTCTTGTCGTCCAGGATTAGCTCACTTGACGTCGCCACCCGATTCATTCGGGTGGCCCACTTCTCATCCGCAAGGACGTAGCCTACCGCACCGTGGATCGCCCGAATAAATCGGGCGATGACAGCTACGTTAGATGTTCACGCCTCGATCAGCAGGCGGCTCGGGTCTTCGATGTGTTCTTTCACGCGCACCAGGAAGGTCACGGCCTCGCGGCCGTCGACAATGCGGTGATCGTAGGACAGCGCCAGATACATCATCGGACGTGCGACGATGGAGCCGTCGTCCAGCACCACCGCCCGCTGCTTGATGTTGTGCATGCCCAGAATGCCCGATTGCGGCGTGTTGAGGATCGGCGTCGACAGCATCGAACCGTAAATGCCGCCGTTGGTGATGGTGAAGGTACCGCCGGCCAGATCCTCGAGGGCCAGCTTGCCGTCGCGCGCCTTACGGCCGAGGCCGGAAATCTCCGCCTCGATCTCGGCAAAGGATTTGACGTCGCAATTCCGCACGACCGGCACCACCAGCCCCTGGGGCGTGCCGACCGCGATGCCGATGTCGTAGAAGTTTTTGTAGACCAGTTCATCGCCCTGGATCTCGGCATTGACGGCTGGGAGTTCCTTGAGTGCCGCGACACAGGCTTTGGCGAAAAAGGACATGAAGCCCATTTTCACGCCGTGCTTTTTCTCGAAGGCGTCTTTGTAGCGGCCGCGCAGGGCCATGACCGCCGACATATCGACCTCGTTGAACGTGGTCAGCATGGCCGCGGTGTTCTGAGCCTCTTTCAGGCGTTCGGCGATACGCTTGCGCAGGCGGGTCATGCGTACCCGCTCTTCCGCCGGCTTGCGATCCGGGGCCGCGACCTTGACGGCGCTTTCACCGCCGCCGGCGATGAACGCCAGCACGTCGGCCTTGGTCAGGCGGCCGCTCTTGCCGTTGGCGGGAATTTTCTTCGGATCAAGGCCGTGCTCGTCGACCAGATGACGCACCGACGGCGCCAGCGGATAATCGGCGGCGAGAGAAACGGCCGGTGCCGCCGGCTTGGCGGCAGGTGGCGCCGCAGCCGGCGCGGCGGCTTTGGGTGCCGCGGCCTTCGGGGCTTCGGCCTTGGCGGGAGCTGCCGCCTTGGGTGCCTCGGCCTTGGGCGCCGCGGCCTTCTTTTCCGATCCGGCGGCGACCGCGCCACCGATCACACCGAGCACCGCGCCGACGCCCACTTCGGCACCGTCGCCGGCAACGATCTCGCTGAGGGTACCGGCGGCCTCGGCCCTGACTTCCACCGTGACCTTGTCCGTTTCCAGTTCAAGCAGAACATCGTCGGTGGCGACGGTGTCGCCTACTTTCTTGAACCATTTGGCGACGGTGGCTTCGGTGACGGACTCACCCAAGGTCGGCACTTTGATCTCTGTCGGCATATTTCCCTCGGCTCCGGCGGAGCGCCCCAAATGACAAGCGGCCCCAACAGGCCGCCGTTGTTCTTTCGTCAGGTTATTCCGCGGCCATCTTGCCCATTTTTGTGACCCGCCGGAACGGCTGCGGGACATCGGCCAACGGTGTGACCAATGCCCATTCGACGATTTGATTCTGTTCGCGGACGTGGTTGCGCATCAGACCGGTTGCCGGCGAGGCCGCGGGCATGCGGCCCGCGTAGGCCGGACGCTTGGTCTTCACGTCGGTGTCCTCAAGGGCATATTCCAGGCGCCGGTCGACAAAGGTCCACGACCCCATGTTGGCGGGCTCTTCCTGGCACCAGACCACTTCGGCGTTCTTGTACTTGGCAAGCTCGCGGGCGACGCTCTCTTTCGGCCACGGATAAAGCTGCTCGACCCGGACGATGGCCACATCGTCGAGGCCGCGATCTTCCCGCGATTGAAGAAGATCGTAGTAGATCTTGCCGGAGCACAACACCACGCGGCGTACTTTGGCCGGAGCAGCCAGCTTCCCGGCATCGCCAATCACCCGCCGGAAGCTGGTCTGCGGCGCCATCTCGCTGAGAGTCGAGACGCAGCGCTTGTGACGCAGCAGCGACTTCGGCGTCATGATCACCAGCGGCTTGCGGAAATTACGCCGCAACTGACGGCGGAGCGCATGGAAATAATTCGCCGGTGTGGTGATGTTGCATACCTGCCAGTTGTCCTGGGCGGAGAGCTGGAGATAACGCTCCATGCGCGCGGATGAATGCTCCGGTCCCTGGCCTTCGAACCCGTGGGGCAACAGCATGACCAGACCCGACAGGCGCAGCCACTTGCTTTCCGCCGAATTGATAAACTGGTCGATGATCATCTGGGCGCCGTTGCCGAAATCGCCGAACTGCGCTTCCCAGATGGTCATGACATTGGGCTCGGCCAGGGAGAACCCGTATTCGAAGCCGAGGAGCGATAGCTCGGACAGCGGGCTGTCGCGCACTTCGAAGCGGCCCTGTTTGCCGGGACGGATGTTGTTGAGAGGAATGTAACGATCCTCGGTATTCTGATCGACCAGGACCGAATGACGCTGGGAGAACGTGCCGCGGCCCACATCCTGCCCGGACAGACGCACGCCCGAACCTTCGACCAGCAGCGTTCCCCATGCCAGGGCTTCCGCCGTCGCCCAGTCGATATCCTTGCCGGTCTGGATCATCTCCTGCTTGGCTTTGAGCTGGCGGACGATCTTGGGGTTGATGGCCACATCGGTGGGCACGCGGGCCAAAGCCTGTCCCACCTCGGCGAGAAGATCCGCCTCGACCCCGGTCTTATCGTCGCGATATTCCTCTTCATCGCCCAGCTGCGCGAGGCCGGTCCATGCGCCTTCCAGCCAATCGGCCTTGTTGGGACGGAAGTTCGACGACGATTCGAAGTCGGCTTCCATCATGTGCATGAACTTGCTCATCATCAGGTCGGCCTCGGACTGGGAGTAGAGGCCTTCCTTGACCAGCTGCTGGGCATAGAGGCTGCGCGCCGTCGGATGGGTTTCGATCGCCTTGTACATCAACGGCTGAGTGAACTTGGGCTCGTCGCCCTCGTTGTGGCCAAAGCGGCGATAGCACACCATGTCGAGCACAACATCGACGCCGAACTCCTGGCGGAACTCGATCGCGATGCGCGCGGCGTTGACCACCGCCTCGGGATCGTCGGCATTGACGTGGAAGATGGGCGTCTCGGCCATCTTGGCGATATCGGTGCAGTATAGCCCCGACCGGCTGTAGCGCGGCGTCGTCGTGAAACCGATCTGGTTATTGACGACCACGTGCACCGTTCCCCCGGTGGTATAGCCCTCGATCTGGGAGAAGCCGAAACACTCGGCGATTACGCCCTGGCCGGCGAATGCGGCATCGCCGTGCATCAGTAATCCCATGACCTTTTTGCGCGTTTTGTCGCCAAGCTGATCCTGCTTGGCCCGCACCTTGCCGAGCACCACCGGGTCCACCACTTCAAGGTGCGATGGATTGGCGGTAAGGGACAAATGCACGACATTGCCGTCGAAGGTGCGGTCGGCGGACGTGCCCAGGTGATACTTCACATCGCCCGACCCGCCGACGTCATCCGGTTGGGAGGAGTTGCCCTGGAATTCCGAGAACAAGGCGCTGAACGGCTTGTGCATGACATTGACCAGCACGTTCAGACGGCCGCGGTGGGGCATGCCGATGACGATCTGCTCGAGGCCAAGCTGGCCGCCGCGCTTGATGATCTGTTCCAGGGCCGGGATGAGCGCTTCGCCGCCGTCGAGACCAAAACGTTTGGTGCCGGTGTATTTGATGCCCAGGAACTTCTCGAAACCCTCCGCCTCGGTCATGCGCTCGAGGATCGCGCGCTTTCCTTCCGGCGAGAACTGAGGCGTGTTGCGGTTGGGCTCGATGCGCGCCTGCAGCCATTCGCGCTGCTTGATGTCCTGGATGTGCATGTATTCCACACCGCAGTTGCCGCAATAGATGTCCTTAAGTGCGTTGAGCAAATCGCGGAGCTTAACGTTCGTGAATCCGAACGCGCCGTCGATGATGATCTCGCGGTCCAGGTCCGCGTCGGTGAACCCGTGATAGGTATAGTCGAGTTCCGGATGCGACACGTTCCGCGTCAATTTGAGCGGATCGAGATTCGCGAGCTGGTGACCGCGCGTACGATAGGCACGGATAAGGCGCACCGCGCGGATGGAATCCTGGCTCTGGCGCAGCAGCGCGGCCTGATCGAATGCAGGTGCGGGCGAGGCATCGCGGCCGTTCTTGGCCGGCTTGCCGCCCTTCGCCGGTGAAGCGTCCGGATCAGGAACGCCGATGACGGCGGCATCGGACGGCGCCCAACTGGCGCCCTCAATGTCCTTGAAGAGCGCGGTCTCTTCTTCGTTGAGGTCGGCGAAGAAGCTCGCCCAACTTGGATCGACGGCGGCCGGGTTGTGGATAAAACGGGTATAAAGTTCGGCGATGAAAGTCGCGTTGGCACTGGTCAGGAATGAAGCATCCACGGTCTAATCCCTGGTTTAGGCTCGGAACACGCCGGCCCGGAGCCGCCGATCAGCCGGTCACGGACTCCCGCCCCCATGGCCGGGGAAAGGACGGCAGCATGCCCCCTACATAGCGGAATATTCCGTTTACCACAATGAGTTACCGCCCGTTACGCGGGCGGTAGAAACGGCGGGTTGTAACTCTGGGTTTCTCCAACCCCTTGGGATATCGACATTTCCGGGAACGGCTATCGATATTTCCGAATACCGGCCAAGGAGGCTAGTCGCCGAACATCCATGACCACGTCACCAAGGCCGAGTTCGAGCCTGGATTGATGCGGTGAGTGTTGGCGTTGGAGATGTGGGTGAATTCGACCCCGAGACGGCTATGGTCGCTGATGGCATAGGAGGCGCCCAAGCCCAGGTGAAACTCGAAGGTGCCGCCGAGGTCAATGCCGCTGCCACGGCGATAGCCGCCGAGTCCGGCCGAGGGTTCGATCTCCCAACGGTCGTTGTCGAACTGAAACGGCGCGGCGAGGCCGGCCCAGCCCATGACGCCGCCTTTGGTGTTGCCCATGACGCCGACCACGGGTTTCAAACCGCGAAACACGCCGTCGCCGCCGAACAGGCCCCAGCCGAAACGATACGTCACATCGGCCTCGGCCGGATGGGCGTGATGGGAGACCAGGTCGAACAGGCCGGCGCCGACGGTGAGTTGACTCGCGTCGTCGGCGCGAGCGGACGAGGTCATGGCGGCAATGGCGCACGCGGCCGCGCCGACGAGAGCTGCAAGTGATGTGCGCATGGCCACTAGAGCTTCATGGCCTTGAGCATGGTCGAACCCAGCGCCGCCGGCGAATCGGCGATGTGGAATCCGGCGCTCTTCATGGCTTCGAATTTCGCGGCCGCGGTTCCCTTGCCGCCGGAGATGATCGCACCCGCATGGCCCATGCGCCGTCCCGGCGGCGCCGTGGTCCCGGCGATAAAACCGACGATCGGCTTTTTCTTCTTAGCGGCTTTGTAGAACGCGGCCGCGTCCTCTTCGGCCGTACCGCCGATCTCGCCGATCATGACAATGCCTTTGGTTTCATCGTCGGCCAGGAACATCTCCAGGCAGTCGATGAAGTTGGTGCCGTTCACGGGATCGCCGCCGATGCCGATACATGTCGTCTGTCCAAGGCCCGCCGCCGTGGTCTGGGCAACGGCTTCATAGGTCAGCGTACCGGAGCGCGAAACGATGCCGATCTTGCCGCGCATATGAATGTGACCGGGCATGATGCCGATCTTGCATTCGCCCGGCGTGATGACGCCGGGGCAGTTCGGTCCGACCAGACGCGTCTTGGAGCCGACCAATGCGCGCTTGACCTTCACCATGTCGAGCACCGGAATACCTTCGGTGATGCACACCGCGAGAGAGAGTTCCGCATCGATGGCTTCGAGAATCGCGTCGGCGGCGAAGGGCGGCGGCACATAAATCACCGTGGCGTCGCAGCCGGTCTTGGCGCGCGCATCGGCAACGGTGTCGAACACGGGCAGATCAAGATGCGTGGTGCCACCTTTGCCCGGCGTCACGCCGCCGACCATTTTGGTGCCATATGCGATGGCCTGTTCGGAGTGGTAGGTGCCCTGGCTGCCGGTGAAGCCCTGGCAGATGACTTTGGTGGCTTTGCTGATGAGAACGGCCATGTTATGCGGCCTCCTTCACGGCCTTAACCACCTTCTCGGCGGCATCTGCAAGATTGTCGGCGGAAATGATCGGCAGGCCGGAACCGGCCATGATCTTCTTACCCAGATCAACGTTGGTGCCTTCGAGCCGCACCACCAGCGGCACATTCAAGCTTACTTCGCGCGCCGCGGCGACCACACCCTCGGCGATCACGTCGCAACGCATGATGCCGCCGAAGATGTTGACCAGAATGCCCTCCACGTTGGCGTCGGAGAGAATGATCTTGAAGGCGGTGGTGACGCGTTCCTTGGTCGCGCCGCCGCCGACGTCGAGGAAGTTCGCGGGCGAACCGCCGTAGAGCTTGATGATGTCCATGGTCGCCATGGCAAGGCCGGCGCCATTGACCATGCAGCCGATGGAGCCGTCGAGCTTGATGTAGTTGAGATCGTGCTTGGAGGCCTCGAGTTCTTTCGGATCTTCCTCGTCCTCATCGCGCAGCCCGACGATTCCGGCGTGACGATAGAGCGCATTGGAATCGAAATTCATCTTGGCATCGAGCGGCAGCACATCGCCCTCGGCGGTCACCACCAGGGGATTGATCTCCAGCATCGACGAGTCCGTCTCAATGAAAGCGCGATAGAGCGCGGGCAGGAGCTTGGTGCACGACTTGATCTGGTTGCCGGTCAGGCCCAGGGCGAACGCGATCTTGCGGCAATGAAAGCCCTGAATGCCGGTCGCGGGATCGATGCTCTGCATGATGATCTTCTCGGGCGTGCTCGCGGCCACGTCCTCGATGTTCACACCGCCCTCGGTGGAAGCCATGATGGTGACCCGGCTCGTGCCGCGATCCACCAGCATGGCGAGATACAACTCCCGTTGAATATTGCAGCCGGTCTCGATGTAGACCCGCTTCACAACCTTGCCCGCCGGACCGCTCTGGTGCGTGACCAGGGTATTGCCGAGCATCTGCTTGGCGTTTTCCTTCACGTCGGCCACGGTCTTGACCACCCGCACCCCGCCTTTGCCGCCAGCCGCGGCCTCCTTGAACGTACCCTTACCCCGGCCGCCCGCGTGGATCTGCGCTTTGACCACGTAAACACCGGCGGGCAGCCCTTCGGCCACCTTTTGCGCCTCGTCGGCGGTGTAAGCGACGCCGCCGGCCAGAACCGGGACGTCGAATTTCTTGAGGATTTGCTTGGCTTGGTACTCGTGAATATTCATGGCTGTCCGCTGTGCTAAAGACGCAACCGGAGGGAGTGGTGTCGTCGCAAAAGGAAAATGACGTGTGGTAAAAAAGGCCCCTAAGCTTGGTCTTTATAGCACCCTCTCCTGGCCAGGCAACCATGGGTCGATGGGGCGAGTGGAGCGGGTTTGGCGTTCGCCGCCCAGGTCGCCGCAGGACTGCACAGCGAATGACAAATCGATAGCTCCCCCCGAGATTCATTGGTTTACAAGCGGTCTTTTGCTCCTAACATTCCCTGGACAGCCGGCCGAATCGGCATGCGAATGTTGGTATCGGACCACGAGCACCCCGCGGCGCAGGCTCGCCTGTCTGGAACTGCCATCTTATAATCCGGCCATGAAGATCCTCGACCTTGAGGCGATTGTCGCCGCCCCCGCGGCACAGAGCCCCTACCCCCATTTCAGCCTTGGCGGCGCGCTCAAGCCCGACGCCATTCCATCGCTGATGGCCGACTTTCCGGCGATCCAGCAGCCGGGCTTCTTTCCCATCGACGATGTGCCTGTTCAAGGTGCCTTCGCGGAACTTCTCCGCGATCTTCAGGACCCGGCTTTCACTGCGGCGGTGGGCACGAAGCTGGGACTCGATCTTGTATCCCGGCCGACCCTTATCACCGTCCGCAAATGGTCGGCGGCGGGCGATGGCCGCATCCACACCGACAGCACCAGCAAGCTGGCGACCCTGCTGGTCTATCTGAACGAAGCGTGGACGGACACGGGCGAAGGGCGGCTGCGCGTGTTGCGAAGCCCGAAGGACTTCAGCGACTACGCCGCGGAGATTAGCCCCGTGGTCGGAACGGTTTTCGGATTTCGGCGCGGCGAGAATTCCTGGCACGGACATCTGCCCTTCACCGGCGAGCGGCGCGTGGTACAGATCACTTGGCTGCTGGACGAGTCCAAAGTGGCCCACAAGCGCCGGCTCGGAAAATTCAGCCGGCTGGTGAAGAAACTGAATCCGTTTTCGTGAATGAGGACGATCCTACAACTCAACCGTCACCCTCGGGCTTGTTCCGGGGGTCCAGAGCGAGAGAGCGCAGTAAGCTGCCAAGAAACGATGTGGGTGCCGCACAATCCGAGCCTCACAAGCTCTGGATCCCCGGAACAAGTCCGGGGATGACAGCTGATGAGTCGCCGGGACTGAGAAACAAAAAAGCCGGCTGCTTTCACAACCGGCTTTTTCGTATCGCGGAGATTTAAGTACTACGTCACCCGGCTTACTTCGCCAGGCTTGGATCGATCTTCTTGCAGGCGTCCACCAGACCGCGCACGGCGGCGACGGAATTGTCGAACATCTTCTTTTCCTCGGCGTTGAGGGAAATCTCAACCACCCGCTCGACACCGCCGGCGCCGATCACCGTCGGCACGCCGACATAAAGATCCTTCTCGCCGTAGGGGCCGTTGATGTAGGCGGCGCAGGGCAGCACGCGCTTTTTATCCTTGAGGTAGCTCTCAGCCATGGCGATCGCCGACGCCGCCGGTGCGTAGAACGCCGATCCGGTCTTGAGCAGGCCGACGATCTCAGCGCCGCCGTCGCGCGTCCGCTGCACGATTTTGTCGAGGCGCTCCTGGGTGGTCCATTTCATCTTGATCAGGTCGGGCAACGGGATGCCGGCGACCGTGGAATAGCGCACCAGCGGCACCATGGTATCGCCATGGCCGCCGAGCACGAACGCGGTGACATCCTCCACCGAGACCTTGAACTCCTCGGCCAGGAAATAACGGAAGCGCGCGGAGTCGAGCACGCCGGCCATGCCGACGACTTTGTTATGGGGCAGACCGGAGAATTCCCGGAGCGCCCACACCATGGCGTCGAGGGGATTGGTGATGCAGATGACGAAAGCATCCTTGGCATGCTGTTTGATGCCCGCGCCGACCTGGGACATGACTTTCAAATTGATGCCCAGAAGGTCGTCGCGGCTCATGCCCGGCTTGCGTGGCACGCCGGCCGTGACGATGACCACATCGGCGCCCTTGAGCACCGAATAGTCGTTGCCGCCGGAATAGGCGGAGTCGATGCCTTCCACCGGGGTCGACTGGGCGATGTCGAGCGCCTTGCCCTGGGGAACGCCCTCGACGATATCGAACATGACCACATCGCCCAGATCCTTGAGACCCACCAGATGGGCGAGCGTGCCGCCGATATTTCCCGAACCCACCAACGCGATCTTATTGCGTGCCATTGTGCCCTCTGTGTTGCGATGAGCCGTGCCCGACAAACGACGGTTTTTTGCGGCTCAGGATTGAGCCGTGGGGATAGCGCGAACCGACCGCCGGGGCAAGACCGGAGCACGCAAATGCCCAACGATCTTGGCAGTCCTCGGCCGCGACTCCGACGGTAACTATCGAAACGCGATGCCGATTCCGGCGCCGAGATAGAAATGATCCAGGGGCTGTTCCCGAAAGAACACGAACCGGCGGTCCGTGGCTTCGGCGAAAGCGGCGAGTTTGTCCGTCACAGGGGCGTTGTCGCCGATCAGCACCGCCCTGGGACTGAGCGGGTCGGTAATCGTGCGATACTCCCGGGCTGGGCCATGACCTCCGCCGGATCGGCAAGCGCCCCGGCCTGGATCATCGAAACTGACGGGCTGCTTGAGGGCCATGAGCCGAGCTTACACGATATGGCGCGACCGGAGATAGTCCGCGGCCTGCATCTCGATCAGCCGCGACACGGTGCGGTGAAACTCGAAGCCGCCCTGTTGGCCGACGTACAGCTGATCCGGCGCCACGGCAGCGGAACAGATCAGGGCCGTGCGGTGCTCATAGAGTGCGTCGATGAGCGTCACGAAGCGTCGCGCCGCGTCTTTTCGGTCCTCGGTCAGCTGTGGAATGTGATCGATGATCACGGTCTCGAACGTCGTCGCGACGGCGATATAATCGCTGGGGCCCAGAGCCTGCTCGCACAGGTCGGCGAAATCAAATCGCGCCACGTGATGGGCGGCCGCAGGCACGGTCACGCGCCGTCCGGCAACCATGAGATGATCCGGCTTGGGCGGCGCGTCGTCGGTAAGCCGTTCCCACGCGCGATTGAGCGCGGCGCCGGCCACGGGCCCCAAAGGCGTATGATAAACCGGTGATCCCACCAGACGTCCCAAGCGATAATCCTGGGCCGCGTCGAGGGCGAGAAGATCGAGCTTTTCCTTGATCAGGGCGATGAACGGCAGGAATTTCTCGCGCTGGAGTCCGTCCTTGTAGAGATCGTCCGGGTGACGGTTGGAGGTGGCAACCACCACCACACCGCGCTCGAACAACTTCTCGAACAGGCGGCCGACGATCATGGCGTCGGCGATGTCGCGGACTTCCAGTTCATCGAGGCAGAGCAGCGTGGTGGTGTCGGCGATTCCGTCCGCCATGCCGGGAATGGGATCGCCCTCGTCGGCGAACATGGGCAATTGGCGGCGGCGATGAATCTCGCCGTGAAAATCCCGCATGAATACCTGGAAATGCACGCGTTCCTTGGCCGTCGTTGGCGCGGTGTCAAAGAACAATTGCATGAGCATGGATTTGCCGCGACCGACCCCGCCGAACAGATAAAGACCAAGAGGCGGCGCGACGTCGGTGCTTTTCAACCCGAAACGTTCCAGCCAGCTGCGCTTGCCGCCGCGTGGCGTATAGCGGCGAAGGGCGTGGGCCAGGCTTGATAGTTTTTCCGCCGCCAGTTCCTGCACCGGATCGGCGATCAGTTCGCCCTTGTCGACCAGGGCGCGATAGCGGTCGAGCGGCGTTTCCACAGAAGCCGCGTTTACGGATGACTCCACGGTCAGCCGACGCGTGCTGTTGACAAGAACACGCCCCGTCGTCCTCGGGCTTGACCCGAGGACCCAGGGCAGTGAAACAAAGTGAGTGCGGAAGGATTCAATGCGAACTGCATCGCACGGCGTATGAAACCCTGGACCTTCGGGTCAATCCCGAGGGTGACGGCGGAGATTATTCGGACGATGGAGCTTGCCTCAGCCGTCGCCGTTGATCTTCGTGATCAGGTCCTTGAGGGTACGCTCGGACTGATCGTTGGGAACCTGGCAGGTGCCGGCCGCGTTATGGCCGCCGCCGCCGTACTTGAGGCACAGTTCGCCGACGTTGGTCTTGGATGAGCGGTCGAAGATCGACTTGCCGATGGCGAACACGGTGTTCTGCTTCTTCAGGCCCCACATGACGTGGATCGAGATATTGCTCTGAGGATAGAGGGCGTAGATCAGGAAACGGTTGCAGGCCCAGATGGTATCCTCGTCGCGCAGGTCGAGGATCACCAGGTTCTTGTGAACCGTGGTGCAGCGCTTGATCTGTTCCTTGGCTTTGGCTTCGTGCTCGACGTAGAGATCGACGCGCTCGACCACATCAGGCAGCAGCAGAATATCTTCCACCGGCATCAGAACGCATTTCTCGATCAGTTCCATCATCAGCTGATAGTTGGAGATCTTGAACTCGCGGAAGCGGCCGAGACCGGTCCGGGCATCCATGATGAAATTCATGAGATCCCAGCCCTGGGGATTGAGGACCTCGTCCTTGTTGAACTGGGCGGCGTCGCCCTTGTCCACCGCGGCCATCAGGCTGTCGCTGATGCGCGGTACCTTGGCCTTGCCGCCGTAATAGTCGTACACCACCCGAGCGGCGGACGGCGCGTGAGGGCTGATGATGTGGTTGCTTTTCTTGCCGACGCGGATGGTTTCACTTTCGTGATGGTCGAACGCCAAGTGGACGCCCTCGACGAACGGCAGATTGGTGGTGATATCGCGATTGGTGATCTCGATGACCCCGTCCTGCATATCCTTCGGGTGGACGAATTTGATCTCGTCGATGAGACCAAGTTCCTTGAGGATTGCGGCGCAGACCAGGCCATCGAAATCGCTGCGCGTGACCAGCCTGTATTTCCCTGCGGACATCGAATCTACCCCTGGTAAGTGTGCGTTTGGCCGAAAAGATAAACAGGACTTTGGGCTAAAACAACGCCTGTTGCGTTTTAGCGCCGTTTGGTGTCGCTATGATTCCGAAGTTCGCGGCGGAATCTGGCGTTAGATGTTGCGAACGTCGGAAGCGCGACACTAATGTCCTCTTGATCTTGCGTTCTTATCGAGTCCGAATCGACCGCGTCAATTTCGGAATCGGGCCCCCGAACGCAGTTTATAGGGGTCCGTTTATAGTTGAGGGACGCGAAGCACGCCACATGCGCCGTGTTTACGGCCCGGAATAAGGTGAAAAACGGCCCCATGCCCCGACCAAAACCAGCCGCGAGGCGAGCTTTCCCCCGAATCGGCGTGCTGCTTGCCGTGGTGGCCCTGACCGGCTGCGCCGGCACCCCCTATGTGGACAGCCGGCGGGAGGCCGGCAAAGTGATCAATGTGGGCCCATCCACCGCGGACATGGTGGCCATCTGCTACGGCGGCGGTGAGCCGCCTCCGGCGGTGATCAAGCTGGCCGAGTCGAAGTGTGCCGAAACCGGGCGGGTACCCAAGTATGAGCGGCGGGATCGCTTCGCCTGCAACCTGTTCGACCCGACCCGAGCTTTCTTCCGCTGCGTTGCGCCACCGACCGCCCCAGCCCCAGCGCCCAAGGCTGGCGGATGATCAGTGCTACGACGGGCGACGAAATCCGCTGTCGTCCTCGGACTTGATCCGAGGCGTGACGTATACGTCACGGGGTGGCAAGGCTCAATGTATGCGGAGAAATCATCGCCACTTGTAGAACGCGGCGCTCCGTAACCCTGGACCCTCGCGTCACGCGCGAGGGTGACAATGGTCGGAAAATTACCCCGCCCGCTCCAACATCTTCATCTTGATGTCGGCGATGGCTTTGGCCGGGTTCAGACCCTTGGGGCAGGTCTGGGTGCAGTTCATGATGGTGTGACACCGATAGAGGCGGAACGGGTCTTCCAGATTATCCAATCGCTCGCCGGTGGCTTCATCGCGGCTGTCGTTGATCCACCGCGCCGCCTGGAGAAGAATCGCCGGGCCAAGATAGCGGTCGCCGTTCCACCAATAGCTCGGGCAGCTGGTGGAACAACAGAAGCACAGAATGCATTCCCACAGGCCATCGAGCTTTTCCCGCTCTTCCGGTGACTGCAAGCGTTCGCCACTGGCGGGCGGCTGCGTCTCGGTCTTCATCCACGGCTCGATGGAAGCGTACTGCGCATAGACGTGCGTAAGATCGGGCACCAGGTCCTTGATCACCGGCATGTGCGGCAGGGGATAGACCTTCACCTCGCCCTTGCAGTCGTCGATGGGCTTGAGACACGCCAGCGTATTCTGTCCGTCGATGTTCATGGAGCAGGAGCCGCAGATGCCTTCGCGGCATGACCGGCGAAGAGCAAGCGTCGAGTCCATCTCGTCCTTGATCTTCAGCAACCCATCGAGAACCATGGGCCCGCACGTGTCCATGTCCACCTGATAGGTATCCATGCGCGGGTTGGCGCCGTCGTCCGGATCGTAGCGATAGACCTTGAAGGACCGCAGGTTCTTGGCGCCGGCGGGCGCCGGGTGAGCCTTGCCGGCGGTGATTTTGGAATTTGCGGGAAGCGTAAACTCAGCCATGTGGATCGCCTCTGAATTGCCGGGCCAAAGCCCGATAACATCTTAATCTCCCCCTCACCGCCTCGCTCCGCTCGGCACCTTCTCCCCAACGGGGAGAGGGTTGGGGTGAGGGGGGCTTTGATCGAAGCTACTTATTACGTCAGTACACGCGCGCCTTGGGTTTGATGTATTCGATTTCGTTGGTCAGGGTGTAGCTATGCACCGGCCGGTAATCGAGTTTCACTTTCCACTTGTCGTCCACCCAGGCGAGCGTGTGCTTCATCCACGTCTCGTCGTTGCGGTCGGGATAGTCCTCGTGGGCATGGCCACCGCGACTTTCGTGACGCGCCTCGGCCCCGGTGATGGTAGTCAAGGCGCACGCCATCAGGTTTTCCAACTCCAGCGCCTCGATCAGGTCGGTGTTGAAAACCAAACTGCGGTCGGAGACTTTCAGATCGGTGAGGGTGGCGGCGATCTCGCCCATCTTGGCCACGCCGTCCTTCAATGTCTTGGAGGCGCGGAACACGGCGGCATCGTTCTGCATGGTGCGCTGCATGTTCTTGCGGATCATGGCGGTGGTCTGGGAACCGTTGGCCGTGCGGATGCGTTCCAGACGCGATAGCGCCAGATCGGCGGCGTCCTTCGCCAAGGGGCGGTGGGCCGAGCCCTTCTTGATGATGTCCTTACAGCGGAGCGCCGCCGCACGCCCGAACACGACGATATCCAACAACGAGTTGGCGCCGAGACGATTGGCGCCATGTACCGAGACGCAAGCCGCCTCGCCGATTGCCATGAGGCCCGGAATGGTGGCATCCGGCTGGCCGGGCGTGGGCCGGATCACCTCGGCCATGTAGTTGGTGGGAATGCCGCCCATGTTGTAGTGCACGGTGGGCAGCACCGGGATCGGCTGTTTTGTCGCGTCCACGCCGGCAAAAACCTTCGCCGATTCCGTGATGCCCGGGAGACGTTTGTGCAACACGTCGGCGCCCAGGTGTTCCAGGTGCAAATAGATGTGATCTTTCTCGGGGCCGACGCCGCGTCCCTCGCGAATCTCAAGAGTCATGGAGCGGCTGACGACATCGCGCGACGCGAGATCTTTCGCGGTCGGCGCATAGCGTTCCATGAAACGTTCGCCCTCGGAATTGGTGAGATAGCCGCCTTCGCCGCGCGAGCCTTCGGTGATGAGCACGCCAGCGCCGTATACGCCCGTGGGATGGAACTGGACGAATTCCATATCCTGAAGCGGCAGGCCCGCCCGCGCCACCATACCATTGCCGTCGCCGGTGCAGGTATGCGCTGAAGTGCAGGAGAAATAAGCCCGGCCGTATCCGCCCGTGGCGATGACGGTCTGGTGCGCCTTGAAGCGGTGGATCGTTCCGGTCGCCATGTCGAGGGCGACGACGCCGCGACAGCCGCTTTCGTCCATCATGAGATCGACGGCGAAATACTCGATGAAGAACTCGGCTTTGTATTTCAGGCTTTGCTGATAGAGCGCATGGAGGATGGCGTGGCCGGTGCGGTCGGCGGCGGCGCAAGCCCGTTGCACGGGTGCCGCACCGAAGTCGCGCATGTGGCCGCCGAAGGGCCGCTGATAAATTTTGCCTTCGGGCGTACGCGAGAATGGCACGCCCGCATGTTCCAGCTCATGGATCGCCGGCACAGCCTCGCGGCACATGTATTCGATGGCGTCCTGGTCGCCGAGCCAGTCGGAGCCCTTGACCGTGTCGTACATATGCCACTGCCAATTGTCTTCGCCGATATTGCCGAGGGATGCGGCAACACCGCCTTGGGCGGCGACCGTATGGCTGCGGGTGGGAAATACCTTGGTGATGCAGGCGGTCTTGAATCCCTGCTGCACCATGCCGAAGGTGGCGCGCAGGCCGGCGCCGCCGGCCCCCACGACAACAACATCGTAGTCGTGATCAACGATCGTGAAAGCGGCCATAAGGCTTCAGCCCCCCAGCGAGACAATCAAGGTGGAAACAATGGCCAGGGCGGCCAAGGCATAACCGACAAGCTTTGTGAGCATGATCAGGACCGTGCGCCGGCCATGGTCGCCGACGTAATCCTCGATCACCACCTGCAGACCCAGCACGCCGTGGTGAAAGCCGACGGCGATGAACAAGATGAGCGCGGTGGCATTGATGGGGCTGAGCAGCCAATCATAGAAGCCGCCATTCTCGCCGTGAGCGAGCCTGATGAGCGACACCACAAACCAGAGCGACAGCGGCACCAGGGCGACGGCGGTGACGCGCTGGGCCCACCAGTGGTGGAGGCCTTCCTTGGCGGTGCCGAGACCGCGGGCGCGACCCAGGGGTGAACGGAGATTTGTGGACTTGAACATGGCGGCCATGGTTCCCCCTAAATCAGCGCCAAAATCCAGGCACCCGCCGTCAGCACCGCGGTGGCGAAGAGCACCAGGATGTTGCTGCGCGCCGTATCCGCCAGTTCGAACGAGCGTCCCGTATCCCACACCAGATGCCGGATGCCGTTACACAGGTGGTAGAACAACGCCACCGAGAAGCCGAACAGGATCACCATGCCGAACCAGGAACC
>SCTM01000295.1 GCA_004297485.1 Rhodospirillaceae bacterium
GTCAGATACACCGGAGCAAACCTGGCCGTGCGCCTAACAACAGACGCTCCGCTCACCTATCTACTTCAGGAGACCTGGTTCAAGCTTGAACGTCCGATCGCACTTTTCTTTGGGCCGGACGAGACTCTTGCACAATCCGTTATGGAACTCGTAACGGAGTTTCACCAAAAGACCGTCGCCTATTGGCGTAATTGGGTGCGGTCCCTGTCTTTACCGGTGGACTGGCAAGACGCCGTTATTCGTGCGGCGATTACCCTGAAGCTGTGCTGGTTTGAGGAAACCGGCGGCATCATTGCCGCCATGACGACATCAATTCCAGAAGCCCCTAATTCCGGCAGAAACTGGGACTATCGCTACTGTTGGCTCCGCGATGCTTACTATGTCATTCAGGCTCTAAACCGCCTCGGTGTCGTGGACATTCTCGAAAGCTATTTTGGATTTTTGCGCAATCTACCTCCCCTGCCCGACGGCAAAGTTATGCAGCCCGTTTATGGACTCGGCCTCGAACAAGACCTGACCGAATGGACGGTCGCCACCCTCAACGGCTACCGCAACATGGGCCCCGTCCGAATTGGAAACCAGGCTTTTGAGCATCGACAGCACGACATATACGGGCAGGTTATTCTTTCCATGGCGCGGGCATTCTTTGATCGGCGTCTCCTCCGGCCGATGACCATGGCAGATTTCGAACAGCTGGAAATCCTTGGACGGAAAGCTTTCGACCTAGCTCAGGTGCCGGACGCAGGCATCTGGGAGATGAGAACCATCTCCCGCGTTAATACCTACTCAAGCCTGATGTGTTGGGCGGCTTGTGATCGCCTTGGCCGCATTGCATCGCATTTTGGTGAAAATACGCGCGCGAATATGTGGCAGGAGCGCGCCATGTCACTGCAGAAGCAACTTCTAGAAAATGCATGGAATCCTAAGCTGAACCACTTCACAAGCACATTCCATGGCAAGGAACTCGACGGAAGTCTGCTGCAGATGGCCGAACTTGGGATCGTTGAAATCGACGATCCACGATTCACGGCGACCGTCACGGCCATCGAACGCGACCTCCGACGCGGCCATCATGTCTTTAGATATATCGAAGCCGACGATATCGGGGTGCCGACGACGGCCTTCACCGCTTGCACTTTTTGGCTTATCGACATTCTAAATCGGCAAGGTGAGCGCGCACGCGCACGCGACATGTTTCAACATGTTCTTGACGCTCGGAATCATGTTGGTCTCCTTTCGGAAGACATTGATCCTCATACAAGTGAGTTATGGGGGAACTTTCCACAAACCTATTCGCTGGTCGGAATCATAAACACCGCCATGCGCCTCAGCAGGCATTGGAGAGATGTGGCATGAGCAGACTAGTCATTATCTCCAATCGAGTCCCTCCTCTACGCGGGCGAACACGCGCAGCAGCTGGCGGTCTAGCCGCCGCACTCAGCGCCGCCTTAAGAACCCACGGCGGTCTATGGTTTGGTTGGAATGGAGAGGTCACCGAAACACAAAGTGAGACTGTCTCCATACAAAGGGAAGGAAGTTATGACATAGCGACAATTTCGCTGAGCACGGAGAATCATGAGGAATACTACAACGGCTTCGCCAATCGCACGCTTTGGCCGCTGTGTCATTACCGGACGGATCTCGTGGCGTACGACCGGAGTTTTGGTGTCGGATACCATCGGGTGAACAGTCTATTTGCTCGAGCTGTCCGGCCCCTTTTAAAGCCTGACGACATCATCTGGGTTCACGATTACCATCTTATTCCCTGCGGGACCGAACTAAGACGCTTGGGCCTAACTCAGCGTATTGGCTTCTTCTTTCATATTCCGTGGCCGCCCTACGATTTGGTTGCAACGCTTCCCGAGCACAGGGAATTGGTACGAGCGCTATTTGCATACGACCTTGTTGGTTTCCAGACAAAACATGATGTGCAGGCATTTCTGGATTACATTGTGGAGGAAACCGACGCCGTTCACACATCAGCCGGAAAATTGAGTTGCTTTGGGCGATCGCTTTCGGTGGCAGCCTATCCGGTCGGCATCGATGCCAAGACAATAGCAAGCTTGGCAGCCCAAGGTGAGGCCAAGCGACACGTTGCTCGCATGGTAGAGAGTCTCAGCGGGAGACGTCTCATCATTGGCGTCGATCGATTGGACTACTCTAAGGGAATCGATCGTCGTTTCAGCGCTTACGGAAAGCTTCTGGAGCGCTACCCGGAACATCGGGCGAAAGTATCCATGCTACAGATCGCATCACCCTCTCGTATGGAAGTCGCGGCCTACCAAACGATGCGTCGACAGCTCGAGCGGCTGACGGGCCGTGTAAACGGGCAATATGCAGATTACGATTGGGTTCCTCTGCGATATGTAAATCGTGCTTACCCTCATTCGGCCCTGGCTGGACTCTATCGCTCCGCTTGCACAGCCTTGGTAACACCACTACGCGATGGCATGAACCTTGTCGCAAAGGAATATGTAGCCGCGCAGAATCCGCAAGATCCAGGCGTCCTCATTCTGTCGCGCTTTGCCGGGGCCGCATATCAGATGCCGCGCGCACTGATTATCAATCCATATGATGAGCAGAGCGTCGTCGAAGCCCTGGCGAGGGCCCTATCCATGCCGTTGGCCGAGCGTCAGGAGCGTTGGGAGGTGCTGATGGCGTCGGTATCACGCGAAGACGTTGACGCATGGCGCGAGCATTTTCTAATGGATTTGCAAAGTTCTTCTGCCACGCCACCTGAGGAGTAGGACGCACGCCAGCGGTCACGGTCGTCACAAAATGCTGGATCGTTGGGGACGGCCAACGGACACACAATTATCACAACCACGACCCTCCGGACCGTGGTTGTTTCGACCCATGACTCAGGTCGCGGTGATGTCGAGCGTTGCGGCAAGGGAGGCAGACACCGCCTCTCCCGGCATTCCTTCATCTGTCGAGCCGCTGGGAACACTCTTCGTCGGCGCTGCACTTATATATCTCGGAATCTACGCCCTTGAGGGGGCCATCAGATACGGACTGTACCTCCTCGGCAAAGACAACCTGATTCTAGCCCGCGACGCATTGATCATAGGACCGCTAGTCCTACTCTTCGTGGCGCAGGCCATGCGGCTAAGGGTGCATCCTGCTTTCTGGGTGGCCGGCACAATATTTGGATTTCACGGCCTTGTGCTGATGGGAACAATCGGTAGCGCCATGGGCGTCATTTATGGCGTGAAGGTTCTCATGAATCTTCTGTTTGGCTTCTTCGCCGCCTCTTCGCTCGTGCGCCCGAGCGACAAGGTGCTCAGGGTATTTGTCTTAATCTGGTTCATTACACTCTTGGGGGCCTGTGTTGATAAGGCTGGGGTCACCTTCCCGTGGACAGGTATAAAAACCGTCGTCGGCGATCTTGATGTAGATGTTTCCAAGGATTGGCAAATCGAAGACCCCCTTTCCAGAAGGGTCGCCGGATTTACCAGAAGCTCCATCGCTATCGCTGCCATGATGCCGCCGCTGGCCATTGTGATGATGACACGCGTACGGGGACTGCTTCTACGCTTCGTCATCGCAACTGTCAGCGTGATCTCTGTTGCACTGACGACGCAAAAGGGAGCCCTCTTTGCATTCTTGCCGATCTCAGCAATTCTCTGCTTGAAGCCGCCGTCGCAACTCGGCTGGATAAAAGCACTCTGCTTGATATTCGTAGTTCTTTCCGCCGCGTTACCGCTCACAACCTGGAATCTACACATAAGCCACGGCACCGGCGTATTCAGCACGGAATCCTTATACCTGCGCATTGCCGATACCTGGCCCGACGCTATCGAATGGATATGCCGGCATCAGATGTCACTTTTCGGCGTGGGTCTCGGCGGAATCGGCGGGCCACAGCGTGTCTATGCGCCGGACAGCTTTAATCCGGCGGACAACATCGTGATTCTACTCTACGCATTCTTCGGAATATTCGCCGCTCTCTATGTCGCAATAATATGCTTTGCCGTCCTCCGCACGACCGACGAATCGCATCAAGGTGCCGTGCCGGCGATCGCGATAATTGCGTTTGCCTTCGGCTACGGCACTGTTCTTTCGATCCTTGAGAACCAAGTCATGACCCTATTTCTAGGCGCCGCGTTCGGCATGCTTTGTGCTGCAACACTGCAAACCAATCCGCTTAAAATGCAACTTTCGAGGACACCAGTCGTTAGAATCAGAAACGCGGCGAACTCACATTATTTCACATGAAATGCCATGCATAGCGCACAGCCACCACGCGTTCCAAAAGTGCTCGATCTAGATCGGAACGAATTCGACGCGACCTGCAAGAAGCTGATGGAGTTGGTATTGACGGATTGGCGCCCGGATGTGTTGATTGGCATCCGCTCCGGAGGACTTTATGTTGCCGAAGCCATGGGGAAAGCCTGTCCATTTCATATCCCCATCCATTCCATTACCTGCCGCCGACCAACTACGCGTTTCAAGACGGCGTCGGCGACCCTGCGCGGTGTGATTGCCGAATTACCCCGACCAGTTCTGGATCAGCTGCGCGTGCTAGAGCACAGACTGATTACGCAACGTGCCAAGCATCCCAAACCAGGCGAGCGGCAGCTCGATGCTGCTGAGTTGGAAGTGCTTGATCACTGGCTCACGACCGCTGGTGATCACCCCTCTCTTTTGATTGTCGACGATTCCGTCGATTCGGGCGTCACTATGGCAATCGTACGGGACGCCATACGCCGACGGTCTCCGGCCGGAGCGGAAATTCGCTGCGCCACAATTACGGTGACAACACCGCAGCCATCTATCATTCCCGACTATGTCCTTTTCCATCAGCAACTTTGTCGCTTCCCATGGTCGCTCGACGCACAACTCAACATCTCGCGGTAATGATTCTAGACCTGGACGGCACCATCCTCTCGGTAAATAGTTTCCGAATATGGTCTTGGTACATCCTCCGCGGGCGGTTTCCCAACCTCGGAGGCTGGCGATGCCTGTGCATCAGCTTCACCGCTTTATGCGCATTGCTTTCTAGGCGCCTGCGCTTAAGTTCCCATAACCGGTTGAAGTGGAAGCTACAGCGATTATGGCAAACGGCGACGAAGGGAGACGGTGGTCAGAACGAGCGACGCCTCATTAATCAGTTGGCGGCGTTTGTTAGGCCCGAGCTGAGTGGTGTTCTGCATGCGATCTCCTGTGGCAAAGTCGATGCCGTAATGGCGACTGCGGCGGCCGGAGACTACGCCCATGGTTTCGGCCAGTCCCTGGGGTTTGTTCATGTTTTGGCCACTCCGGCCGAGCGTGGCGCAAGCGATCATGAGAATATCGGCGCGCGGAAATTAGAATCTGTTCTCGATTTCATGCACCAACGCGGATGGCATGATAGGCCACGTCTTCTATTTACGGACCATCGCGACGACCTTCCGCTCGTTCAGGCATGTGAAACAGTGATCTGGTTTGGCTCGTCCACCGAACTTGCGCAGATGACGCGAAGAGCCCCTCGCACGCGCATTCTGGCGGGATCTCCGGTCATCCTCGATTCCGCAACCCGCCCGGCATTTACAGGAGTGACGGCCGGCTATGATCGTTAATATATTCGATACCGCAATCGATAGCGACAATCTCGGCGACCATATTATCATGGATGCCGTTTGGCGCATCGTGCGGTCCTTGTTCAAAGACGCCACATTCCTACGAACACCGTCGCACCGACGGGCGACGCTCGCGGAATTACGCGCCGGGCGAAAAGCCTCCTTTTCGATCGTTGGCGGCACAAACATTCTCAAATCGCACATGCTCATACGCAGTAACTGGCGGATCACGCCGCTCGATTATATGTTTTGGCGAAATGTGATTCTCCTTGGCGTCGGCTGGCAGCAATATGGTGGCGAGGCAGACGCGGCAACGCGGTTGTTCTTCAATTCGATTCTGTCCAAGACCAACCTGCAATCGGTAAGAGATTGGCATACCTACGACAAACTGCAGCGACATGTGCCGACAGCCATTTACACGGCCTGCCCCACCATGTGGATGCTTGACGAGCAGCAATGTCAGAATATTCCCGTCCGCAAGGCACGGCACGCGATTTTTGCCGTGACATACTATCGACCTGCACCGGAACAAGACCGAAAAATATTCGAAATTCTAAAGCGTAACTATGAGAAAGTTTTCTTTTGGCCACAACAACAGCTTGATATTCCCTATGTGCGCGATCTCGGTATTGAGGGCTTCATTCCGTTGCGACCTGACATTGCGGAATTTAATCGCCTGCTGGACGAAGTTGATGTGGATTTCGTGGGCGCGAGACTGCACGGTGGAATCAGGTCGCTTCAACGCGGGCGGCGTGGGTTGATCATCCCGGTCGATAACCGCGCAACAGAAATCAGCAAGTCCACCGATCTGCCGGTTGCATCGCGTGACGATCCCGAATCTGTCGCACGCTGGATATTAAACCCGCGTCCAACGCACCTGGTTCTGCCGTGGGCCGCAATCAGGAGGTGGAAGGACCAGTTCTCGGCCTACAGTTGTCAGCCCGCCAGGATCGAGCGATAAATGCTGGTAAGGCGATCGGCATGTATGGTCGCGGTCGTTGCGGTTTCCCAAAAGGCTCGATATGCGGCACCGCCAACCTCACTCACGCGCGTATCGTTCTCGATGAATTTCAGGCATCGGACCAGATCCGCCATGTCCCCACTGCGAAATAGCCACCCGGTGATATTGTCTTCGATGCGTTCGGCGGCGGCAGTGACATTGCTCGCTATAACAGGAATACCATGCGCAGAGGCTTCAGAGACAACAAGGCCATATGTTTCGTACCACAGGCTCGGGAAAACAAGGCATCTGGCGCTCGCGAGATAATGGCGCACTTCGGTTCTTGAGACCCACCCGACAACGGGCATGGCCATATCATTTTCAATTTTTGACCGCATGGGGCCGTCGCCGACGAAAAGCACCTTGAGGCCGAGTTCAGCGGCCGCTTGGGCAAGGAGAAGGACTCCCTTCTCCTGGTCAAGCCTACCAACGTAGAGAATGGTTTGATTCCCGGATGCCTCGACTTTCGGGGGACGCGGCCAGTCAATGGCATTCTCCAGTCCGCGTAGCCGCGCTTGGGCTGGAAGATAGGGTGCGAGGATTTCCTTGGAGCGGCAAGAAAGGTAGATGTATTGCTCGACCGCGCCGGGAAACTTGCCAAGGCCACGTTGTATTACTCCCCTGGCGACTCGGAATATCTTATGCGCATATCGACGTTTGTCGCAGTTTGCGGTGATACATCCCGACGAAAGTGCCCGCCGCGTGCAAGGCTCCCCCCGACGATAGTCGAAGAACGCACCGTTTGGGCAGGCCGGAAAAAAATCATGCAATGTGCAAACGACCTTAAAACCTAATTTTTTGGCAGCCCTCACCGGACTGACAGTGAGCGCTTTGGTATAGCCGTGCAGATGAATGACTGTGCGATCAGGCCGCAGACTAGCCAGTTCATCGCTTAGGCAGCGACCAGCCTCAAAGTTCCACAAACCCTGGAGAAGTATGGAAGGTCGCGTTCGGACGTCGAGAAGTTCAGGCTGACCAAGGCAAACAACCTTGAGCGGCGCGGAACCAAGCTCCGCGCACACGGGCCCGACCGCACCTATGAAGATAACGCGAAGACCGGCGGCAGCAAGACCTATTGCATCGTCAATGGCAACCTTGCTGGCGCCTCCCTGGACGTAGCAAAAGTCGTTCAGGATGATGACCGTGAGATCCTCCGAACGCGTGTGGACATCGTCATCGGCCGCATAAGTATCGGGCATACTATGATTCACGGCGGAGAAATCCGCTGATATTCACGTCTCCTGCGTCTTGTACTGGCCTTGGCGAAACAACCCGCCGTGCGAGCCGTTTCCCGAGCGCGATTCCGGGAGCCTCGATCCATCGTTCGGCCCCAACGGCAAGCAGCATTGCCGCGGCAACCGTCACGCAAACTCCTATCCAGTCGGGCCGATAAAGGCCGAAGAGCAACGATAGCTGGATAATTGGTGCATGCAGGAGATAGACGCCATAAGAGATGTCAGTCTGCACCTCCACATGAGGCGCTTTCAATGCCGCGACAATCACAAACATCCCCACGACAAGGGGGTAGAGCACGGGCGGGCGGGAATGAAGAAGTAAGGTAAGTGCCACTCCCA
>SCTM01000296.1 GCA_004297485.1 Rhodospirillaceae bacterium
CGAACGATGGCGCGCGGGCCGGTCGCTTTCATCTTCTATTTCTCTATCGTTTTACTAGAGTTATAGCCGGGAGAACTTTATTCCCGTAACCGGGCCTGCGGATCGTCAAATCCTCTATTTCCCGATGGCGTCCGCGAGAGTCGTATGGTCGAGAATGGCCGCGGTGGCGTCACGCACCCCCCGCATAACGCGACGAATGGCGCAGGTTTTCTCATCCTCGCAATCGTTGCATCGCTGGTAACCGGTCAGGCTGGCGCACGCCAGCGGCGCCAACGGACCATCGGTAATGCGGACAATCTCACCGAACGTGATTTTCGAGGCCGGGCGCGCCAACCGGTATCCGCCGTTCTTGCCGCGCCGGCTGAATAAAAGGCCGCGCTTTTTCAGATCCAGAAGAATGAGTTCGAGAAACTTTTTCGGCACCTTGCGCTTCTTGGCAATATCCGCCACCAGCACCAGTTCACCCGGCTTCTGAGCTGCCAGCATAAGCACAGCGCGCAGCGCGTATTTAGAGCGTTGAGTCAGCACGGAAAAATCCCAGTGGTCGACCGGCCTGGTTCGCCGCTGTCGGCAGTATTGCCCGCAGAATGATCGTATGGAAGATCTTCATGCCGAACGGGATGAGTTCGGGTGACAGGCTATGCCACTTCCTGCTGGGAACCGCCCTCGCCGCGCGGCTCCTCCGGAAATGCGGCCTTTGTCGCCTCGAACAGCTTTGGGATTGCCTGCAGCGCGGCGATGTCCGGCTTATTGTCCTCGCCGAAGGTCGCCTGGATGGCACGGACCTGGGTGGTCATCCCCATCCACGCATCCGCGAGTGCGTCGCGGCGCAACTTTTTGGCATGACGGGCAGCGTCCTCGAAAACACTAACGAGCCAATCGAACTGCCGGCCACGGTCGGCCAGCACATCTTTCTCGGTCCAGCTTTTGACGATGAGATTGCACACGTAAGCGAGCTTGAGCGGATAGCTGTCGAGTTGGGCCATCAAAACTTCGCGCATGCCGAGGTTGACGGCGCGGGTCAACTGCACAGTACTCAGGCGTCGACCTTCGACCTTATCCTTCAAGGTATTAACGACGTCGAGCCGCGGAATGTTCGACGGGCGGTCGGTCGTGCGGCGGCGCTCTGGACCCACGTAGTCGGTTGTGGCGATAAAGGGCAAGCGATTAAAGGCCAAATGCCCGACGCGCTCCAGCAATTTGCCAGGGGACAGAGGTTTGATCAAAACGTCGTCGGCACCGGACTGAATCACCTTTTTCATCCCGCCCTCATTGTCCTGGGCGATGAGCATGGTGATGAGCGTGAATGGATTGTTGCCGAGGCGATAATTCCGGATATCGCGGACGACATCGAAAATATTGTCGTCGAAATCATCCGCCAGCAACAACAAGTCGGGCGTGGATTTCTTCAGGCTCTCGATGAAATCCTCGAAGCGGATGAAGGTATTGATGCGGCGCATGCCCTCGGCGCGCATGATCGACCGCAGACTGTCGCGGACCTGCTCATTCGGGTCGCCGACATGAATCTCAATGTCGGCGAGCTTATCGCGCTCCAGTTTCGCCATGACCTACCCACTCTAATCGGCTAAGGCCAACAAATCGTAAAGAAATACCCTTCGCGCGTCGGCTCATCATTTCGAGTCGGAACATAGCCAATCTGGCGCCAATCGCAAGAGTTGCATTACCGATGCTGCAGGACACCGGCGGGTTTGTCCAGAACGTGCCGCAGATAACACGATATTTTAGGGAGAACGCGTCACACTGCGCCTCGGTTGCGCGACAACCTGCTTTGCCGATGGGCCTAAAACGTTAACAACAGGGCGCCATTCCATTCGCCGGATGTGGTTCTCGAGGAGGCACACGGCTGTAACAATCCCCTGCCTTCAATCTTTTTGACCGACAATGGCTGGAAAAGACCGCAGCCCTACAATTTCACATAGAAAAATTACCGATATACGTGCAATCTAGGGGTGTTAGCCTCTTGGTAAGGCAAGGTTTCAATGGCAAGCCAACCGACGCAGTATGAGACGGGGATGCGGGTTTCCTACGATCGGGCCTCAATGAAGGTCACGGTTTCATTTCGTGGACGTATCAAAATGATTGACGGAACCTATGCTTCCGAAAGTGAAGCGATCAGTGCCGGCGAAATGTATTGCCGGAGGTTGGGGTGGCAACCCGAGACCAAATCGAGGTCGGCGGTCAGCATGATGCGGCAGCGGTAAAATGCAGGAATGGGACCCGACATCGGGATGAATACGAGTCCCTCGAAAAGGCCCAAAGACCACATCCTTTTTACGAGCCTACAACAGGCTCAAAAGGTCAACGCCATCGTCGTGTCTGTCAGGGCCGCTCATTTAAATCATCCGGGCTCGCCGGTCTGGGACACGGGTGAAAACGTAGCGCCCCTTCTGGCAGTGCTGTTGCTGCCGGTGGTGTTGATGTTCACCATCAATTTGATTGTCGGAACCGCAGTACTTCTGCTCAGCGTACTGGTGTATCTCACTCTCATTCGTCCGTGGATTTTGCAGCGCGTGCACGAACGCACCATGGAAATGGCCATGGAAAATATCCACAACTGGGAGGTGTTATGGAAGAAGGGTGGCCTTGCTGTGGTGCTCAAAGGAACGATGAGTTCCCGCTGCATTTCCCCAGGGGGCAACTGGCGCGCCTTCGCCACACGCTAT
>SCTM01000297.1 GCA_004297485.1 Rhodospirillaceae bacterium
GGGATAGGGTGTGTAATCCGCCAATCGGATAGTGGCGGGGCGCTGGGGTGGGGCGTGTGTTTGATCCAAGGCCACGGGTGCTTCTCACAATGGGGGTTGATCTAGCCTAACCCATAGCCACTACCGTTCAAATCATCTCCGTCGTCATTCCCGTGCTTGTCGCGGGAATCCAGAGTTGCGAAGCCGGGAGGCTGCCAGGAAACCGGCGTTTTCCGCAACGTATCGAGTCACGCGCTCTGGGTCCCCGGAACAAGTCCGGGGACGGCGATTGAGGGTCGGGCGTGCTAGGAACCCTTTTTTAACCGCCAACACCTAGCCTAACCTGTGGCGCAGTATGCGCCGGAAAAGTGTATTTGCGCGGGAGCAGGGGACCAAGATGCGTGTCGTGGCGTTCGTGCCGGCCAAGGGCGAAAGCAATCGCATCCGTAACAAGAACACAGTTGTTCTTGATGGCGAGTACTTGTTCAAGCGCAAGTTGCGCCAGCTCCTGGCCTGTCCGGAGATCGATGCGGTCTATCTGGATACGGAGTCCGATAAGATCATCGAGCTGGCCTCCGATCTGCCGGTCAAGATCCTCAAACGTAATCCCAAGCTCGCCAGTAACAAAACCGACGGGCATGAGTTGTTCGCCAATGAGTGTGCGCGGGTTCAGGCGGACCTCTACATCCAGTGTCTGTGTACCAGCCCGTTCATCACCGCCGAGACCATGTCGCGGGCGATCAAGGCCCTGAAACAGGCGCCGAAGGCGGACTCTTTGGTGGCCGTGCAAAAGCGCAAACAATACACCTGGGAGAAAGGCCGCCCCGCCTATGGCGAAGGCCGTATCCCCAATTCCGTCGATCTGCCGGACACGGTGATCGAATCCATGGGCTTGTACATGGTGAGGGGCGGCAAGGCGGGCGCCAAGCCCAAACGCCGTTTCGGCAAGGATGTCGTATTGTTCGAGTTGACGGATGAAGAGGCCTTCGATGTCAATTGGCCCGACGACCTGGCGTTGGCCGAACGCATATGTGCCGGTTACCGCGCCGCCCACAATGCCAAGCTCGATGCCATCCGTCCCCATCTCTGCGCCTCGCTGCTGGCGGATATCTGCAAGGAGCGTGGGATCAAGGCGCTGCTGCCGCCGGGCTTCGCGCGGGTCAGCGGGCGCTCCATTCTTGGCGTCGCCAAGACTCTGGAACTGCGCAAGCTACGCAAAGGCGAGGACGTGAACGGCATCTACAGGGCTCTCGGATCGTACAATTTCATTCGCCCCGGTGATGTGATCGTGGTGCAGAGCGACGTGAAAAACCGCGCTTATTTTGGCGATCTTAACGCCAACATCGCCATTCGATCCGGTGCCGTCGGCGCCGTGGTCGACAGTTTCACGCGCGATTCCGTCGAATTGAACGGTCTGGAATTCTCGGTGTTTGCCAAAGGCGTCTACTGCGACGACATCAAGTTCGAAGGCACGACTCAGGCCATGAATCGCGCCATCAAGATCGGCGACGTGACCATCAACAATGGCGACTATATATATGCCGACGACGACGGGGTCCTGGCGATTCCGCAGGACGTATGGCCGTCAATCCGACATGAGGCCATGTTGACCTTGAAAAAGGAATTCGATATCCGCTA
This sequence comes from Rhodospirillaceae bacterium, assembly GCA_004297485.1. Lineage (GTDB taxonomy): Bacteria > Pseudomonadota > Alphaproteobacteria > Rhodospirillales > Rhodospirillaceae > SCTM01. The sequence goes on from SCTM01000297.1 coordinate 1,618, forward strand.
CGCCGTCATCATGGGAGAGGATATGGACAAGGTGCTCGGCACCCACGGGACATTCTAGAGCGAGCGAAGTCTCAGGGCGCGATGATCGCGGCGCGCGGAACAATGCGCAGGCGGTCGGGCAGGGCTTCAAGATCGCCGGACAGAGATTGCCCGCCGATCTCGTCAATCCCAGCGCTAAACGCAATCCGCGTGTGAGCTTGGCTGCGAAGTCCAAGGACATAGGTGTATCGGCCTCCGGCCTTTTCACACATGCGGGTGAGCGCATTGCGCAAGTCGGCCTCATCCCAGCCACGCGCGACACTCAGGTCGGCACCGATGGCGATATGATCGAGAGCGAAAACGTCGCTCGGGGCGGCGAACACATCGATCAGAAATGCGACCTCACGCACGACGGGGCGAAAGAGTTCTCGCAAGATGGCCAACTGCTCAGCTGGCACGCTCGGCGGAGTCCGGACAATTTCCAGCCGCAGATGCAACAAGCGGAGTTGTTTCGGTATTGCTAGGATCGCCTCACGCAACGATGCGGCGGCAGGCGTGTAGAGCAGGGGATAAGGGATCGGCAGTCCCAGTTTCGCACGCAAGCCACGTTTCCCTATGTCCTCGATCATGCGTCCGGCCGTCGCGCAGAGATTGATCGCGATTGTCTCCGGGCAGGTGAGATCTGGGTCGACGATCAAATCCTGGCCGGTGCCCGAAATAGCCCGCAGGAAGAACGCATCCTCGGTCTCGGTATCCACACACCACGCCGGCCGCAGAACCGCTCGTGCATGGATGCGTGGGCGATCGCGAGGCACCGTCGCGATTTCCCTGACCCCGGCGGCTGTGATGGACTCTGCTTGTCGCGCTCGGGCAACGGCGGACTTCATGACCTCGACATTGACTGTGCCGTCGTCGTTCAACACGCCCGTGAGATCGAGAGTCGCGGCTCGCGGCAACTGTGGATCATGCAGTGAGAAGCGTGCCCCCAGCAGTTTATCGCCGATCCGCTCCGCAATCTTCTCGGCATGGGCAACGGCATCATCCTCGTCGAGATCGGGGAAAAGGAGCAGCCAGCTATCGACACCGGACGACATGCCTTCGGCATTGCGTACGGGAATGAAGGTATGACCCTTGCCGATCATACGGGCGATTGTGGTCTCAACGATAAGCAGAATGCGATCTTCGAATTGGGCCCATAATTCGCCGATCGAGGCGCGAAAGTCAGCAAGGGAAATAAGCTGCACCCGTCCGCTGGCCTTGGTCTCACTTTGGCGCACCAGGTTGGCCAGAGTGAGAGCCGTGCTATCGTCCCAATACCGGCGGGTTCGGGCGATTGCCTGATGGTCGGCCGCGGCGTGATCGGGTGCCCGTTGTTTCAGTCCGAGCACAGCGTCCCGCGCGCTCCGCAAAAGCCGTCTGATGGCGCTGCCGGCATTTCTGTTGTCGTCTGTGGTTGGAGGGCTCTCCGGCACGTTAGTGGTCCGATTCTAACATTCGCACCCCGTTTGGGCAGGCTATCTCGCGAATGGCAAATCCGATCCACTAGCTCTCAGGCGCGGCGGCCGAAGGGAATGCGGGCAATGATCGACATGGGTTGAAAGTCCTCTCGCTGACTGAAGACGGCCAGCTCCCGCATGATCAGGGGTTTATGCAGAACGGGCGCTGCAACGCGCTCAAGCGCTTTCATCACCGCTGTACGCTCGGCTTCGTCGTGGATCGGGTCGGTGAGGGAAATATGGAAGTCGAACTCTTCCATGACATAGGGATAGCCCCAATGTTCGAGCATCTGCTTTTGATGGACCGTGAGACGGTGGCGCTTGTAAGTCTCCTCCTCCAGATGACTGAGCGGCCGGCGATATCCGTCAAAGGCGCGCACGCAACTGGCGGCAAGATTTTCTAGCGGAGCCGAGGACGACTCCGGAACCAGCGAAACGATGTATCCAATTTCGCCAAGTTCCAAACACGGAAGTTCGATTGGCGACAGGCTCGCGGCGATACGGTGCGCGACCGCGAGCAGAGCATTTTCGGTCGCATGGGGATTGAGCTCGAACGACGGCTTCAATGTCCCGTGCATACCGTAGTTGCGCGGACCTTGGGTGATTTCGCCCAGCCGTTCGGGATTAATTCCGGATACGAGCGTTCGGCGATCGTCGACGGTGCCGTTGGTGTCGCGGCCCAGCCACTCGCGGCCGAGGGTCTCAAGAGCGCTGCCCTCCTCCGGCGCGAAACAGATCGCGTAACGTGCTTTACTCATGAACCGCCTTTGATATTTCCCCACGAATAACGGCGAAAGAGTAGCCTTCGGATGTGAACGAGTGCAAGGGCGGTGTCGGGGCCAACCCTGCGTCTACAGGGGGCTATAGCGTCCTCCGGTGATGATTGCGGCTTTCCCGTCAACTTCGACATTTTCATGTACGCGGAGCGGCCGCCTTGTAATTCGGGCGGGTGCCAAATAGGCTAGATTTACGAGGATTTGGCACGATGCCGGCGGTACATGCCGAAGAACGGGGGATTCGTTTCAATTGAATAACGCAGCAAAAACCGTGGGTGGGCGGCGCGTACTGGCCCGTGCTCTCGCAATGCTCATCGGACTGCTCGCACTCGCGCAGGGCGCCGGCGGCGTGTGGCTGATCTCCTTTGGCGGATCGGTCTATTACCTGATCGCGGCCGTGCTGATGCTCATTGGCGCCGCGTTCTTGTGGCAAGGGCGCCAGCGCACACGGCTCGTGTTCCACCTGCTGTTGCTCGGCACACTGGCCTGGGCCTTTTGGGAAACGCAGGGCGAGGCTTGGGGCTTGCTTGCGCGTCTCGGGTTTGTTGCCGGTATGTGGTTGTTTGTTCTGATGGCGACACGCGGACCGGGTCGCGGTATTCCCGTCCGTGTCGTCGCATGCCTCGCTGGTCTCGTCGGCCTGGCCGGGTCCGGTCTTTTGGTTGATCATCTGATTGCGCAAGAGAATCCGGCAGCCGCGCCCACGGCGCCGATGACGGCGACAGAGCAGGACTGGCCAGTTTACGGCCGTACGCAAAGTGCGACGCGTTTCTCGCCCCTGACACAAATCACGCCCGCCAATGTCGGCAAACTTGAAGTCGCCTGGACTTACCGTACGGGCGATATGCCGCGCGCAGGAGACCATGGTCATGAGTTTACCTTCGAGGCTACGCCGCTGAAGATCGGCGACACGCTCTATCTCTGTTCGCCGCATAATATTGTCATCGCACTGGACGCGGAGACGGGAAAGGAACGCTGGCGGTTTGATCCCAAGGTGCAGGATGCAGCGGCCTATATGAGAGCGTGCCGCGGCGTCGCCTATGTCAAAGCGGACAAGCCCGTGGAGGATTGTCCCGAGCGCATTCTCGCAGGCACGATCGACGGCCGCATGATCGCCGTCGATGCCCATACCGGTGCGCCCTGCAAAAGCTTTGGAACCAATGGACAGATATCGATCTTGCGCGGGCTGGAGTATCCGCTGCCGGGCTTTGCCTACACGACCTCGCCGCCGATGGTGGTCGGGTCCGTGGCCGTGGTCGGGGGGTGGGTGTCTGATGACGTTTCGGTTGGCGAGCCGTCGGGCGCCATTCGCGCCTTTGACGTCATCTCCGGCAAATTCGCCTGGGCCTGGGACATGGGACGGCCCGGCGATTCCAAGGAACCACCGCCGGGCGAGACCTTCACCAAGGGCTCGCCGAATTCCTGGCCGCCCATGAGCGTGGATCCTGTGCTTGGGCTCATCTATTTGCCCATGGGTAACGCTACGCCCGACTTTTGGGGCGCTCATCGCTCGCCAATTTTTGAAAAGTATTCCAGCTCGATCGTCGCACTCGACGTGACGTCCGGCCAGCCGCGCTGGTCATACCAGACCGTTCATCACGACATCTGGGATTATGATGTTCCGGCCAATCCCATTCTGTTCGATCTGAAACGCGATGGGCGGTCGATCCCGGCGCTGGCGCAAGTGACGAAGATGGGACAGATCTTCGTGCTCGACCGGCGCACCGGCGAGCTGTTGACTCCGGCTCCTGAAACACCAGCGCCTCAAGGTCCCGCGCCGGGCGATTGGCTGTCGCCGACGCAGCCCATCTCGACCGTGCCGTACCTGGGACCGCCAAAGTTGACCGAAGCGGCCATGTGGGGACTGACGCCGTTCGATCAAATCGCTTGCCGCATTGCGTTTCGGCGCTATCGCTATGACGGGCTATATACACCGCAATCCGTGGGTGGCTCGATCATCTATCCCGGCGTCTTCGGTGTGGTGGACTGGGGCGCGGCCACGTTCGACGAGGACCGCGGACTGCTGATCGCCAACAGCAGCTGGATGCCGTGGATTTCCATCCTGGTGCCGCGGGACATCACCGACAGAATTCTGGCGAAGGCGGCAGCGGCGGGAAGCGATCCCATTTCTGTGGGTATTTCGCCGCAGCTGGGCACGCCATTCGGCATGACCGGGTGGCCGATGTTTTCACCCCTGGGGATACCGTGTGTCGCACCGCCATGGGGCCATCTGGTCGCGATCGATTTGGCTGCGAACAAGGTCGTATGGAAGGTGACTTTAGGAACCGCCCGTGACAACGGTCCGTTGGGGTCGCAAATTGGACTGCCGCTGCAGATCGGCGTTCCAAGCATGGGCGGTCCCACGTCGACGCGCGGCGGTGTAACGTTTATCGGCGCGGCGCTCGACAACTATCTGCGCGCGTTTGACAGCGGTACTGGGCAAGAGCTATGGCGCGGACGGCTGCCGGCGGGCGGCCAATCCAGCCCGATGACATATTGGTCCACGGCCAGCGGCCGACAGTTCGTCGTGATTTCTGCCGGAGGTCATAGCGCGCTGCTGACCAAACCCGGTGATTACGTTGTTGCTTATGCCTTGCCGGCCACCGCCGCACCGGCAAAGCCATAACCGCTGGTCTGCTCTGAAGGCAGGGTTAAGCGGCGATCGCCTCGGTTGAGGCGAGCCGGACCGCTGTCGGTTCGAGATCGGCGAGGCGGCTTTCGCCTTGCGCAACCCTGGTCACCGCTTGACGCCACGCCCGTGCGCCGGGGCAGCCCTTAAACAATCCCACCAGCGGCCTGACGACCATGGGGCGTCTTGCACCCTGTTCGATAACGGCCGCGGCATAGGCGAGGTATCGTGCAACTACGGTCGGCCGGTCTGGTCCCGCAGCGGTGTCGCCAAAAAGGCGCGCATCCACCTCGGCCAAAATATAGGGGCTGTCGATCGCGGCACGGCCGATCATGACGCCGTCGAGATTATTGCCGCTAGGCTCCAGAACGGCGCATGCGGCATCGAGTGAAGTCAACCCGCCGTTCAACACGATCGTGAGGTCGGGGAAGGCCCGTTTGAGGGCGTGAACGCGGTCATAGTCCAAGGGCGGGATTTCCCGGTTCTCCTTTGGGCTAAGTCCTTTCAGCCAAGCCTTGCGCGCATGAATGATGAAGGTGTCGCATCCGGCAGCGGAAACGATTTCGATAAAGCGATCCAGGTCCCGTTGGGTGTCCTGATCGTCGATGCCGAGGCGGTTCTTGACGGTCACCGGCAGTCCGGTCGCATCTGCCATGGCCCTGACCGCGTTCGCCACGACCGCCGGTTCGGCCATGAGGCACGCGCCAAAGCGGCCGACGGTTACCTTATCGCTCGGGCAACCTACGTTCAGATTCAAGTTCTGAAAGCCTGCGGTTTTTGCCGTCCGCGCGGCGGTGGCAAGAAGCGCCGGATCGCTGCCCCCCAATTGCAAGGTGAGGGGTTCCTCGGTCGGATCGAAGGCCAGGAAGCGCTGCGGGTCCTGGCCATGGACGATCGCGGCCGCGGTGACCATCTCGGTATATAAGCGCGTGTGCCGTGAGATCAGCCGGAACAGCATCCGGCAATGCTGATCGGTGTAGTCCATCATGGGCGCGACCGCGAAGCGATGGGTAGGGTCGCGGGACATGGTGGCCTCAAAGCAGGGGGTAACAGGGGCTTTTCCTGAAGCAGGAGCGCTTCCGGCGCAAGGATATTTGGATGGGCTTGACAGAATGTTCCTTATTTGTTCTTATCTGTAGACTAGAACAAAAACAGAACATAGGAGATGTCCGTGAGCGCAACCCTCTTCTTAAAGGAAGCGTCGGCTTTGCTGGGCCTGTTTGTGACTCTGTACCTTTGGTCCGTGGTGGTTATGGCCTTACAGGCCTGATTCCTCCGGGATCACGGTCGCCCCAAACGCCGGGGCGGGGCGTTCGCCTTCGAGTCTTCGGCCTCTGTCCGGGCGCCAGTCGCTATGGGCGCGACCCGATCTCCGAGAGCTCGTCGAAAATCGGCTGCGTCGAAGCGGGCTGATGGGGTGAGTTTTTGGGCGGCGGCGAGATGTAGGACGTCGGGGTCCAGGACAACGCCGTCTTTATGGCCGAGGCGAAAAAGCGGCCTTAGCCACTCGGCACGGGCAATCAGTTCGATCAGGGCGAGAAGCCGAAAGAGAGTGGCAATGCCCGTGATGGTATCGAGACCATAGAGGCGGTCGAGGGCTGCTGCCCAGCAGGATGCGTCGAGATCGGCGAACATGAATCTGGACTCGCCGCCATCCCAGCGAAATTCCACGCCCTCGATATCGCCGTGCTGGAGCACCATTCCGGTCTCGGCGCCAAGCGTTGCCGCTTTCCAGGCTTTGACCAGCTGGGAAGGGTCCACGGCCGGTAAGTTTTCCGGCGCCATGGCGAGACGGGTGAGAAGGGGCGGGATGGGAGGCATATGCGAATTTAATAGGTTAACCACTCGAATGCACGGTCGTCGGTGAAACTCCTCAGAAACTTGATTTTTCGGCGAAATTGACATGGATGGGGGTAAGTCTTAGATTCTATTGGTCGCCGAGTATGTCTCGCGCGACCCCTTGCTGTTGGGCGAAGGCATGTCGGCGCAGGTTGCAAATGTGGCAATGGTTGGCTCGGCCGCGCGGTTATCGCGCGCGCTGTCCGTTGCCGGCTCGGCGCGCCAGCAAGTTGACGGCATCGGAGGGTCGAGTGCCGCTCCGCCGCGCGATGGTGCCCAGCGCTACGACGGCTCCTCCGATCGCTACGATTCAGGCGCCGCCCGTCGCAACTATGGGCCACTTCAGGATAATCTGATCACCTTCGGCGGCGTTCTCGTGTCCCGGGAGGTCGGTGCGACCATTGTCCAGCTTCAGGCCCTGGGATCCTTTCCGCTGCCGCCGGTGGAAGCGGAAAAGCAAATCGCCAACTACGAATTCGCCCAATCCCTTGTCGGCCCAGCGGAAGCCATGCCGGTGGTGCAGCCCTTCCAGTAGCTTAGTCCTTCTTCCAGGCACCACTGGCATCCATATAATACCAGCCGTTTTCCCGGGCTTTCTGGACTTGCTTCGCGCCGGCGACAGCTTGAACCGCATCTAGCTTGGTGCCTTCCTTGGCGGCAATTTCCCGGTAGCTTTCCAACCGGGCCGCATTCACGCTCTGCACCAACGCGGGGACGCCGGGGGCGTTGGACACGGCGCTCACAAGCCCGTCTGCCCTCTCACCGACGAGGCCTTGGGTCCGAGCGCTGTCCAGGTCGATGGCATGAGCCACCCGGGGCATGGCGCATGCGAGTACAAGCGCGACTGCGAGAATGAAAGCGCGACGACTAGATACGCTGACGAAAGAGCCTGATTTTTTCATGATCATCGTTCCATATATCATTGAGAACTGAGTCGAGGAATGTGCGCAGAATCCGATCGGCCTTGAAAATTCTTAGAAAACGCCAGGCTTCGATTGCGCGAGCGAATCCACATCTTTCTCAATGTGAACACGGACTTCCTCCTCAATCTTCACGTTGAGGTTGATGACGATAGGCTTGTCGGGTGCTTCAAGTTTTACCGTTGGCGAGCAACCAGTATTGCTACCAGCCAACGCCAGCAGGGTTAAGAGTCTGCCGGCAGTAAGTCGTACCCATGGGCGGTGATTTCGCATCAGTCTACCCTCAATCGTTGAAGCGGCAGGGTCTTCACATTTCCGCTACTGCGGAGGTGGGCTGTCAGTAACGCCATTCGGCGGTGCGGTGTTGCGCTCGAGGCCCGGAATTACCTCGGGCCCGAGGCGGTATCCGGTAATGCCTTGCCTGGCGACATTCCCCAACGGGCCGCTGAGGTTCAGGTTAAATGAGATCGGAGCACCAGCCCGAAGGTCGGGATTTTTCCCGCTCATGGTCAGTGCGATCCGTAGATCGTTGAGGATGTCGCCGCTGACCGTCGCAGTGATGGATTCGAACTCAAAGTTTGAGAGTGCTTTAAGAACGGTTTCTCCGGCGCCCGCCAAAGCCGCAGGCGGGGAGGCCGGGTTATAGCGCAGAAGACCAGGGCCGTCCGATGCCAGTTTGCCACTATCGACCCAGACTCTCCCATTGGCGATGCGCAACGGCAACACGCCGCTGATGCTGCCGCTGGCCGACAGGCCTTCCACATGCGCTTGGGTACAGAGCGGCGCCAGTTCAAG
>SCTM01000298.1 GCA_004297485.1 Rhodospirillaceae bacterium
ATCGCCTGCTGCTGAAGCACAGCCTGATGGAGCGGGATCGTCGTATCGATCCCGTCGATCACATACTCGTGCAACGCGCGGCGCATGCGCATGAGGCATTCGTTGCGGGTGCTTCCTTGCACAATCAGCTTGGCGATCAGACTATCGTAATGGGGCGGAATGCGAAAGCCCGCGAACAGCCCCGAATCGACCCGTACCCGCCGTCCGCCGGGGGCGTGATAGCCGGTAATCTTGCCGGGCGACGGGGCGAAGGTATGTGGATTTTCGGCATTGATCCGGCATTCCATCGAACAGCCCTCAAAGGTGATGTCCTTCTGGGTGAAGCCGAGTTCCATGTCCGCGGCCACGCGGATCTGCTCGCGGACGAGATCGAGGCCGGTGACCATTTCCGTGACCGGGTGCTCGACTTGAAGGCGCGTGTTCATCTCGATGAAATAGAAGTGGCCGTCTTCGTATAGGAATTCCACGGTTCCGGCGTTGTAATAACCGATCTTGCGCATGGCATCGCAAACCACGGCGCCGATCTCATCGCGCTGCTGGGCATTTAGCGCCGGGGAGGGAGTCTCCTCGAAAATTTTCTGATGGCGGCGTTGCAGAGAGCAATCCCGTTCGCCCAGGTGAACCACATTGCCGTGCTTGTCGCCCAGCACTTGAATCTCGATGTGGCGCGGATGACCGAGATATTTCTCCATGTAGACTTCGCCATTGCCGAAGGCGGCCGAGGCCTCGGCAGTGGCGACCTGAAACGCCTCGCGGACTTCGGCGGCCGATGCCGCGACTTTCATACCGCGACCGCCGCCGCCGGCACTGGCCTTGATCAGAACCGGATAGCCGATGCTGTCGGCGATCTCCGCGGCCGCGGTTTCGTCGGGAACGGCGCCGTCCGATCCCGGCACGACCGGGATGCCGACTTCCTTCGCGGTTTTCTTGGCGACGACCTTATCGCCCATCATCCGGATGTGTTCCGGCGACGGACCAATGAAAGTGATGTTGTGCTCGCCGACCATTTCGGCGAACTCGGCGTTTTCCGACAGAAAGCCGTAACCCGGATGAATGGCGTCGGAATTGGTAATCATGGCGGCCGTGATGATGGCCGCCTTGTTGAGATAGCTTTCCCGCGCCGATGGCGGTCCGATACAGACGGATTCATCAGCTAAGCGAACGTGCATAGCTTCAGAATCGGCGGTCGAATGGACCGCGACCGTCTTGATGCCCATTTCGCGGCAGGCGCGCTGAACGCGAAGCGCGATCTCGCCGCGGTTGGCGATGAGGATCTTTTCGAACATCTCCGGCGCTTTCCCGGCTATTCGATAATCGCGAGGGGCTCGCCGTACTCGACCGGAGCGCCGTTCTCCACCAGCACCTGTATCAGCTTGCCGGAACGGTGGGCTTTGACTGGATTAAAGGTCTTCATGGCTTCAATCAGGCAGATCGTCTGGCCCTCGGTCACTTGGTCGCCGACCTTGGCGAACGGTGGCGCCCCAGGCTCGGGGAGAAGATAGGCTACGCCGACCATGGGGGCCTTGAGTGCGCCGGGGTGACTTGCCGGATCACTCACCGCGGCAGGGGCCGCGGCAGGGACATGGTGCGCTCCCGCACCATGTGCAACCGGGGCTGCCGACGTCAGCACTGTGTGCTGGACATTGCGGGCGACGCGAATGCGCAGACCGCCGGTGTCATACTCGATCTCGGTCAGACCGGTTTCATTGAGGATTCCGGCCAGCTGCCGTACCAGTTCATTGTCGATCTGCGTCATCGTGCTTGCAACCTCGGTTTCTTCTAGACCTGCCGCGCCCGCTGGTCGGGGTGACAGTTGTGGTGATAGGGCGCGTTTTGATCGGCTCACGCTTTGCCTGCCTTGCTGATAAGTTCGGCGATCGCATCTACGGCGATGAGATAGCCCTGGGCTCCAAGACCGCAGATCATGCCGGTCGCGGCGCGGGATATAAATGAGTGGTGCCGGAATTCCTCGCGCCGGAACAGGTTCGAGAGATGGACCTCGATTACCGGCTGATCGACGGCCAGGAGGGCATCCATGATTGCCACCGACGTATGGGTTAATCCGGCGCCATTGATGATGAGGCCGTCGGTTTTGCCGCGGGCCGCTTGAATCCAGCCGATGATCTCGGCCTCGCTATTGCTCTGGCGAAAGTCCACGTCAAGGCCAAGGGCTTTGCCGCGCGCCATGGTGGCGGCCTTGATCTCGTCCAGGGTCGTGTGGCCATAAATATGCGGTTCCCGCTGGCCAAGCTGGTTCAAGTTCGGTCCGTTGATGACCAGGATCGAACGACTCACGAGCGGTTTCCCTTTAAAGTCTAGGACGTGGATAGAGGCGCGACCGGGCAGCCGGCCGCGAGGCGGACCAAGGGATATACCACCGGTTCGCCCAGGGCAACCTTAACGGCACCAGGTCACCCCTTACTCCTTGACATTGCTGCAGTTTTTCAGGGACTGCCGTCGCGGAGTCGGTTGCATCGGAGCCGCGTGGCCCTATACTCCGGCCTCAACCTCTCATTTTTCGAGCTCCTTGCGACCGCCATGGACATCGTTCTCAACGGTGAAAACCGTACATTTCCCCAAATCCTTACGGTTACCGGATTGCTCAAAACACTGGGGCTTGATGACCGTAAGGTTGCGGTCGAGCGCAATCTCGAAATTGTGGCAAAGTCCGCATTTGCCACGACCACCCTTGGTAACGGGGACCGGATCGAGATTGTGCATTTTATCGGCGGCGGCGAAGAGGATCGGGTTATGACCGGCGAGGATACTTTCACGGTGGCGGGCCGGACCTTCAAATCGCGCCTGATCGTCGGCACCGGCAAGTACAAGGACTTTCCCGAGACGGCGCGCGCCATTGCCGCTTCGGGGGCGGAGATTGTGACGGTCGCCGTGCGCCGCGTGAATTTGTCGGACCCCTCCCAGCCCATGCTGGTCGATTACGTCGATCCGAAGACCTACACCTTTCTCCCGAATACCGCCGGCTGCTACACGGCGGCCGATGCGGTGCGTACGTTGCGTCTGGCGCGCGAGGCCGGCGGCTGGTCGCTGGTCAAGCTTGAGGTCCTGGGCGATCACAAGACCTTATACCCCAACATGGTCGAGACCCTGGCCGCCGCCGAGGCTTTGCTCAAGGACGGCTTCCAAGTGATGGTCTATTGCAGCGATGATCCCATCATGGCCAAGCGGCTCGAAGACCTGGGATGTTGTGCCATCATGCCGCTCGCGGCGCCGATTGGCTCGGGCCTGGGAATTCAGAATCCGGTCGGCATTCGTCTCATCGTCGAACAGTCGAAGGTGCCGGTGCTGGTGGACGCGGGAGTAGGAACCGCGTCCGACGCGGCTGTGGCCATGGAACTCGGCTGTGACGGTGTGTTGATGAATACGGCGATCGCCGCGGCTAAAGATCCCGTCATGATGGCGCGGGCGATGAAGGCCGCCGTTGAAGCGGGGCGGCTGGCCTATCTTGCCGGGCGGATGCCGAAGAAGCTCTATGCCGATCCGTCCTCACCGCTGGCGGGCCTGATTTGAAACGCTGCTGCCGCGTTTCCGGGGTTGCCGTACGCCTGCTCGTTCTTCTGGCGCTGATGGCGTGTCCGGCGACGGGGATGGCGGGAACCGTCCCGCTGGCGGGGCTTTCCTATAGCCCGTCGGGAATATTCACATACGCGGATTTGGAAACGCAGGTCGATGACGCACGAATGCGCACCGACCTTACCCAGCTCTCGGCGGTGACGAAAGACATTCGGACTTACACGGTTGCGCGAACCATCGACCACTTGCCGGCGATTGCGGCGTCGCTGGGCATGAAGGTGACTATGGGTGTCTGGCTCAGTAGCGACAAGGCGCGCACTGAAGCCGAAATCGCGAACGCGATCGCCGTCGTCAAAGCCGATCCAAAGGCGATCGCGCGCGTGATCGTCGGCAACGAAACCGTGCAGCGTGGAGAGATGGATGCCGACGGCGTTGCCGCGGCGATGGCTACGGTCCGGCGCGGAATCGCCGGCACCGGTATTCCCGTGGGCACAGCCGAGATCTGGTATATATGGCTGGCCAATCCGAAACTTGCGGCGGCGAGTGACTTCATCGCCGTCCATATCATCCCATATTGGGATGGCGTTACCGTTGATGATGCGCCGGCATATGTCGCCAAGCGCTATGATGAAATTGCCCAGAGGTTTCCCGGCAAGCCGATCGTGATCGGTGAAACCGGATGGCCGTCATCCGGTCCCGTGCGTCAGGGCGCGGTTCCGTCGCCCGAGAACGAGGCGCGCTTCGTGAATGCATTCGCGGCTTTGGCCCGAACCCGCGGCTATACCTATTTCGTGATCGAGGCCTACGACCAGCCGTGGAAGACGGAACGGGGAGAAGATCCCTGTTCGTGGGGGATATTTGACGTGCGTCGGACCCCAAAAATAGAATTGGTTCAATTGAACCAACGCTAAGGGCGTTTACGCGGATTTGCGGCCGAGAACCTCATGGAGTGCCCGTTCCAGGTCGGCGTTGGCATAGGGCTTGGGCAGTAGCCGTATGCCGTCGGGCATGTTGACCTTGCCGAGCACGGCGGCTTCCGTATAGCCGGAACTCATCAGGATTTTTATCGCCGGCCAGCGGCGTTGTACCTCGCGGGCGAGGTCGGCACCGTTCATGGCGCCCGGCATGATGACATCGGTAAACACCAGATCGAAGGCGGGTTGGCGTTCTAAAATAACGATCGCATCAAGTGCCGTGGGTGCCGTTGTAACGTCGTAGCCGAGGCGCACCAGTTTCTGCTTGACGCTTTGCCTGACCAGATCGTCGTCCTCCACCAAGAGGATCGTGCGACCGGCCGCTACCGGCATGGCGGCTGCGGCGGCCGTTTCGGGGCGAAGGGCGGCGTTTTCCTCGGCAGGGGGAAGATAGATATAGACGGTTGTCCCAAAGCCGGGTTCCGAGCGAAGTTTGATGTGGCCGCCGCTCTGCTGCACAAAGCCGTAGACCATGCTCAACCCTAGTCCGGTTCCCGCTCCTACTTCCTTGGTGGTGAAGAAAGGTTGGAAAGCGTGCGCCAGAACCTCCTTCGGCATGCCCGTGCCGGTATCCTTGACGGTCAGAAGAATATAGGTGCCGGGCGACGCATCCGCATTCTGGTCTGCGTAATCGGCATCGATCAGAGCGAGCTTGGTTTCGATCGTAATTTGGCCTCCTGACGGCATGGCATCGCGGCAATTGAGCGCGATGTTCAAGAGTGCGGTTTCCATCTGGCCGGGATCTATTTTTACTGGTGGGAGTCCTGCCGCCGTACGCACGTTGATTGCGATATTCGCTTCAAGCGTCCTTTTCAGCAGGGCGACAAACGACTCCAGAAAGACATTCAAATCGGTGACGATTGGTTGAATTTCCTGTTTGCGCGAAAAGGCAAGCAGTTGACGCACAAGGCCGGCGCCGCGGTCGGCCGCCTGCAGCACCAGATCGGCCTGATCGTGAAGAACAGGTGATTCCTTTAGATCGTCGCGCATGTCCTCGGCATTGGATTTTATGACGGCCAGCAGGTTGTTGAATTCGTGCGCGACACCTCCGGTCATCTGCCCGACCGCTTGCATCTTCTGCGTCTCGCGCAGTTTCTCCTCGCGCAGATGACGGTCGGTGACGTCCTCGCTAATGACAACGTAATAGGTGAGTCTTCCATCTTGATCGATGACAGGACTCCCTTTGGCGAGATTCAGGTATTCGGTGCCATCTTTGCGCTGCACGAGAATCTCAACCTCATAGGGTTCCCGTTTCGCTTTCGCCTGCATTATCTTTTCGATGAGACCCAGATCCGGGTTCCGAGGCCGCAATGTCCGTGCCGCATTGCTCATGATTTCGTCGACGGTGTAGCCCGTCATGCGCGCGATTGTAGGGTTGGCGTAGACCAGCATAGGTTCGCGCGCGCTTTCGTCCGTAATGGTGATGCCTTGAGCGGCATGCTCAAGCGCCACACTACTTATATGCAGCTTGTCGAGATTCATTTGCCGGTCCCGGACGATCTCCAGCAGATTCCTCAATCTCTGAAGGAATTCCACGTCATCGATGAAAAACGTCCGTTTCGTGGTCGACAGCATTGCGAGATGCCCAAGCGTTTTCCCGCCGATTTGTATGGGCATGATCAGGCCGCTTTGCGCACCTGGGGCTTGGAAATAAGTGCTCAATTTTAATTGGGTCGGCGGGTCGATATCGGAGAATAGCCGTGGTGTATGTTCTGTCAGCAACGCATCAAGTATGGGTATGGCTGGGTCGTCACGCCGTTTCTGTATTGTCGTTGTCGCGGCTCCTCCGGCGACGGTGACCATGATTTCCGGCCGCCCGGTACTAGGGGTCACGTCGTTCAGGCTGCCGAACTCGACGCCCAACACGTCGCAGGCCATTTGAACGGCGCGTTCGCGGAGCGCTTTGAAGTCGTTCGAACGCAGCGTGAGGCCGGAAAGTATGGCAAGAGCGGATTGCTGTTTTACTTTTTGGCTCAGGCGCCGCGCGGCGAGGCGGTCCGAGGTCCATCCAGAGACCAAAATCACCGCCGTCAGAAATGCGACATTGAAGATGGTAAATAACGCCAACCCGGCCCGGAGGTCGTAAAGCCCGGCCAATTGACCCTGAAGCCGCAACCAGCCGAATGCCGGGACACCGATGACGATGGCCGGGAGCGCGCGCCGGACGAATGAACCGCCGACGTCCGGGGAACAGATACGGGCCATCCAACCGAGATCGGGGCGAGTGGCGGCCACGCCGGTGAAAAGGACGGCGAATGTTACGGCCGTATTCAATGCGATCGAGGTCGCTGGAATCGGATGATACAGGACAGGAACACCGTAGGCGTATCCGCAGATCGCCAGAAACGACAGTGCAAGCCCTAATATATTGGCCGTCACGAACCATGCCTGGACGCTGCTTTCCCGACGGTCCCCGGTTATTCTACACGTCCCGAATAGTACGAAATTGATGGCCGTGATGATGGACATCCGGCCGGGAATGACGCCCGGCTCGACAAGGTGATTCGGGAACAACACGCGGTCGATATGAAAATCTATACCGGTCGCGTATTCCAGGAGTGTCAGACCGCTCCATACGGTGACTGCTAGGGCACAGAACCATCCGATGCGGTCGCGAGCAACCTCGCCTGGCCGCGACGACATCAATAACACCACGCCGCTGAGCAGAAAGTTCGCCGCGGTAAGCGGTTTCATCGTGGCAAGGCCAGGTGCAATACCCTTGAGAGCATCAATCTCGAATGCCCAGCCTGCCAGAACCGCAATGCCCACACCCAGGACGACGAGCCCAGTGGCTCGGACATAAACCGAAGCGGCTGGCGTGGATGTTTCGGGAGCAACGGCGGTGGCTTGATTCATCCCGTGCATCACATGATCCGGAGGAGGGAGGTGTCGTTAAGAGGAGGGGCGTGTCAGTAATCGTAACGTTGTTAGTGACTCAAGTGAACAGCTGCCCATTTCATACGACGACCTACCCGGCAGAAATTGCCGTGTGATGGCGCATGTCGTGCCGGGCCAATTGCTCCTCTTGCCTTCCCGATCTGTCTAACCACATGAAATCGCTAGTGTTCCCGCTTGGCACCGGAATTGCTTCGTAAGCTTGGAACGCCACCCGTATGTGCGGTGCGTCGGCGAAGGCCGGTTTTGATAAATACGCGCCTTGCGCGGTAGTGACGGCGGAGAGCCAGAGATGAGCGGACTTACAGGCATATTCAACACGTCCGTTCAGGGCATGAACACCTATGCGCACGCGCTGTCGGTGGTTTCGACGAATATCGATAACGTGTCGACGACCTCCTACAAGACCGAGACGGCGAACTTCGAAACGCTTCTCAACGACGTCAATCCAGGCCCGAACAACGGGCACATAGGTCCGAAAAACTTTCTCGCCGTCAAAGTCATCGATACCCGCAACGTCGACAAACAAGGACAAATTGGGACCACCGACCGGACGATGGACCTTGCGATTAACGGCAGGGGATTCATCGTTACCAATACCGCGAGCACCGGTGGCAGCGGAACCTGGCAATATACCCGCGACGGCTCCTTTAAAGGTCAGGCGGTGACGCTACCCGACGGCTCTACGGGCTCCTTGCTGACAACGACAAACGGCAACTTTGTCTACGGGTGGCCGGCGAATCCCGATGGAACCTTTACCCAGACCAACAACGTGCAGGCGCTTGTGCCGGTTCAGGTCGCCACGAACTCGACCGTTCCCTCGCAGGCGACTACCAATATCTCATTGCAAGGGAACGTCGCGGCGGGAACGACCGGACGTGAGCCCGTTAGCCTGCCTTACGTCGATGCGAACGGGACCTCTCAGACCCTGACACTCGGATTCACAGGGGTGGGTAACAGCACCGTATGGGGCGTGGACGGGTCGACAAGTTCCGGCGCCACCGTTTCACTTTCGACACCGACCGTCGCGTTCAACAGTTCCGGAGCCATGTCATCGCCGACGGGCGGTCAGGTTCAGGTGACGATCAACGATGCCGCCGGTCCGCAGACGATCAACCTTGATCTCGCCAAGCTGACCTCTTTTGGCGGCAGCAGCGGCGTTACCGTCCAGCAGGTCCAACAGGACGGATTCATTTCCGGCGTTCTGCAAAACACCTATTTCACGTCGAGCGGTGTTTTGATGGGCAGCTATTCCAATCATGAAACGAAGGCGCTCTATCAATTGCCGGTCGCATCCTTTCCCAATGATAACGGACTGAATGCGCTTCAGGGCAATGTGTATGCACAGAGTCAGGCATCTGGCGCGCCAACCTTGCAGGCGATCGGCAATAGTCCGACCAGCACGCAGTTTGTGGTCGGCGCCCTGGAACAGTCCACGGTCGATCTCTCCGATCAATTCGCGAAAATGATCGTGGCGCAGCGCGCCTATACCAGCTCGTCCAAGGTGCTGACGACGGCCGACGAAATGACCCAGGCCGTCCGCGATCTGATCCGCTAATTTTCACAGCCCTTCCCGGCACGGTGGAATCACCGGGCCGGATAAGAAGGTCTTTCATTCAAATATTTAGAGCGTGTCCGGAACACGCTCTAGCGCCCGGCCGTATTCATAAACTGAGGCGATGTTCTGGCCGACGTCTCGTTCGTCTTCAGCCGGTTGCGGGCCGATGGCGCATCAGAAGCTTCTCGCGAAATACGTCGTAGATTGTGACGCCGGCCGTGGCGGCGATTTCACGTGCGGTCATGTGGGTTTCGGCGAGCAGCACCCGAATGAATTCGGTACGATTGCGAAATGCCTGGCGCTTGGGCCGACGAACGAATTTACGTGCCTTGGCGGCCGCTGCACGTTCCTCCGCGTCCAAGCCGCGTTGAAAGGCATCGGCCAACGCGGCCTCATGGCGACGCTTCTCTGCGTCGAGCTGCATGGCGTCCGACGCGAACGGCGGTTGAACGCCGTGACGTCCATACACGCGGGCATTGCGCTGCTCGCGATTAAGGCCGGCCGCGCGCATGGCCGCGCCGAAGTCTGATGGAAATCCAGCCGCACGGCGTTGAGGACGTGGCGCCGGCTCAGCGGTCTCGGCCATTCCGGCGGCTTCGCGCAGAGTCATCTCATGCGCGGCAGCGAGGCGGGTCGCGGCAGCGAGCGCGGCTTCGCGTTCACCGACGAAGGTAGATGAGTGCGCGACCTCCAATAGTTTGCGAAAACGCGCGCGTTCTTTGGCCGAAAATTCGTCCACAGCTTCGATTCCTTACTTCACGACACCGGCTAGGACTTGGCCCGCGCGGCGGCGATAAGCTCCTTGAGCTTGTCCTTGCCGATCGCACCGGCGACGAAAGTCTTGCCGACGATGACGGCGGGCGTGCCGTTGACTTGCAGCGCGCTCGCAAGTTCGTTGTTGCGGGCGATGATTTTATCGATCTCCGGCGCTTTCATGTCGGCCTGGAGACGGGGAATATCGAGACCCGCATTCTTCGCCAGATCCATGATGGTCTCGTCCGACAGCGAGCCCTTGTGACCGAGCATGGCGACGTGAAGATCGGCGTATTTGTTCTGTTTAACCGCCGCAAGGGCGGCTTTAGAAGCGGTGACGGAGCTTGGCGCGAGGATCGGGAACTCCTTCAGTACCAGACGCACTTTCCCATCTTCCTTGAGAGTCTCCATCATCGCGGGGAACATGCTTTTGCAATATCCGCAGTTGTAGTCGAAAAATTCGACGATGGTGACGTCACCCTTGGGATTGCCGATGACGGTGCCCTCGGCCGGGTCCATGAGTTCTTGCCGCCGGGCCGCGATGGTGGACTTTTGTTTTTCATCCCGTGCGGCATCGTCTTTTGCCTGCAGTGCCACGACGGCTTCGTTGATGACTTCGGGGTTCTCGACAATATAGTCGTGGATCAGACGCTTCAGTTCAGCCCGTTGGGCCACGGTAAACGTGCTTTTTTGATCCGGGGCGGGGTTCGCCGCGCGCGCCGGCATGGAAAGAGTTCCAACCGCCGCGGCGCAGCCGAGGCCATAAAGGATACCGCGGAGTATGGTCGGGCATCGAAACATTAGGGGGTCCTTAGACGAACTGTGACCGAAGGTCCCTTTTGTCGTCTGAATCGGACATCCAAGTCTACCTCTTTCAGGCCATCCCGGCCCGTTTTACGAGGAACTCCTGCTCACGTGACGGAATTGAGTTTCTTGGGGCGTTGGGGCCGCCGATTAGCGGCGGCGTTTGTCGATGACTTCCCGGAGTTCGTTTTGCGCCGTGACGCGGATATCCTCCAGGCGATACCAGGTGGGGGTATCTTTTGCGAGCAGCTTTTCCGCTTCCTTGGTATAGCGGATGACGTCCTCGAACTGGTTGAGCAACAGAGCCCGTTCTGCTGCGGCATAACTCGACATGCCGGGGTTATCGCTTTGGAGATAGGATTTCGCGAGCAGATCCCAGGCGAAGGGGTCCTCGCTGTCGGCGCGGAGGGCAACCTTGAGGGCGTTCTGGGCTTCCGGGGCATAGGCGGGGTTGCCGGTCTCAACCATGGCATGAGCCATGGACACCTGATTCAACGGCGCATCGGGAAGCAGATTGACAGAGGTGCGATAGGCCGCGACGGCATCGTCCGCATGTCCGGTCTCAAGCAGCATTTGCCCCTTCAATTCCCAGAAATAGGGATCCTTGGGCAACTCGGCAATCAGGCCGTCGATGAGGGGTACGGCCTTGTCAACCTGTCCGCGCCGGAAATAGGCGATGGAGCGTGCGTAACGTGCCTCGACGCTGTTGTCGCGATCGGGATATTTTTGCAGTGTCGTGATCTGAGGCTTCAGGAACGCGAATAGCTTTGCCACCATGCGACGGTGCTGCAGCTCGCGCGCGGGATCGAGCGGTGCGTTGGTATACGGTGACGTGCGCACGGCCTGTTCGACGGTATCCATGCGTTCGCGGGTGAGCGGATGGGTCTGGATATAGGGATCCTGATGCGCTGCCGACAGCAACTCCTCACCGGAAAGACGTGAGAAGAAATCATATAACCCTTTGGGCGATTGATGTGTTGCCAGTAATCCCTTCAAAGCGAATTGGTCGGCGCGTGATTCCTGGTCGCGGCTGAAGGCGAGCAGTTGCCGCATCGCCGTACCCTGGCCGCCGAGCATGACCGCCATGCCCACATCGGGATTTTTCGAAGCAACACCGGCGGCGACGCCGAGCAAGGTCGCGAGAATGGATTCGGTGCTTGCCGCCGAGACGCTGTCGTCGAAAGTCACGAAGTGCGCACCGACGATGTGGCCGGTTTCATGGGCCATCACCCCGATCAGTTCATTGGAATTCCGCGATGCCAAAAGCAACCCGGTGAAGATGAACATATTGTTTCCCTGAGTCGCGAAGGCGTTCAGGCTGTCATCTTGAACGATGTGAATGGTGACGCTTCCGGGCGCGAGGCCGCCGTAATCGAATATCGGCTTGGCGTAGGACTGGAGTAGTTTCTCGATCTCCGTGTCGCGAATGAGGTTGAGCCCTTGCGCCGCTGCGGGTGCGCTTGTACCAATCAACACGGCGAGGCCGATCATCAATCCGCCAAGCATGGCGCGCACCGCGCGCAACAGGACGGGCGCGCCGGTCGTGAGTCCAGCCGTGGGCAGGGGGGCAGGGGGTCGCATTACGCTCATGGGAGATCAATTCTTAGGTTACGGATCGCGCCGACGGCCGCGCATTCGGACTATGCGGGAACGCCGGGACGCAGGGCCGCCGCCAAACGCCGGGGCGTCATCGCGCCAGATTACCGCATCCCCGCAGCCTCCGACTACGCATAGAATATGTCATTTGAGCGTCCGCGATATATGCAGGCGTGTCATCTTACACGTGTGCAATTCGGCGCTGATTGCGGTGGCGCTTGTGAGTGTAACGGGCTGTGACGGCCAATTGCCGCGTATTCAGGTTGGCCGATTGGGTGATCCCGCGCCGCCGTCCCACTTTCTCGGGTTGATCGTCGGCGACGAGCCCAATGCCGTACAGGCGGGGCAGAAAATGCTGATGTCCCATGGCAACGCGGCGGATGCCGCGGTTGCCGTGGGGCTTGCCCTTGCGATCACATTGCCTTCCCGAGCGGGGTTGGGCGGCGGTGGTGCGTGCGTGATTCATGATGCCCATAGCGGCGTCACGGAAGTGTTGGATTTCATGCCGGAGGCGGGAGCATCGCCCGTTGCACGGCCGGCGCTGGTTCGCGGCCTCTTTGCCATGCATGCCCGTTATGGTGTTCGTCCCTGGGCCGAGGTGGTCATGCCGGCGGAGACAATGGCCCGGTTCGGCACGCACGTGTCGCGTGCTTTTGCTCGCGATCTGGCGGATGCCGGATCTGATCTCCTTGCCGATAGCGCGGCATTTTCGACATTTTTGACGCCCAGCCGTCAGTTGATGACAGCGGGTGACGTCTTACGGCAAGAGGATCTTGCGGCCTTTCTCACGCAGGTCCGTGCCCATGGCGGCGCATTTGGTGCGATCGTGTCGTCTCATGGAACGCATGAGGACGGGGCCAATGACTTTACGCCCCGCTGGCTTCCGGCCCAGCATTTCGGTCTTGGCAATAATGACGTCTTCACATTGCCATCGTCGCTGTCTAGCGGCGGTCTTGATGTAGAGATCGACGGTAAAGTTCTCATCCCCGAAGACGCCACTCGGGCGTTACCGTCGGGGTCCGGATTCACGGTTGCCGATGGCGCCGGCAACGTGGTTTCCTGCGCCCTCACAATGGGGCGGCCGTTTGGTCTGGGGCGGTTAGCGCATGGGCTTGGATTTCTTCTCGCACCGGGTGATGCTGTGCAGCCCCTTGCTCCGGTCGTTGTCATCAATCGGCTCAATGGAGAACCGCGGTTTGCCGCCGCCGCCGCTGGGGTTGGTGCGATCGAGCGGGTTGCGGCCATGTTAAGGTCTGTCGGAAACAACGAACCGCTCAACGGGTCATTTGCGGATTCCCGTCGTCAGGTCTCGGAAAGCGACAGGCCTCGTGCCACGGAGGTGAATGCTTGGTTCTGTCCGAGCGGCCTTCTGAGCGATGGTCAGGTCTGCATGGTCTTGGCCGATCCGCGTGGGGACGGCTATGCCCTGGTCGTCGTTCCCGACGCCAAAATGTGAAGAAGGCGAGGCCGATGGCGATCAAGATAGCGCGGCGCGGATTGATCCCACCTTTCATCGTCATGGACGTGATGCGTGACGCGGCACGCTTGGAAGCCGAGGGGCGGCATATTTTGCACCTGGAAGTCGGCCAGCCGTCCACCGGGCTGCCTGCCGCCGCTGCCGCCCGCGTGCGGGATTTGGTTGGACGGGATACTCTTGGCTATACCGTCGCTGCGGGCATTCCGGAACTGCGGACTCGTATCGCCCATCATTACGGCGAAGCCTACGGTGCAAAAGTCGATCCGGAGCAGATCTTCGTCACGACCGGCTCCTCGACGGGATTCCTGCTGGCATTTCTGGCGGCCTTCGAGGCGGGTGATCGTGTGGCGCTCGCAACGCCAGGATACCCAGCATATCGCCATATCCTTACCGCCTTGGGTGTCGTTCCCGAACTGATCGAGGTGGGTGCCGAAACCCGCTATCAGCCGACGGTCGCGCATCTTCGGCGGCTGTCATCTTTGCCCGACGGTCTTATCCTGGCTAGTCCGGCCAATCCTTCGGGAACCGTGATTCCGCCGGCCGAATTTCAGGAACTCGCGGATTTTTGCGAAGCCCATGGCATTCGTCTGATCTCCGACGAGATCTATCATGGGCTGACCTACGGTGCGGAGGTAACCACCGCGGCCGGACTATCCGCCAGCGGAATCGTGGTCAATAGCTTCTCCAAGTACTTCAGCATGACCGGCTGGCGCCTGGGCTGGCTGGTGTTGCCGCGCGACATGACGCGCCCGATTGAATGCTTGGCTCAGAATCTTTTCATATCGCCACCTGCGGTCTCGCAATGGGCCGGCGTGTTCGTCTTCGATTGTGATGACGTGCTGAAAGAGAATGTAGCGCGTTACGCCCGCAATCGCGGAGTGTTGCTTGATCGCTTGCCGCGCCTCGGCTTTGACCGGCTCGCGCCGGCCGACGGCGCTTTTTACATCTACGCGGACATCGGCAAGCTTACATCGGATGCAGAGGACTTCTGTCGCCGCATGCTCACGGAAGCCGGTGTCGCCACCACACCCGGCGCTGATTTCGACCCGATCAACGGCAAGCACTTCATGCGCTTTTCCTTTGCCGGATCGACGCCAGACATGGAAGAAGCCTGCGACCGACTTGCGGCATGGATGGCTTAGAGCATGCTCTCAAGCCCGACACGGGTCAGACGGTTCCCCATCTGACCCTTACGATATTGGGCCGTCGCGCTCAGGTGGCTATTCGGTTTTTCCCGGCTGCTGCCACCAGCCGCGTCGAGGCGGGCCGGATGGTGCTGCTTCAGTTGCCGGTTCCGGGCTCGGACTGGGCGGAGCAATGTATGGCTCGTACCTCGGTTCCGGCCGCGGCTCGGGTTTTGGCTCCTGCGGCGTAACATGCGTGGCTGTTTCGGCGCGAGGCTGATCGGCCTCCGACTGAGTTTCGCCGGCGGTGAGCGCCCGTTTCAGCGCACGAAAGAAACCGACCCCTTTGCGGCCTCCGTTTCCAGTCTCCTCAGCGGTCGAGGATTGTTCCGGCTCCGGTGACGTGGGGAAGGTGGTTTCGTCAAGATGGGTCGTGGCAAAAGCCGAGTGCGTCCGATCGAGTGGAAACGCCGGTTCAATTGGATTGTGTGTTTCGCCCGAAGGGTGTCCGCCGGACAATCCCTCGCTGCCTGCGTGGTCGCCGTCCGTGTGATCGCCGCCAAATCCGGGAGCATTCTCGCCACCGCGCCGCCGCCGTCGTCCGCCGCGTCGTCCGCGTCGCCGGCCACGTCGCGCCTGGTCGTCACGGTTACCTTCGCCGTGCTCGCCGCTGACGACGTCTTCGCCGCCGCCGTCTTGTTCAGCTTCATCGCGCGGAGCTGTTTCTGCGACAGCCGGCAGTACCTCACCGGCTACGGCCGCTGGCCGTGGCTGTTGTACTCCATTCTCGTCGCGAAACTCACCGCCACCACGCCGCCGCCGCCGCCGCTTTCGGCGACGTCGGACACCTTCGCCTTCCTCACCCGCGCGCTCCGGACCATGTCCATGAGACGGACGGCCCGATGCCTCGTTATCCCGGTGCGTATGAGGCGCTTCAACATGCTCCTCTTCGTCGGCCTCGTGCTCGTCGTCGGCTTCTTCGATCGCTGCAGCCTGTGGCGGCTCGATCTCCCGGCGCGGAGGCGGGAGCGATTCACTTATTCCTTCCTGGCGCTCGGCCTTGACGCGGTCGAGGCGCATATTCGGCGGAATCAGATTGGCATCGCCGAATACCAAAACCTTCATGCCATAGCGCACTTCGACGCTGGCGAGCATCTCGCGCTTGTAGTTGAGAAGATAGAGCGCGATTTCCGGATTGACGGTGACCGTGACTTCGCTCGACCGGCGCTTTACGCCTTCTTCCTCAAGCATGCGCAGCGTATGCACGGCAGCAGATTCCGTCGAGCGCAGAAGGCCGGTACCGCCGCAATGATTGCAGACCTTGAAGTTGGTTTCGATCAAGCTCGGACGCAGCCGTTGGCGCGACAGTTCCAACAGACCGAAATGGCTGATGCGTCCCACCTGAATGCGGGCGCGATCATTCCGGAGCGCTTCCTTCAGGCGGCGTTCAACCGCATGATTGTTGCGTGAGTCCTCCATGTCGATGAAGTCGATCACCACCAGCCCGGCGAGGTCGCGCAGGCGCAACTGGCGGGCAACCTCGTCGGCGGCCTCCATGTTGGTCTTGTAAGCCGTTTCTTCGATATGGCGCTCACGGGTGGCACGGCCGGAGTTGACGTCGATCGCCACCAACGCTTCGGTCTGACCGAACACAATCGATCCGCCGGATCGGAGTTGGACTGAGGGGTTGTTGATGGTCTCGATCTGGCTTTCCACCTGATACCGGTGAAAGAGCGGAATCTGATCGTCCTTATAGCGTTGGACCTTCTTGGCGTGGCTGGGGGTCAGCACGCGCATGAATTCCTTGGCAGCCTTATAGCCTTCCTCGCCGTCGACCCATACTTCCTCGATATCGCGTGAATAGATGTCGCGGATGGAGCGCTTGATGAGGCTTGCCTCTTCGTGGATCAGCGCCGGGGCGCGGGACTGCATC
>SCTM01000299.1 GCA_004297485.1 Rhodospirillaceae bacterium
GGGAGTGGTTGCACAAGAACAAGCCCAAGGAGCGCCGCCCCGAAGGTAACTTCGACGAGATGCTTGCCTTCGACCGTGGCTGGCAACGTGCCCAGTTCGATGGCGGATGGGCCGGCATCGCGTGGCCCAAGGAATACGGCGGTCGCGGATTATCGCCGACTCAGCAGCTGATCTGGTGCGAGGAATATGCCTCGGCGCATTGCCCACTGGTGCACGACAGTTGCTGGCTGGCGCAGAACCACGCGGGGCCGACGCTGATCGTGCGCGGGACCGAGGAACAGAAAGCTTTTCATCTGCCGCTTATTCTGAATGGTGAGGCGAACTGGTGTCAGGGGTTCTCCGAGCCCAACGCCGGTTCCGACTTGGCGAGCTTGCGCATGCGCGGCGTGGTCGATGGCGACCATCTGGTCGTCAACGGCCAGAAGACCTGGACCACCTACGCGCATCTGTCCGATTACCAGGAGTTGCTGGTGCGCACGGGGGCGGCGGACAGCCGGCACCGCGGCCTGACCTGGATCATCTGCGATATGCGCGCGCCGGGGATCGAGATCCGGCCGATGAAGGCGCTGGACGGTGTCTATCATAATTGTGAAGTCTTCTACGATAACGTACGGATTCCGCTCTCCAACATCGTCGGTGAGCTTCACGGCGGCTGGTCGGTGGCGATGACGACGTTCGGTTTCGAGCGCGGACCGGCGGCTTTCAGCAGCTTCTGCCAAATGGCGGTGGAACTCGAAGTTCTGGTGGCTTATGCGCGCTCAAATCCGGGCCCGCGTGGTGGCCGGCCGGCGCTTGACGACGATACGATTGCCGACCGTCTCGGCATGGTCCGTGCTCAGACGCAATCGCTACGCGCGATCATGTACATGATGATCGGTGCGGCCGAGCGTAATGTGGATCTGGGTGCGGAAGGCTCGCTCATGCACCTGCCCTATACGGAACTGGAACAGTCGTTCAACAAGCTTGCCGTCGACATTCTTGGTCCACGCGCCTTGAGCCGTTCGGAGGGACATCCTTGGAGCAAGACCTACCTCAAATCCTTTTCCGCCACGATCGCGGGCGGCACGGCAGAGGTCCAACGCAACATCATCGGCGAGCGGCTGCTCGGCTTGCCGCGCTAGCGCCTTAGGGAGAGTATGCGATGTGGGAACTGCTCCTGAATGAAGATGAGGCGATGATCGCCGATTCCGTGCGTGAATATCTATCGCGCGAATTGCCGATCGATCGCCTGCAGCCCAAGGCAGCGCCTCGCGACCTCAACCAGGTCCGGGCCGGCATGGTCGATCTCGGCTGGTTCGGCGTGGGGTTGCCGGAAGAGGTCGGTGGCTCGGGCCTGGGCCTTGTGGAGGAAATGCTGGTACAGCGCGAGTGCGGACGCTTTCTCGTCAGCCCCTCGGTGCTTGCGACCGTGCTGGGCGCCCATGTTGCCTTTCAGGCCGGTGATAAGGCATTGGCGGGTGATCTGGTGGCGGGAAAGACCTCGGTCGCGTTCGCGATTCTCACCGGGACGGACTCCAAGGCGACGTCCAGCGCGGCCTACGTGTTCGATTGGAACGGGTCCGACCCGCTGCTCGTCTGGAATGACGAGGGCATGGGTCTGTTCGATGCCGCAGGATTCACCAACGCAAAGCCCGATGACTGCCTCGACGAATCCGTCATGATGCATTCCGGCCAGCTGGCACTGAGCCGGCCGCGGCACTGGGTCACTGTGAAGCAGGCTCCGCTTGCGTTGCGGGCAAAAATACTGCTCGCCGCGGCGTCGGTTGGGCTCGCCGAGCACGCCTGCGACCTGGGCGTCGATTACGCCAAGGTCCGGGAACAGTTCGGCAAGCCCATCGGGACATTCCAGGCCGTGAAGCACCGTTGTGCGGACATGGTGGTCCGCGCGCGGCTGGGTTGGTACCAGACGTCCATGGCGTGCCTGAAGCTACAGGCCGCGGGCAATGATGCGACGCTGCAGGCGGCGGCCGCAAAGCTCATTGCGACCAACGCCGCGTATGAGAACGGTCGCGCGGCGATTCAAATTCACGGTGGGATGGGGTTCCAATCGGAATGCGCCGCGCACTGGTTCATGAAGCGCGCCCATCTGTATGACCAGGCCGGCGGCGACATGCAGGCGCAGGCGCGCTGCGTGGCTGCGGAACCCTCGCCGCTCTGGTAGAACGTCTTTTGGCTTAGGGAAGATTAGGAATCCGGTCGTGGACTTTAGCGAAAATGAAGATACCGGGGCGCTGCGCGATCTGCTGCGGCGCTTTATCGAACGGGAAGTGCCGCCGGAGCTCGCCGCGCGTTGGGATCGGGAGGACAATTTTCCGCGCGAGATGATCAAGCGGCTCGCGGAACTGGGTGTGTGCGGGCTGACCGTGCCGGAAGAATTCGGCGGCATGGGCAGGGACGTGTTCGGGATGATCACGACCATCGTGGAGCTGGCGCGTTGCAGCAGTGCCCTGGCCGGCATTTACATTCAAAACGCCTGCTATGGCAGTCTCAACATCGCTGAGTCGGGCACCGACGAACAGAAGCAACGGTTGCTGCCGGGCCTGGCGGCGGGCGATATTATTTTTGCCTACGGCCTCTCGGAGCCGGACGTTGGCGCCGACCTTGCCAGCGTAAAGACCCGTGCCGAACGGCGCGGCGACAAAGTGATCATCAACGGCTACAAGCGTTGGTGCTCGGGCGCCGGGATCGCGGACTATATCTATATGCTCGTGCGCTCCGGCGAAGCTGACGCGCGATACAAGAATCTCTCGCTTGTGCTTGTGCCGACGAACGCGAAAGGCGTCACCATTCAGGCTCTCGGCACCATGGGTTCGCGCGGCATTCCGACCAATGATGTCATCCTGGAAGATGTGGAAGTGCCGTTCGCGAATGTCATTGGTGGCGAGGAGCGCTGGAACCGTGGCTGGTCGCTGCTGGTAGGGCCGACATTGGAAGCGGAAAAGCTGGAAACGCCGGCATTGGCGCTGGGGATCGCCGAGGCGGCTGTCGCCGAAGCGTGGGAATACAGTCAGCAGCGCAAGCAGTTCGGTGGTCGCATCTGCGCCATTCAGTCAATCCGGCACATGCTTGCGGATGTCCAGACCAAGCTTGCTTCTTGCCGTTTGATGCTGTCGCATGCGACCTGGAAAGTGCACACGGGCCAACCCAGCGCGGTCGAGACATCAATGGCCAAGCTGTTTGTCGCCGACACTACGCGCGAGATTGTTTTGACCTGTCAGCAAATTATGGGTGCCTACGGCTACGCACACGGCTTTGCGATGGAGCGCTATGTGCGCGATATCCTGGTCATGCCGATCTGGGGCGGTTCATCGGCGATTCAAAAGAACAACATTGCCAACCTGATGCGACTGCCGCGCGAGTAACGCGGCATGCAACGGGTCGACGCTCGGATGCGTCGCGGCAGCTGATCCAAGGAGATAGTCGGAATGGGTTTCGAGTTTTCGGACAAGGTGCAGAAGCTGCGCGAGCAGATCGAGGCATTCATGTCGAAGCATGTCTATCCCAACGAGGGCACGTATTGGCAGCAGCTTGAAGCGGCCAAGGATCGCTGGGACGCGCTGCCGCTCATCGAGGGGCTCAAGATCAAAGCAAAGGCCGAAGGATTGTGGAATCTGTTCTTGCCGGAGTCCCACTACGGTTCTGGACTTACCAACTTCGAGTATGCGCCGCTCGCCGAGATTATGGGCCGCGTGTACTGGGCGTCGGAGGTGTTCAATTGCTCCGCGCCCGATACCGGCAACATGGAGACGATCGAGCGTTATGGCTCCGCCGAGCAGAAGAAGCGGTGGCTTGAACCACTGCTGGAGGGAAAGATCCGTTCGGCGTTCAGCATGACCGAGCCCGAGGTGGCGTCATCGGATGCCACCAATATCCGCACCAGCATCCGCCGCGACGGCAATCACTATGTGATCAACGGGCGCAAGTGGTTTACCTCCGGTGCCGGCGCCGCCCATTGCGAGATCTTGATCGTGATGGGCAAGACCGATCCGGACAACGCTGATCTTCACAAACAGCAATCGATGATCCTGGTGCCGAAAGACACGCCCGGCGTGAATATCATCCGCAACCTTCCGGTCTTCGGCTGGGATGAGGCGCCGCACGGCCATGCCGAAGTGGTCTATGACAACGCGCGCGTGCCGGTGGAGAATATTCTGCTCGGCGAAGGCCGTGGTTTTGAAATCGCGCAAGGCCGCCTCGGTCCGGGGCGGATTCATCACTGCATGCGCTTGATCGGGCAGGCGGAGGTGGCGCTTGAGAAGATGTGCCGGCGGGTTGCATCGCGCACGGCGTTCGGCCGCACGCTCGCCGATCAATCGGTCTGGCAGGAGCGCATTGCCGAATCACGTATCATGATCGACCAGTGTCGCCTATTGACGTTGCACGCTGCTGAGAAGATGGACAAGGCCGGCAATAAAGAGGCGCGTCGCGAGATCGCCATGATCAAGGTCGCGGCACCTAAGATGGCTTGCCAGATCATCGACTGGGCGATCCAGGCTCATGGTGCAGCCGGTATCACGTCCGACTTCGGCCTTTCGTATCAATATGCGCGTGCGCGTGTAATGCGCATTGTCGATGGTCCCGACGAGGTCCACCGCAATCAGATCGCGAAGCTTGAACTCGCCCCCTATCGTGCGCCGCGCAAGCGCGAGGGGGCGCGGTGAACGACCCCGCTGCGCCGGTTCCGGTTCTGGCAAACCATCGCTTCGACGAGGCCGGCCTCGCACGGTATCTGCGCGGCAGACTGCCCGGTTTTGACGGAGAGATGGAAGTCAGGCAGTTCCAGGGTGGGCAGTCCAACCCGACCTACCGCATCGTCACGCCGGCGGGCAACTACGTGCTGCGCAAAAAGCCGGCGGGTAAGCTGCTCCCATCCGCACATGCAATCGAACGTGAATTCGCGGTGATGCGCGCGCTCGCCGGCCACGTTCCCGTGCCGCGGATGCATCTGTTCTGCGACGATGAGAGCGTGCTTGGGCAGGCGTTCTATATCATGGAGCTTGTCGACGGTCGCGTCATGCCCGACGCGCGGATGCTCGATGCGCCGCAGGGTGAGCGCCGCGCTCTGTGTCTGGAACTCGTCACGGTTCTGGCACGGCTTCATCGCGTCGATTACCGCGCTGTCGGGCTCGGGGAATTCGGCCGGCCGGAAGGCTATGTGGCGCGTCAGCTCGCGCGCTGGTCCAAGCAGTATGCCGCCTCGCGCGTCGAGGACAACGCCGATATGGATCAACTGATTCCCTGGCTCGAGGAGAATTTGCCCGCGACCGAGGAAACCTCGATCGTGCACGGCGATTACCGCAGCTACAACGTGCTTTTCGCCCGCCAGGAGCCGCGTATCGCCGCGGTACTCGACTGGGAGCTTGCCACAATCGGTCATCCGCTCGCGGACCTCGCCTATTGCTGCCTGCCATATTACCTGCCGCCCGAGGATGTGCGTGGATTCCAAGGCGAGAGCCCGCAGGCGCTGGGGATTCCACCGGAGGAGGAGCTCATGGCGGCCTATTGCCGCGAGGCGGGCCGTTCGGAACTGCCGGATTGGCGCTATTTCCTCGTCTTCTCGCTGTTCCGCAGCTCGGCGATCCGGGCCGGCGTGTTCAAGCGCGCGCTCGACGGAACCGCCGCGAACGCCCAGGCACTCGAGGCGGGGCAGCGCTACCGCGGAAGCGCGGCTTGTGCCTGGCGGCTCGCGCAAACAAGCCCAAGGGGTTGAGATGTCGCTTTTCGACCTGACCGGCAAAGTTGCCGTCATTACTGGGTCGAGCAAAGGCATTGGCCGCGCGATCGCCGAGCGCATGGCTGAGCACGGCGCGAAGGTGGTGATCTCTTCGCGCAAGGCCGAGGCCTGCGAGGCGGTCGCCGCCGGAATCCGGGCCAACGGCGGGGAAGCGGTGGCACACGCTTGCAACGTTTCGCGCAAGGAAGAACTGAAGGGGTTGGTCGAGGCCACGCTTGCACATTGGGGCCGCATCGACATCCTGGTCTGTAATGCGGCCGCCAACCCTTACTATGGGCCGCTGGCCAAGATTTCCGACGAGGCGATGGAGAAGACGCTAGCGACTAATGTGAAGGGGGTCGTCTGGCTGGCCAACCTTGTGTTGCCGCAGATGGCCGAGCGCCGCGATGGTGTAATAATAATCATCTCATCGATCGGCGGCTTCATCGGCTCGGACACGCTCGGCTTCTACAACGTGTCCAAGGCGGCCGAACAATCGCTTGCCCGCAGCCTGGCCTACGAGTGGGGTGGGAAAAACATCCGGGTCAATTGCATCGCACCGGGCTTGGTCAAGACCGATTTCTCGCGCGCGCTCTGGGAGGATCCGCCGCTGCTTGCCAAGCGCGTTGCCACCTCGGCACTCAAACGCATCGGTGACGCGGACGAAATCGCCGGCACCGCGGTCTATCTGGCCGCCCGGGCAGGCGCGTTCGTCACCGGGCAGACGATCGTCGTGGATGGTGGGCGGCTGGTCGGGGTGCTGCCGCCGGACTAGGCGGGGCGAGGCCTGCGACGCGCGCGAGACTTACTTCAAATGATATTCAGTGAATGAAGGATTGGGACAATGAATATTCCGGTGGTCTTCCGCAATCATTTCCAATGCGGTTATGTCGTTCGCGACATCGATAAGGCGATAGCCAATATGGGAGAAAAGTTTGGTGTCTCGAAATGGCAGATCAATCGTTTGTCCGCGGACGCGCCGGGCAGGGCTCTTGGCTTTGCCTACGTGCAGAATGTGATGATCGAACTCGTCGATGTCAGGCCTGAACAGGAGACCATCTATCGCTCCTGGATTCCGGAGTCGGATACGGCTGTGAGATTGCATCACCTCGGTTATATGATCGACACTGAGGAGGAGTGGCGCTCGGTCATCTCTCAGTTCAAGGCGGCAGGCTTTCGCACGGCACTGGAGGGGAGTGTCGGCGACATCCTCGATTATTACTACGCCGATACGGTGGCGGAACTCGGCCATTATTGCGAGTTTGTTCGGCTTAAGCCCGCCGGTAAGAGTTTTTGGGCGAACGTGCCGCATAACTGATGCCGCTTGTGGAGCTGATTTTGAACCAGGCTCTTCTGAAATAACGCATTTTCATGGCGCGTAGGAAGGAAGCCGGCTTTGTCGGAAAACGCGCTGACCGGCGCGCCGGTTATGGGGCAGTCGGAGCGCCCCGGTTCATGAGTTCCACGATGTGGAAACGAGAGTCGGCCCGTTTCAGCCCGATAGCTATGACCTAAAAGAGATAGTCGTGTATAATAACCGCCTAGCCATTTTGCAGCGGTATTCCAGAGGAGTTCGCCATGGGCGCTATTGAATTCGACCTAATCCCGGTACCTGTTGAACGGAAGGTTCCCGCCAACAGCTGGCGTCCGCCTGCGGACATCCGGATGATCTCGGCGGATGATC
>SCTM01000300.1 GCA_004297485.1 Rhodospirillaceae bacterium
GCCAGGGTATTCTGACCACCCGTGGCGGCATGACCAGTCACGCGGCTGTCGTTGCCCGCGGCATGGGCACACCGTGCGTCTGCGGCGCTGGCGATATTCAGATTGATGCCAACGCCAAGACGTTTCGCGTGCGCGATAAGATCTTGCTCGAAGGCGACGTCATCACTCTCGACGGATCCACCGGTGAAGTGTTCCTCGGTCAGGTCGCGACCATTCAGCCGGAGCTGACCGGCGACTTCGGCGCACTGATGACTTGGGTCGATCGCATCCGCCGCCTGAAGGTGCGCGCCAACGCCGAGACGCCCTTGGACGCCACCACCGCCCGCAAATTCGGTGCGGAGGGAATCGGGCTGTGCCGCACCGAGCACATGTTCTTCAATCCTGACCGTATCCTCGCCATTCGTCATATGATCTTGGCTAAGGACTCCGGAGGACGCCGCGCGGCCCTGCAGAAACTTCTGCCGTATCAGCGCAGCGATTTCGTGAAATTGTTCACCATCATGGACGGCTTGCCGGTGACGATCCGGCTGCTTGATCCGCCGCTTCATGAATTTCTGCCTCAGTCCGATGCCGAGATCGCCGAAGTGGCCGAGACCGCCAGCGTCTCGGTGGAAAGCGTGAAGGAATTGGTCGTCAGCCTCCATGAGACCAACCCCATGCTCGGCCATCGCGGCGTGCGGCTCGGCATATCCCATCCGGAAATTTACGAAATGCAGGCGCGGGCCATTTTTGAAGCTGCGGTCGAGGTGACCCGCCAAGGTAAGGGGGTGCATCCGGAAATCATGATTCCCCTTGTCGGGACGCCCAAGGAATTGATCCTGATGAAGGATGTGGTCGAAGCCACGGCGAAATCCGTATTTGAGGCTGCCGGGACCAAAGTGGCCTTTACCGTGGGGACCATGATCGAATTGCCACGGGCAGCGATTCAGGCGGGCGCGATCGCCGAAACCGCGGCTTTCTTCAGCTTCGGCACCAATGATCTAACGCAAACCACTTATGGCCTGTCACGCGACGACTGCGCGCCCCTGATCGAACTCTATAAGAACCGGGGCATCTTCGAGAAAGATCCCTTCGCGAGTATCGATCAGGACGGCGTCGGCGAACTAGTCCGCATGGCTGCCGAGCGCGGGCGCAAGACGCGGCCCGATCTGAAGTTGGGAGTTTGCGGCGAACACGGCGGCGATCCGGACTCAATCCATTTCTTCCACGGGCTCGGACTGGATTACGTATCCTGTTCGCCCTATCGCGTGCCGGTGGCCCGCCTTGCGGCGGCTCAGGCGGTGCTTGCGGAGAAGGCCAGGAAAGCCAAAGGCGCGTAAGTTCGTTTACGCGCTACTTGTTGGGGGCCGCCGGAATCGTTCTCCCCGGCGCAGCAGTACGCCGTGCCCGTCGGCGACGCCGAGTTCCAGGCTTTCGGCAATTTGCCGCGCCCGTGCGACGAAATGATCAGCTGCGGCCGGCGGGCAGATTTCCCGGGCGGTCTGTTCAAACAACGCCAGCCAACGGTCGAAATGCTCGGCCTCCACGGGTAGTGGGAGATGCATGCGCATGGGCTGGCCATGATACCGGCCGGTCATGAGTGCAACCGACGACCAAAACGCGCACATGCGTTGAAGGTGCGGTTCCCAGTCCGTGATTTTCGCCGCGAAAATCGGACCGAGCAAAGGGTCATCCTTGATCCGCCCATAGAACTGGCGGACGAGGGATTCGATCATGACCTCGTCAATGCCGGTCCGCGCCGTGATGTCGGCGGTGGTCTGGGGCCGTTGCGAGGCCGTCATGGCTTGTGCTCCGGCTCCGGCAGTTTCATCCAAGGTGGCGCGGTGGGCCGGAGGCGGGCGCCGCCGGCAGCCGTGAGAATGCCGCTGGATGTTTTACGCAGGGCCTCGAGCCTGATCAGGGCAAGACCCCAGTCGCCGATGGCGCTACGCATTTCACCCGCCTCGACGCCGTCGGCCACAAGGGTTGTCCCCGGCGG
The DNA here is from genome assembly GCA_004297485.1 of Rhodospirillaceae bacterium. GTDB lineage: Bacteria > Pseudomonadota > Alphaproteobacteria > Rhodospirillales > Rhodospirillaceae > SCTM01. Next base: position 1,979 of record SCTM01000300.1, read on the forward strand.
CGGTGCGATACCGTTCACGGCCACTGGAAGAAGGCGCTTCTTGATCAAGGCGCGGTAGTGGGTGCGGGCGGTCAACTCCTGACCGATGTAGCAGCCCTTCTCATAGTCGACACCGTGAAGTTCCTCGAAGCCGTTTTCGAGGAGAAGGGCCTTTTCCACTTCCATGTCGCGGCTGCCGTCGGGAAGCCCCAAGGACATACGGAAGGCATCATAGTCCTGGGCCAAGCCACGCGGTACGTCGGCCCAGACGCGCTCGATGTGACGGGGCGGAAGGGCCCACCGCCGGCCGGCTTCGACCAAACGCGGATCGGTATAGATCACGCCGCCGTCCACGGCCGTTAGGGTTCCAAGGCTGGTATCGGGCAACGATTCGGCCCAGGTCACGCCGACCGCGAGGCTATCGTCGGCGAGGACACTGACCTTGGCGCGCAGGCGATACCGCGCCAGCCTCGCAACCAAATCGTCGCGGCGCAACGCCTCACACTCAAGCCAGATTGTATCCTCGCCGGTCTCGTCGGTGCAGGCGAACATGAAAAATTCGTGGAGAAATTTGCCCTGGGGCGTCAGGAGTGCCGCCCACACGGCCGCGCCGCCGGAAACCCGGCCCACGTCGTTGGAGACCAGGGCCTGAAGAAAGCTTTCCCGGTCCGGACCGCGAACCGCCACCAGGGCGCGATGGGGCAGGGGGGCATAAAATGGCATGGACGACCTTTGCGGATGCCTTAGTGGAGCGGATTTGACATTCGCTATCAAGCTAGCCCCGAGACAGAGAAGCGAACGTCAAATCCAAAGCTCCTGTAGATATGTAGCACTCCAGGACGCGGGCTCAAGCCCACGTGAGTATATTGAACGCGTCTGGAGCGTCTGCGCCTTTGTTCCCCGCCGTCCTCCCGGTATAACCCCCTATGCATTACGTCCTGGCAGACGACTCCATCCCCTTTGACGGGTCCACGGCGGCGCACCGCCCCCTTGGCGGTGCCGAAAAGGCTTGCGCTCATCTGGCGGGTGCCCTGGTCGCACGGGGACACACGGTCACGGTCCTGAACCGTTCTCCCTATCCCATGGTCACCGACGGGGTGCGGTACCAACCCCTCGATGAGTTTCAGCACCGCCCCATGGAGGCGGATATCGTGATCGCCTTTCGCCAGCCCAGTCTGCTCGGCGCGGTCCGTAAGGCAAAGCACCGCCTCCTATGGGTGGTTGCCGCTCCCGCCTATCTGGAAGCCGCCGCGAACGCGTCGCTTTGGGAGTCGTTCAAACCCACGATCCTATTCATCAATGCTCTTCAACAGTGTGCCTATCATGGGCCGCTACCTCACCGGCTGTTGGTTCCAGGGATCAGCGCGCCATATTTCGAAGCCGCGCGGCAAACGGCAACGGATCTGGGCCATGGGGACGAAAGCACGCCGGTGGAAACATTGCCATCGGTGCAAACCCGTGTTCCACCTCATGCGGTCGTCACGACCCATCCGCTTCATGGTTTGGCCTGGCTGACGGAAATCTGGCGGCGACTGGTTCATCCACAGATGCCGGAAGCACGAATGATGGTTTACTCGGCGCTGTTGGCCAAAGGGCTCCGGGAAGATGAATGCGCGCCCGCCATTCAGCCGGTGCTCGATCG
>SCTM01000301.1 GCA_004297485.1 Rhodospirillaceae bacterium
CTTCTGAGCTCACGGTCTTCGAAGAAGACGCCCTGGCCCTCACCCAGGCTGCTCTGGAGATCTCCCGCGCATTCGAAGCCAAAGACGACAAGCTCTTGGCCTCGGCGCTCGATCGCAACCTCCGGATCTGGGTCGGCATTCGCACCTTGGTTTCGCAGGCCGAAAATCCGTTGCCGATTCCGATCAAAGACAACCTTATTCGTCTGTCCAGCTTTGTCGCGCAGAAGACTTTCGAGATGCAGAACGGCGCGAACGCGAAGACGATTGACGCTCTCACCAACGCCAATCTGCAGATTTCTGAAGGCCTGTTGGAAAAGCGGACCGCCTAAACAGCGGAGTTGACCTTACCGCAGCGGAACTTACCGATGTGCAAGAAGGCGCGCCCCAACGGCGCGCCTTTTTTGTTTTTGCCGGCTGGCATGAGAAAGACAGCAAACCGTTCTCACGCCACCGGATAGATCTCAGTCGGAACGGTGAGTTCGTTCCATGCGCTCATGGCGCTCCTGAGCCTCAACGCTCAGTGTCGCGATGGGACGCGCCTCAAGCCGCTTAAGGCTGATCGGTTCCCCGGTTTCTTCGCAGTAGCCGTAAGTGCCGTCTTCGATCCGCTGCAGGGCGGCGTCGATCTTTGCGATCAATTTCCGCGCCCGGTCCCGGGTCCGTAGCTCAAAAGCACGGTCCATTTCGGCGGATGCGCGATCCGCGAGATCAGGTTCCTGTACGCCGCCCTCTTGAAGATTTTCCAGCGTCTCCTCGGACTCCTTCAACAGCTCGGCCCGCCAGCTCAGTAATTTCCGGCGGAAATACTCCTGCTGTTTGGCGTTCATGAAGGGTTCCTTGTCAGAGGGTCGATAGTCCGGTGCAACCGTAATATTCATGAGTAGGATTTCACCTCTGGCAGTTTGCCGACGGCGCGGGAATATATGTGGACGCGGGCGCCGCCGCAAGCGGCGCGGTTGGCGGGGGGCCAGCCTGGACCCACAATCTAACTTATTGTTATGAAACGGTAATATTCGGGATGAAATCCGGGCGGGGCGAATTGGGCGGCTTGGCCCGTTGTTCTAAGCCCCGGGTAACCCCAGTTTAGCCAGCTCAACGGAGGCGCGCAGCTCGATTTCGTCGAGCAAGCGGGCGATGACCGGATCGGTCCCCCGCTCCCGCTTTTCCCGGACCATCCGCGCCAGATCCGCCAAACGGTCCTTGGGTATCTGCCCGAGAAGCAGGCCACGGCGGACCTCCTCCAGACGCTCCAGCAGCTCGAAAGCCCGTTGCGCGCGCCGACGGCGCTCGCCGGGACTTTGGCCTTCGTCGGAGACCGCCTGAGCGGCAAGAATTCCGCCAATGCCGACAACCCCGCCGGCACCCTCTACCGCCGGTGCTGAGGATTCTTCACCGCCGGTGACCTTATCCAGTTCTTCCGAGAATTTGCCTGAAGCCGCGCCGGTCCCGCTGGCGGCTCGACCCCGTTGGACAGGAGTGACCGGCGAACTCGATTTCGGACCTTCGACCTTCACAGGCTCTTTTCCTCCGGCTGGCGCCCCTTCTGGGACGGCCGCGGCATACGCCATCGACCCGTGCCGGAATCATCCTCTCCTACGACCTGGGGGGATGCAACCGGGCAAGAATTGCCGACCTCTCCGGCCGGTTCTGCCCGCGATACCAGAAGAGAGCCCCCGCCCTCACAAAATATCATTTTATATCAATGGATTATATAAAATCAGGGTTGGCACGGTTTTCGCATCTGTGGTGTCGGAATACTATGCGCGCGGAGCCTCGAACCGTCCGCGCGAACAGTTTGAGGATACGATGCGCGTTCAAGCCGGCTTCTCCCGTTTTCCCGCTTTCGCTCCAGCGATGGGTCTCGTCGACCGGGTCTGGTTTGTCGCGATTCACGTGCTGATGTTCGCGTTGCTGATGCTCGCCGCCAGCCAAGCGCACGCCTCCTCGCGCATCAAGGATCTCGCCGGTTTCGAGGGCGTGCGCGAAAACACGCTCGTGGGCTACGGCCTCGTGACCGGCCTTACCAACACCGGCGACGACATCAAGAAGATCGCACCGACAAAAGAAAGCTTGATCGGCATGCTCGAACGCTTGGGCATCAACGTCCGGGCCGATGTCCTTGATACCAGCAACACCGCGGCCGTGATCGTGACTGCCACGCTTCCGCCGTTCTCGCGTCAAGGCTCGCGCATCGACGTGACTGTCAGTTCCCTTGGAAATGCCACAAGCCTGCAAGGCGGCGTGCTCGCGGTAACCTCCTTACTCGGCGCCGATGGTGAGGTGTACGCCGTGGCACAAGGATCACTGCAGGTGGGTGGTTTCTCCGCCGGGGGTGCCGCCGCCAGCGTCATTAGCGGCGTGCCCACTGCAGGACGTATTCCGTCAGGGGCCCTTGTCGAACGCGAGATCGACTTCAAACTTGAAGATCTGAAGACGATCAAACTCGCGTTGCGCAATCCCGACCTGACCACCGCGCGGCGCATCACCGACGCGATCAATGCCTATCTCGGCACGTCGGCGGCGATCCCCACGGATTCGGGCACGGTCGCGGTCGGGATTCCTCAGGGGTTCGAGGGCACAAACGTCGATCTCATGACCAAGATCGAGCAGTTGCAAGTCGAGCCCGATGCGGTCGCCCGCGTCGTCATCGATCAAACAACGGGCGTCATCGTCATCGGCAGCGACGTCCGGATTTCCACGGTCGCAATCGCCCAGGGCAATCTGACGATTCGCGTTACCGAAACACCACAAGTATCCCAACCGTCGCCATTCTCCGAAACCGGCACCACACAGGTCGTGCCGCGCACGCAGATCCAGGTCGATGAGGGCAAGGATAAACGCCTCGCGGTCGTCAATACCGGCGTCAGTCTTCAAGACCTCGTGAACGGATTGAACTCCCTGGGGATCGGGCCGCGCGACATGATTTCGATCCTGCAGGCGATCAAGGCCGCGGGCGCCATGCAGGCCGAGCTGAAGGTCATGTAAGGGCAGACATGGCCATGGACCCCACCTCACTCCTCACACAGGCTACCACGCAGCAGGCCCAGGGCGCTTATGCCGACGGGTTGGCGGCGCGCGCGCTCAAGGCCCAGCAAGCAACTGCGGGCGGTCAGCAGGACCTGAAGAAAACCAAGAACGCTGCCCAGCAATTCGAAGGCTTCTTCGTCGGCCAGATGATGGAGTACATGATGGCCGATCTTCACCCGGACCCCACCTTCGGCGGCGGTCAGGCGGAGGAGACATGGCGCAGCATGCTCAACCAGGAATACGGCAAAGAGGTCGCCAAATCGGGCAAGCTCGGAATCGCCGATAAGGTCATGAAGTCCATGCTTCAGGCCCAGGAAGGGCGGAACGCCGCAGCGAAGAAGCTGTCGGCTGACCAAACCACAGCACCGGATCAGACCAGCGCCGTTTTGCCGCAGGCCGCAGCAACAGCTGTCGGCAGCCTGGCGAAGGCGACGAAACTCAACGTGACAGCGTGAGATAGAGATCCCTCATGAACATGCTCCGTCATCCCAGTTCCGGCCGGCCCCAGGCGAACACAACACCCCGAGCGGTGGCTCCGGCGCCACGGGCTGGGTCGGGTGCCATGACGCCGAATCCGGCTGGGCGCCAGCCTGCTGACGGCCGCTCGAACGCGCCTGGACCGCGCGCCGCGAAGGCGGAAGATATCTTCATGGTGCTGCGCCAGCTCTCCGATTTGCTGGTCAAGGAGAATGCCGCTCTTAAACGTTTCCGCGCGGAAGAAGTAAAAGCCCTCGCTGAGCGCAAGGATCGTCTCGCGGTCCTCTACCAGCATCATATGACCGCCATACAGCGCGACCCAACCTTGCTCAAGTCACTCGACACCGGAAAGCGAACAATGCTCACGCAGCTCGCCATGCGCCTTGCCGATCTCATGCGCGACAATGCCAGCATGTTGAAAGCCAACATCCAGTCGATCGACACCTTCTTTCAGGCGGTAACCGACGCCGTGCGCGAACGTCAGGAAAAGAAAGCCGCGTCCTACTCACGGGGCGGCATACTGAACAGTTATGCGACCAGCCGGCGCAATCTTGCCGTCACTTACAACCAGACCACCTGATCAGGTCCGGGTTCGGAGTACTGCGTTATGTCGTTGACCTTAGCTCTAGATGCGGCGGTAAGTGGCCTAAGCACGGCGCAGGCCGGGCTGGACACGATTTCCAGCAACATCGCCAACGTCAACACGGCCGGCTATACCCGCAAGATCAACAACCAGGTGAGCGTGGACCTTGCCGGGCAAGGCGCCGGCGTGGACATCGGGCCGATCACGCGCAACGTCGACCAGAATCTCCTGCAAAGCCTGCGCACCACCAACGGCAACGCCGGTTCGTTGGACGTCCTCAATACCTACCTTAAGCAAGTGCAGGACACCTTCGGCACAACGGCCGCCAACAGCTCCATCGCAGCGGCGGTCAACAGCCTTGCCCAGCAGTTCACGACGCTGGCAACGAGCCCAATCGATCCGACCGCTCAGCTCCAGACGGTCCAGGCGGGCATGTCCGTGGTCAACAGTCTCGCGACCATGGGAAACACCGTGCAAACTTTGCGGCAGAATGCCGACAATCAGATCAGCACGTCCATCACCCAGATCAACAGCGACCTCAAGACCATTTCGTCGCTGAACAATCAAATCGCCATCGGCACCGCGAGCAACCAGGACACCACCGACCTCCAGGACAAGCGCGACGCCGCCCTGAACGATCTCTCCACCCTGGTCGACATTCGGTACTTCAAGAACAGCAACGACACGATCTCGGTTTACACGACGGATGGCACGACGTTGGTGGACAACCAGGCGACGACCGTGTCGCACG
>SCTM01000302.1 GCA_004297485.1 Rhodospirillaceae bacterium
CTCGTCGCGTAGAGGCCGAGTCCGATCGCCACTTCCAACGGATGGATATAGCTGGAGTCCTGCCGGCAGGGATTGTGTTGCCTGTGATGGACAGCGTGCATCCAAAGCAGTGGTCCGCCAAAGAAACCGCTTTCGTGAAATAGGAATCGGTGGGTGAGATAGTAGAAGAAGTCATAGAAGAAAAGGATCACGACGATATCCAGCAACATCTTCCACCAAGGCTGCGCTTCCAGCGTCAGGCAGTACGGCAGGATCAGGCCGAATATCACGACCAAATAAAGGACGCTCCACTTGCGGTTCCATTTCTGGTTGGCCGCGTAGGCGGGCCGCTCCATCTTCGTTCGAAAGGCATCGATATTGATCTGGCTGGCCTCTTTGAACGCCGGCACGAGCGTGAACAGCTTTTTGCCGATGAAAGTGGCCGCAACGATCCCCAATCCGGCGTAAAGCGATAACTGCCACTGATAGTGTTCCAGAAGCGGTGCAAAAAATGCTGTGTTCATAAAGTTTGCCCCTGAATCCCCAAACTGGCGGTTACTCCTGATGGCGAACCGCCGCATATTGCCGACGCATCAATTAATGACGACTGCCGTCGTCCGACATCCCTCAGATGGCACTCCGTTCCGCAACCCGGATAGCTCAACGGCCTCGCCTCGACACTATCGAGGGGATTCTCCCAAGTCTCTCGCCAAATCCATCGGAACGAGGACTTCTCAGTCCCGTCCACAGTACATGCGCGACTGAGCCGCGCCTTGACTGGGATCAAACCCTAATGGCTCAGTTCGCCCACGGCCGCGTCGAGACCGGCCAGTGTGAGGGGGTACATACGGCGTTCCATGGTCTCACCGACGATGCCGATCGATTCGGTATAGGACCATTGTGCCTTTGGTGTCGGATTGATCCACGCGGCCCGGCGCCAACTCGTCACAAGCCGCTGCAGCCAAACCACCCCGGCCTCGTCGTTCCAATATTCCACGCAACCGCCCGGTTGGACCAGTTCGTAGGGGCTCATGGATGCATCGCCGACGATGATCAACTTGTAGTCGGGCCCATAGGTGTTGAGGAGATGCGTGGTCGGCGTACGCTCGGTCTGGCGACGGCGATTGTCCCGCCATACGTGTTCGTAAACACAGTTGTGGAAGTAATAGGTCTCCAGGTGCTTGAACTCGGTGCGCACCGCCGAGAACAGTTCGGCGCAGGTTTTGACGTGTTCGTCCATGGAGCCGCCCGCATCCAGCAGGAGCAACACCTTAACCGCGTTATGCCGCTCCGGCATCATATGCAGGTCGAGGAGCCCGCCTTGATGGGCGGTGGCGTGAATCGTGCCGTCCATATCCAACTCAACCGGCGCGCCCTGGCGTGCGAAGCGGCGCAGTCGCCGCAGGGCCATCTTCAGATTGCGGGTTCCGATCTCGACGCCGTCGTCGAGGTTGGCGAATTCCCGCTTGTCCCAGACCTTCACGGCCCGGCGATGGCGGCTCTCGGCCTGGCCTATCCGAATCCCCTCCGGATTATAGCCGTCGGCGCCGAACGGCGAGGTGCCGCCGGTGCCGATCCATTTGTTACCGCCCCGGTGCGCTTCCTTTTGCTCCGCCAGCCGCTGGCGCAAGGTCTCCATCAGTTTGTCCCAGCCGCCCAGGGCCTCGACCTTGGCTTTGTCCTCATCGGACAGCATGAGCTGCGATAACGCCTTCAGCCATTCCGCCGGGATCTGCGCGAAAGCGGCCTCCATGGCGCCGTCACTTTCGATTCCCTTGAAGACTTCGCCGAAGACACGGTCGAACCGGTCGAGATGGCGTTCGTCCTTCACCAAGGACGCGCGGGCAAGATAGTAAAAGTCCTCGATCGAGGTCTCCGCGATCCCGGCTTTCACGGCACCAATCAGGCCGAGGTATTCACCCACGGACACGGGCAATCCGGCCTTCTTCAGTCCCGTGAGCAGGTTGAAGAACACGGGCGCGTCCTAGCGCTGCTCGCGCTTGGCGAGAAATGCGAGACGCTCCAGCATGTGCACGTCCTGTTCGTTCTTGAGCAACGCGCCATAGAGCGGCGGAATAAGCGTTTTCACATCTTTCGACCGCAGTGCCTCGGGCGAAATATCATCGGCCACCAGCAGCTTGATCCAATCGAGCAGTTCCGACGTGGAAGGCCGCTTGCGCAAGCCAGGAACCTCGCGCAGGTCGAAGAACACCGTCAGGGCATCGCGCACCAGCGTCTTCTTCGCCTCCGGATAGTGCACGGCGACAATGCGTTCCATGGTCTCCCGTTCGGGAAACTTTATGTAATGGAAGAAACACCGCCGCAGAAACGCGTCGGGTAATTCCTTTTCGTTGTTGGACGTGATCACCACGATCGGCCGATGGCGGGCTTTGATGGTCTGGCCGGTCTCCGTGACGTAAAACTCCATCCTATCGAGTTCGAGCAGAAGGTCGTTGGGGAATTCAATGTCCGCTTTATCGATCTCATCGATGAGCAACACCGGCCGCTCGTCCTCGGCGGTAAAGGCCTGCCAGACCCGGCCAGGTTTGATGTAGTTGGCGACGTCCTTCACCTTGGCATCGCCGAGCTGCGAATCGCGCAATCGTGATACCGCATCGTACTCATAGAGACCGTGGGTCGCCTTGGTGGTGGATTTGATGTGCCAGGTGATCAGCGGCAGATCGAGCACACCGGCTATTTCATGGGCCAGCACCGTCTTGCCGGTGCCCGGCTCACCCTTGATCAGCAGCGGCCGCTCAAGGGTAATGGCCGCATTGACGGCAACCATGAGGTCGGGGGTAACGATATAGGAGTCTGAGCCTGAAAAACGCATGGGATCCTCATACAGAAGCCGTAATGGTGGAGGGAGGCTACCGCCAGGTCAAGCACCACGGCGGCTCGTGGTCCGATTCTAACATTCGCACCCCGGTTCGACGGGCCACCTTGCGAAGGTTGGAATCAAAAGACCACTCGGAAATTATCGAATCGCAGGAGCTTGGGATTTGGCATTCGCGTCGCAGTCCCGCGGCAGGCTGAGCAGCGAATGTCAAATCCGATCCACGCGTGCGCTTTCCCATGATCTTCCCGCGATTAGATGATATGGTTCGGCGTTTTCGCGTCGGGTTCGCCGAACCACGGTCGAGAGCCCGGCCATAGAATTATGAGGGCCATTGCCCATGCTCCAGTTCCGGACTCTGGCCGCGACACTCCTCATCGTTGGTTTATTAACCGGCTGTGGCGATCCGACCAAGGAAGAGATTCTCAAAAAGTCCGAGGGCGCGGACACCAAGACACTGCTGGAGAAGGCGCTGGGCCGGCCGGACGACATTAAGAAGCTCGGCCCCCTGGAAAGCTGGACCTATCGCGCCGCCGACGGCTCGGTGACTTTTGTGATTGCCGGCGATCAGGTCACCATCTCCACCACCGACGACAAGAAGCCCGCCGACAGCGCGAAGTAGACTGCCGCCGCCGGGAAGCTCGGGCCTCATCCCAATCCCCCCAAATACCCAAGGCCCAGACGAGCGAAAGGCCCGGGAGGGAGGGGTCCCGGGCCTTTCTATCTGCCTAATTTGGGAGGGGAGGAGTTAGGCAGCTTTCTTGCTCGAAGGCGGCGTCGGTGCGCTGAAGCCGGGATAAGCCACGGCTGCGAACGTGGAGAAGGTCGCCTTGATACGATCTGCGAATGGCGCGGAAACGTCCTTCGCGAGTGTCGCCGAAAGGTCTTGCGCCTTTCTGGCTTCGGTAATCATCGTCTCCATCGATTCTTGTGCGAAACGGCTCTGAAGCTCGAACGCCTCACTGATCGACTTGACGGACGTGACGCGCTTGCCGACTTCGGTTGCCTCTTCGAGGGCATGGGACGCCAGAGCGAAAAAATTCTTCGACATTAGCTCGACGCCTTTGGTCATGGCGGCATTGGCCTTGATGAACGCACCCAGGTTGTCCTGGGTATAGGCTGTAAGATCACTGAATGCTTTTTCCATGGTGGGCTTCCTTGGCTGGAACGGTGTGACGGTTTTCAGCACAACCTCTTCCGGTTTCTTTTTGCGGACCGTATTCGAGGACTGAGCGGCTGAAGCCATCACACGGTACCGGCGTTAATTGCTTATTTGCTGCGATGCACAATGTACGCTTGAGGCAAATGCGCGTCAAGCACAAATGCTGCGATGCAACAGAAACGTCACGGCGCCGATCTGGATGCAGCTAACTCGTGTATATTATTGATATATAGCAACTATATGGCCGTACCGGCCAACTCCTGCTCGATCGCAGCAAGGACCCCGAGTGCATTGCCCCCGTCAGGACCACCCGCCTGAGCCATGTCGGCCCGGCCGCCGCCGCCCTTGCCGCCGACCGCCGCTGCGCCGACCTTGACCAGATCCACCGCGCTGATGCGTGCCGTGAGATCGTCAGTGACTCCAACTACCAGCGAGGCTTTGCCTTCGCTCACGCTGACCAGCGCGACCACGCCCGATCCAAGCTGCTTTTTGATGGCATCGACGACGCCTTTCAAATCCTTGGCTGGGACATCGTTGAGCACGCGCCCCGAGAAGGCGATGCCCGCCACGGTTTTCGTTGCGGGCGGCGTGTCGGCGTCCGCGCCGCCGCCGGTCGCGAGTTTCTTGCGCAGGTCGGCGATTTCCCGTTCGAGTCGTTTGCGGTCCTCGACCAGACCCGCGACCCGTGCCGGAAGTTCGCCGGGCGCGATGCGGAGAACGCCGGCCGCTTCCTTCAGCATCCGGTCTTGCTCGGCGACCCAGGCTTCGGCGGCGCCGGCCGTCACCGCCTCGATCCGCCGCACGCCCGCGCCAACCGCGGATTCGCCGACAATCTTGAACAGGCCGATATCGCCGGTGCGCCGCGCATGGGTGCCGCCGCACAGTTCCACCGAGAACGGACGCTGCACGCCTTTGGGCGTGGTATCGGCGCCTAAAGCACCCATGGCCACCACGCGCACTTCATCGCCGTATTTCTCGCCGAACAAAGCCATGGCGCCCGCCTCCACCGCGGACTCCGGATCCATGAGCCGCGTGCTGACGGCTTCGTTGGCGCGGATCTCGCCGTTGACCAGACTCTCCACGGTACGAATTTCTTCGGGCGATAGCGGCTTGGGATGACTGATATCGAAACGCAGGCGATCGGCGGTCACCAGCGATCCCTTTTGGCTCACATGAGTGCCAAGCACGCGCCGCAGGGCGCTGTGCAGAAGGTGCGTGGCGGAGTGATGAGCGCGGATCGCGCTGCGGTGCGGTCCATCGACCATGAACGCCGCCTCGTCGCCGACCTTGACCGTGCCCGAGGTCACCATGCCGTAGTGGACATGAAGCGCATCGAGCTTCTTCTGGGTGTCGTCGATCTGGATCGCCGCCTTGCCGCCGCCCACAACAATGCGGCCGGTGTCGCCCACCTGGCCACCGGATTCGCCGTAGAAGGGCGTCTGGTTGGCCAGCAGCGCGACCTTTTGCCCGACCTTCGCTTCATCGACAGGCACGCCGTCCACCAACAGCGCGGTGATATGACCTTCGGCGGTTTCCGTGGCGTAGCCAAGAAAGTCGCTGGCGCCGACTTTTTCCTTCAACTCAAACCAGACCTTTTCCGTCGCCGCGTCGCCCGAGCCCGCCCAGGCCTTGCGCGCCTCGGCGCGTTGGCGGTCCATGGCGGCGTTGAAGCCGTCCAGATCGACGCCGATGCCGCGCGGACGCAGCGCATCTTGCGTGAGGTCCAGCGGGAAGCCATAGGTGTCGTAGAGCTTGAACGCCACCTCGCCCTGGAGCGTGCCACCTGACCCCAGCTTCCGCGTCTCTTCGTCGAGCAACGACAGCCCGCGATCGAGCATGGACTTGAAGCGGGTTTCTTCCAGCGCCAGGGTTTCGGTGATCAGCGCCTGGGCGCGTTCCAACTCGGGATAGTGGCCGCCCATCTGCGCGAGCAGCGCCGGCACCAGGCGATACATCAGCGGATCGATACAGCCCATCATGTGCGCGTGACGCATGGCGCGGCGCATGATCCGCCGCAGCACGTAGCCGCGGCCCTCGTTGGAGGGAAGCACACCGTCGGCGATCAGGAAACCCGAGGCGCGGAGGTGGTCGGCGATGACCCGGTGAGAGGCTGCGTGAGGTCCTTTGGGATCGGTGCCGGCGGCCTGGGCGATGGCGCCGATGAGGGCCTGGAACAGATCGATGTCGTAGTTACTGTGCACGCCCTGGAGCACGGCGGCGACCCGCTCCAATCCCATGCCCGTATCCACCGACGGCTTGGGCAAAGCGATGCGATCGTCCGGACCGCGTTGCTCGAACTGCATGAAGACCAGATTCCAGATCTCCACGAACCGGTCGCCGTCCGCATCCGCGCTGCCCGGCGGCCCGCCGGGGATATGTTCGCCGTGATCGTAGAAGATCTCCGTACACGGCCCGCACGGGCCGGTATCGCCCATGGCCCAGAAGTTGTCGGACGTGGGAATGCGGATGATGCGGCTTTGCGGCAGCCCGGCGATCTTCGCCCACAGACCGGCGGCTTCCTCGTCGGAGGAATGAACCGTGACCAGCAACCGGCTTTTATCCAGGGCATAGTCCTTGGTGACCAACTCCCAGGCATAACTGATGGCGGCTTCCTTGAAATAATCGCCGAAGGAAAAATTGCCCAGCATCTCGAAGAACGTGTGATGGCGCGCGGTATAGCCCACGTTGTCCAGGTCGTTGTGCTTGCCGCCGGCGCGGACGCACTTCTGGGATGTGGTCGCGCGCACGTAGGGGCGGTTCTCAACACCCGTGAACACGTTCTTGAACTGGACCATGCCCGCGTTGGTGAACATCAACGATGGATCGTTGCGCGGCACCAGCGGGCTGGAGGCGACGACTTCGTGGCCATTCCTGGCGAAAAAATTCAGGTAGGCGCTGCGAATTTCCTGCGTCGTGCTCATCGCGTCAGAAGACTCCGAGGGGCCGGGTGCCGGTGCGCAAAGGCGCCCGCGCGAACCCGTATCCGAAAGCGAAGGCGGGTTTTACCCTGTCCCAAGGCCGTAAGTCCAGGAGAGGCCAGGATGGACGGGATATGGCGACTCCCTCCATCGTCGTTCCCGGGCTTGTCCCGGGAATCCAGGCTTACCTGGCTGGATGGATGCCGAGAAATCGGCGCTTTCTGCATTCTGCGGAGTCACAAACCCTGGGTCCCCGTGACAAGCCCGGGGACGACGGCGGAGACATAGCTTTAAACCGTCACCACCACTTTCCCGATCGCTTGGCCGGATTCCAGGCGGGCGTGGGCGTCGGCGACCTGGTCGAAGCTGTAGGTATGATCCAGCAACGGCCGCACGGCGCCGCTGTCCACCAGGGCGGCGATCTCACCCAGCACCCTGCCCTGCCGCTCGCGGCCAAGGTTGGTGATGACCGGGATGACCGAGAACACCGCATGAAGGCTGGCACCCCGTGAGTGCAGCGGTGTCAGATCATGCGTGGAGCGCGCTTGCGCGGTGACGACCTGGCCGTTGAACGCCACGGCGGCCATGGACGCGTCCAGGTTCTTGCCGCCAACCGTGTCGAAGACCACGTCGAAACCCGCGCCGTCCGTATGAGCTGCGACATACTCCGCGACGCTTTGCGCGCGGTAGTCGATGGCCACTTGGGCACCGAAACTTAAAGCTAGCCTGCACTTCTCCGGCGTCGACGCCGTGGCGAAGACTTTCGCGCCAAGGTGCTTGGCGATCTGCACCGCGACATGTCCGACACCGCCCGCCGCCGCATGAATGAGGGCGGTTTGGCCGGGCATAAGCCGCGCCTTTGTCATCAGCCCTTCCCAGGCCGTGATGGCGACCACCGGCAGCGCCGCTGCTTCGGCCATGGTGAGCGTCGCCGGCTTGCGCGCGATCAATCGCGCATCGGCCAGCATGTATTCCGCCAGCGCGCCGGGAATGCCCCCAACTCCACCGGCGTAGCCATAGACCTCGTCACCCGCGCGAAACACCGTGACGCCTTCGCCCACCTCATCCACTGTCCCGGCGAAATCCAGATGCAGGATAGCGGGCAACTTCGGCAGCAGCGGACCGCCCTGACGACGCAGGCGTGCATCAAGCGGATTGACGCTGGTGCCGGCGATGCGGATGAGCACATGGCCCGGTGTGACGGCGGGCTTGGGCACATCCACCAGTTTGAATACCGACGGTGCGCCGGTGGCTTCGATGATCTGGGCTTTCATGGGGGTGGGCCTCGATACATTGATTTTGTAACTCTGTGATACTCTGGCGGAAACAATTCCAATATCACTGCATTCCGAAATGGCCGACGATTCTCAAACTGCCACAGACAATCTGGCTTATCGATACCCGGTTTCGATCAAGGGCGTCGTCGTTAACTCAGGCAGGTTGGCCCTGCTGAAAAATGAACGGAATGAATGGGAACTTCCAGGCGGCAAGCTTGAGCCGGGTGAGACGCCAGCACAATGTTTGACGCGAGAAATCTCGGAGGAAATTGGCATTCCGACGCATGTTCGAGATATATTAGATGCTTGGGTTTACGAAGTCAGTCCAAAGACGTGCGTGCTTATCGTAACCTTCGGCATTGCTCCAATATACGATGCCAAATTTATTCTGAGCTGCGAGCACAAGGAACTGGCGGAGTTCCAGCCAAACGATATTGAGCACTTGCAGATGCCGAAAGGATACAAGTCCTCCATACGCAATTGGTTAGCTTGCCTGGCTAACATTTAATGCCACAGGTTCCGTTAACGTAACCAACAATGAAGTGGCATGGATAATCAACGCACTCCTTCCCTCGCCGCGCGGCTGGCCGACAAGATTTGCGGCTTTGATCCGGCGCGTATCACGCCCCGCGCGGAAGCGAATGCCTATGCCAGCATCGCCGACACCGTCGGCGTGGCACTGGCGGGCATGGGCGAGGATTGCACGCGGATTCTGCTGACCACGCCCGGCGTCGCCACCGCGCCGGGCGAGTCGTTGATCTTCGCCACGGAGCGGCGCACCAGCGCGCTCGATGCGGCTTTGGTCAACGGCACCGCGTCCCATGCATTGGACTTCGACGACGTGAGCGGCGTGTTCGGCGGTCATCCGTCCGCGCCGCTGGTGGCGCCCTTGTTGGCGCTGGCGGAGGAGCGCGGCCTGTCGGGCGACGCGGTGCTGGTTGCCTACGTCGTCGGCGTGGAGACGGAAACCCGCTTCGCGCGCGCCGTTCATATGCATCACTACGACAAAGGCTGGCACCCCACGGCGACCCTAGGAATCTTCGGCGCGGCGGCGGCGACCGCCCGCCTGCTCAAGCTCGACCGCGCCCGGACAACAATTGCCTTGGCCATGGCAGCGTCCTTCGCGGCTGGGATCAAAGCCAACTTCGGCACCATGACCAAACCGCTGCAGGTGGGTCAATGCGCCCGCAACGGGTTGCTCGCCGGCCTGCTGGCGGAACGCGGTGCCAGCGCCAATCCGGAGGCCATTGAGCACGATCAGGGCTTCTTCAACGTCTTCAACGGCCCCGGCGCCTTCGACGCGGAACGGTTGACCGCCAATTGGGGCGAGCCCCTGGAGATCGGCGTCGATACCATCGGCCTCAAGCAATTCCCCTGTTGCGGCAGTGCCCAGCCCGCCATCGCCATGGCCCTGGAGATCGCGCGCACCGGCGATTTTTCCGCCGACCATATCGCGCAGGTGAACATTCTCGTGCCCGGACGCGGGTTGCGTCACACCAACCGGCCCGCTCCGCGCACCGCCCTGGAAGCGAAGTTCAGCGTTCAGTACGCCGTGGCGCGCGCGTTGTGCGACGGTGCCGTGCGCCTAAAGGATTTCGAGGGCGATGCCATCGTGGAGCCACGCGTCCAGCGCGTGCTTGCGCTAACCCATGCGCGCGCGCATCCCGACATGTCCGATCGCGGGCCCGGTCACTGGGGCGCCGAGGTCACCGTCACCCTCAAGGATGGGCGCCGGCTCACGCGCAAGGTGGACACGCCGACGAGCGGCGCCATGACCGACACGGAACGGCGGGAGAAGTTCATGATGTGCGCCGAGCGGGCCCTGCCCGCGACACGGGCGGCGGCTTTGCACCAACGCCTGCAAGAAATCCGATCAATCACGGATATGCGCGCCCTGACGCAATTGCTCGCGAAGTAGATTCGCGC
>SCTM01000303.1 GCA_004297485.1 Rhodospirillaceae bacterium
GAATCCGCGCGCGGCATGCAGCACCACACAATACAGCCACGACGATCTATCAGCGCATTGAAGCTGCAGTTGCCAATCACCGCGAGATTCAAATCGGTGCCACGTGTGGCGCTGGAAGGGGGGCTAATCATGGTTCGGACCGGTGACAAAAGTGCGAAGCCATTGATGCAGCGCTGTGACAGATCGCAAGCGTTGTGTCGCCGCAGTAGGAGACCGGCCGCCAACGATGATGCCAATCCCGTTGATCTTCGCTATATATTCAAACCCCGCCTCATCGCCGACGTCATCGCCGGCAAAGATTGGGGAACGACCTTTAAAGGGCGCGCTCTTCATGAATGTTTCAATGGCTCGCGCCTTGGAAACATTTTTTGGCTTTATTTCGCTGACGAAGGCGCCATCTAATCGTTCCAAATGTCCGCGTGCCTTTCCTACACAAAGGTCGATTACCGTCCGGCATTCCTCTCCCAAGTGCGGTGCGCCGCGGAAATGCAAGGCCAGACTCAGCCCCTTGTCCTCGAGAAGGACTTCGGGACGCTCCCGCTTGAAGTCATTGAGCAGGGCCCGGGCCGTTTTCACCGCGGGCAAGTCAAGTTCAGCGCGCGTCAGCTGGCCTCGGCTATCTCGAAGTTCCGCGCCGTGAAGACCGGCAATCGCCGCGACGGCACCTGGAAGAAAGCTATCAATCGATACTATGGGGCGTCCGGTCACGACCGCGAGGGCACCGTTAAGCATAGTGGCAGTCCGACGAAGCAAAAATGGAAGCGCGTCTGGCATCTCGATGGCCGACGGGGTGGACGCCATCTCCACGAGCGTGCCGTCGAAATCCAGAAACAAGGCAGCATGCGATGTAAGTGGTAGCGGCGTCATTTGGCTCATCCGGAGGGCTCCAATATCACGCCGAGCGGGCACGCAGGCGCTGCCGCGGAATTACTGTAGTGATAACGCGCAGACATTCTTGTCAGTTCAAAGAAAAACAACAACCCCTGCGCTTCTTACGCGTGCTTAGCGAATCACATCAGCAGTTAAGGGTGTCTGTGTTCGTATCAAACACGCTCGAAGCGATGTTCGATGGTTTGTCTCCCGTATTCGGAAGCATGATGACTCAGTGACCTGCGCTGGATCGCACCTTTACCGTGATGTTTCGGATTTGTCGGAGCGCGAACTCACGATCTGTCGATGAGCCCGGGCAGTTGAGCTTTCGCCAATTGTAATCGACGGCGGTTGTCAATCGCCTGATCCTAGGCACCACGCGCTTTGGGCGTTGGCCGTGGAGCCTCTGCTGTCGACAAAAAAAGCACAGCTCGCATTGGATGGCGGTTGCCGATATTTACCGCAGGGGCCGGATCACCTTCGAAGCCCATCGCCGCCTCACGCTTATATAGATGTCGAGGGACTTGCTTGTTAGAAGCTCTCAAGAGGCGGTTCTGTGGGCCCCCGATTTGAACCTCATGAGTTCCGTAATCCATCGGGAATGAGTCGCTCTCGGCGAAGTCGCGGCGGTTTTCGATATAAGAGGCGTCGTCTTATAATGCGAAATATGATATATAGTTCAATGGCTTATATGGCTCCTGTGGCGGGGCGGTAACCCCCACTGCTCCGGAAGCATCTGGATACCCGATGATCCGAGTGCCATCTTTGGACCATTGGAGGTTCGCGTTTTCCGACCTAGCACTATTGAGGGTTGGCTGGGGCGTGGATCGGGAGCATGTTTTGTGAAGGCGTTGGCATTGAAGAAGAAAAAACTTTCGACAGCTGCAGTCTCGCGCTCTGGGCGAAGCAAGCGGCGGCTTCCTGCCGCGAAGCGCAAGAGGCGGTCTCCGGAAGAAATTTTGAATCGTGTCGTTCAAGCTGCGGGCGAGGAATTCAAACGGTGTGGGTTTGCTGGCGCGACAACGGCGACGATCGCCCGCAATGCCGACGTTACTGAAGCCCAACTCTTTCGATATTTTGGATCGAAATCGAATTTGTTTCGCGAGACGATCTTCAAACCACTCGATCAGCACTTTCTGAACTTCATCAACAAGCGCATGCCGAAACAGGGCAAGCTGGCCACGACGCGAGAGACCGCAAATCTGTATACGACAGAGCTTCAGCGGTTTATCAGCGAACACTCGGGGATGCTTACCTCGCTGGTGGTTGCGCAGACTTATGATACCGGAACTGCGCAGGGTGTCGGCGAGATCAATAGTCTAAGCACATATTTCGATCATGGTGCGTCTGTCATGACAAAAGGAATGAAAGACAAGCCAAAGGTTGATCCTAAGCTGATGGTGCGCGTGTCGTTCGCCGCGGTGCTTGCCTGTATCATGTTCAAGGATTGGATTTTCCCGCCCGGCCTGGCAAGCAGTGAGGAAATAAGAGCGGCCATTAATGACTTTGTCATCGAGGGGATCGGCGCGAACTTCGACCCGAGATTAATATCCTCGTCGTGAAGATGTTTACGTCCATGTGGACTCTCCTTATTGCTTCCGGCATCAGCAGCATTGTTGGTGTCGCATGCAGGGGGTTTTGATAGGCTAGGGGCTGTTGCGGCGGTCATGCTGCCAACCATGGAACGTCCGTTTTGCAGCCTACAGAATCCGGCCGCTATTTGAGCCGGATGGTGCGGAATGGGCGTGTGGGCCTTCGCCACCGCTGAGGCCGATGGCGCTCGCGGTATATCATCGCCGGTTCCAAATCAATCGCGCGCAGCGACTCATACAGCCTTCAAATTGCTAAACGTCTCCTGAGTTGATACGCTGGTGCTAGAAATCGGGCCTTTTCGAGGGGGGGGACGTTCTCTGACCAGCACCCATAATGCCGAAAAGCCTCAGAAGCGATATCGTCTCGACCGGCTGATCTTCCTGCCGGTCATTGGGGCGCTAATCGGAATCTGGGGGGTCATGATCGTGTTCACGGCCGCCGAGCGGCGCGATACGTTGGAGCGTGCGCAGACTCAACTTGGGTTTACGATCGCCACCCTTGCCGATGCCAACGCGCTCGCCGAAAAAGCGGTTGGAG
>SCTM01000304.1 GCA_004297485.1 Rhodospirillaceae bacterium
CCGAGGGACGTAAACTCGCGCAGCACTCTGGAGTAATAAAGCTTCACGATCGATGCGTCACCGGGCGCCTCTTCGCCCGAGATCCGTCGCAGCAAATAACGATCTGCAAGTGCGCACAGCGCATTAATCTTGGCCGCCACTTTGCCGAAGTCGCGACGGATGGCATCCTCATCGAAACGTCCACGTGCCCGCATCACTGTCGCCATGCGCGGCAGCGCGTAACGCATGCGCTGGCTCAATTCCATGAGTGTGAGACCGCGCTCCGACGCCAAGGTCGATTGAGCGACCGCCCACCCCTCGCCCTCTTCGCCGACGCGGTCATCTGCGGGGATTTCGACATCGTCGAAGAATATCTCGGCAAACTCATCATCGCCGGTGATCTGAGAGATCGGCCGTACCGTGATTCCCTTTGTGCGCATGTCGAGCAACAGATAGGTCAGCCCGCCTTGCGGCGGTTGGGAAGCACCCGTCCTGGTCAGCAGAAGGCATCTGTCCGCGTATTGCGCCATTGTCGACCAGACCTTCTGACCGTTGACTACATAGCGATCGCCGCGCCGCTCCGCCCGCGTCCGGACAGATGCGAGATCAGACCCGGCATTGGGTTCCGAGAAACCTTGGCACCAGATTTCCCCACCAAGAATGCCGGGGAGGTATTTCTCCTTTTGCGTAACGGAGCCCCACTCCATCAACGTGCAGGCGGCGTGGTAGAGCGCCACAAAAAAGAGAATGAGCCGCGGCGCGTCGGCCCGCGCCACCTCTTCGAATATGACCTTCTGCTCAGCTAGGGAACGTCCACCGCCCGGCCAGCCTTCGGGCCAATGGGGCGTGGCATATCCCGCTTGGACCAGCTGCGAGAACCAGTCCCGCTGCGCCTGTACGAACAAGTCCTGCTCTGCCCCGGTCATTGCGGCACGCCAGCCTGATGGGACATGTTCTGCCAACCATGATCTCACTTGAGCGCGCAGAGCTTCAGGATCGCCGTCAGCCTTCATTGGAGAGTTTCTTTTTCTATATATTCGGTTGGGAGGAGATTCGGCCGAAGGCGCCGCCCCCTATAAATCCAGATCTGAAATTATCGCAGACGCCGTCGCCGTGCATGAACTGAGTATCGGCGGTTACGACGGTAACGATGATCTCGCTGATTTATAGCCGAGAGGAGTTGCGGTGCCACTAACCCACGTCAAGGTCGAGGCCGGATGTTGCAGGATCAGTGTTTCGAGGCTGCACCGTGGGTCACACCAAATTGGCCGGCCTCATGAAATTCTCACGTGGCGAGCCTCGAAAACCCTGTGGGGTTACACCGGTCCATCTCTTGAATGCCCGGCCAAAGCTCGACTGCTCGGAATAGCCCAGTAGTACGGCGACCTCGTCCAATGACAGTTCCGCTTGTTCGAGATACGTCTTAGCCAGCTCAACACGTTGCCTTTCCAAGATGTCGGAGAACTTAAGACCGCACTCACCCAAACGGGCCTGGAGTGTGCGCACCGAGGTTCCAAACTTCTTTGCGCAACGTTCAATTGAGCAGTTTCCTGACGGCAACGCGCCGCGGACATAGTCTTCCACGCGCTCCACAATCGTGGTCCTCGACACAGTCTTTACCCGGTCAAGGTAGCCGCCCAGGAGTCTGAACAACAATCTGTTCGAACTTGCAACCGGTTGCTCCAATATTCCTATCGGGAATCCGATCGCATTCATTCCGGCCTTGCTGTGGAACGGACAACCGACGGCATTCTCAATGTCGGGCACATCCTTCTGCCGCACCTCGATATCGAGATTCACATAACTCGGCCGGAAAGTCCGCCCTCCGATCGATCGCAGAAGCTTCGCATCGAGCAATATGCCCTGATAACTCGCCTGCATGTTGAAGCCGAGATCGCTGCCGACGGTCCACCTGAGTTCGGCTGTCTCTCTTCCTTCGACAAGCTCCATGATCGTCATGGGGGAGTGAACAATGGGGAAATACTCGATGAAGCTTCGCAGCGCCTCTCTGAAGCTGGGCGCGGCCCGACACAGGGCGGTGACAGATCCGAACACGTCCGCTTCCTGCATGCTCCCTAGCCGCAGACCAAACAGCGGGTCATCAAATATTGCACTGCAATATTCGAAGACATCGACGAGGGATTTACAGTCGATGAAATAATCCGGGTCCCGGATGGTCCGGGGATCCATGCCGTGGTGTTCCAGAATCCACCGGGGGTCGCCGCCCAGATCACGGACAAGCTCCGGAAAATACTCAAAATTTGCCGCCCGCATCTGCCGCTCGGCAGGAATAGCGTCGAGCGGCCCTTCAAGGCTGTAGAACAGCTTCTCGCCCATTGCCGTTGCTCCCGATTTCTGGCCCGCCCGAAAGGCCGTGACAGACAGCAAGCCTTGCGCCTATTGCTGATACAAGGACATGAAATGTCAAGACAGGACACCAACCCTATGTCCCCTTGGCAACGTATTTCATCATCAAAGCATGGGCGGGGACAAGCTATGGTAATAGCGCTGCAGGACCACGTAACACTCAGAAAAGAAGCAAAAAAGTACATTAAGTACAAGAAGGACAAGAAAAACAGGATCGCCTACCTGACCTTCGACCGGCCCGATTTTCTCAACGCCACGAACATCGGCATGCGGCAGCTTTATGCCGAATACGTCTTCAAGGCGAATATCGACGACGACGTCAAAGTGCTGGTCATCCGCGGCGAGGGAAAGCATCTCGGCGCGGGCGGCGATCTGCCGGAACAGGCGGAAATGCTCTCGGAGTCGAGCGGCGACGTTTCGCTTCTTCCCGAGTTCGCGATCGACGATCCGGACGTGAAATATCCGCCGAAAAAATCGTTTCGGTTCCTGCACGGGTTGACCGATCACTACGCGAAAGCCCAGGCGGGCAATAGACCGCTGCAGGAATTCAAGAAGGTCAGCATCCTTCAGGTGAAGGGCTATTGCTACGGCTGGCACTTCTATCAAGCGGCGGATTGCGATCTGGTCATATCCTCGGACGACGCCCTGTTTGGTCACCCGTCATTCCGCTACGCGGGCTGGGGCCCGCGCCTGTGGACCTGGGTTGAAATGATGGGCATCCGCAAGTTCTCGGAAATGCTCTTCACCGGCCGCCCATTCACGGCGAAGGAAATGTTCCAGTGCAACTTCATAAACAGCATGGTGCCGCTCGATCAGCTGGAAGCCGAGACGGAAAAATACGCGATGGCATGCTCGCGGTCGCGTCCCACCGACACGGTCGTCGTGCAGAAGACCTTCCTTGAACTCTATAAGCAGTATCGCGGTGAATACTTCGGCAGCATGCTGACCGGCTGGGTCGAAGGCATGTTGCCGATGATGAAGAATGACGCCGTCGATGATCGTCAGCTTGGCGACAAAGTCTTCAAAGACCAGGGCCTGAATAACGCTGTCAAGGAAACCGACATGCAGTTCCCGCCGGAGTGGCGTCACGCCCACTCCGCGCGCAGGAAGCCGTAACCTTGTTAGCACCGCATCTGGCGAACATTGCATTGTTTTGCCGGATGCGGGTCGCCGCCTAAAACCGCCTTCGCCTTTGTGTCTGTCTGGTCTGCAGAATGCGCGCTGTCTGCGGAAGGAGCCCACCATGGAGTATCGTCGCCTCGGTGCGTCGGGCCTGAAGGTTCCGTCCTTGAGCCTCGGCACGAGCACCTTCGGCGGCCAAGGCTCGTTCTTCTCGGCCTTGGGTGGAAGCAGCAAGAACGAGGCGCGGAGGCTCGTTGATATATGCCTCGATGCCGGCGTGAACATGTTCGACAGCGCCGACGTCTACTCGAACGGCGCGGCCGAGGAGATCCTGGGTGCGGCGGTCAAGGGCCGCCGGGACAAGGTCCTGATCTCGACCAAGACCGGCCTGCCGACAGCCCGCGGCCCTTTTGGCAGCGGCACCTCGCGCCACCGCCTGTTGACCGCCGTCGACGATGCCCTCAAACGGCTCGGGACCGATTACATCGACCTTCTCCAGCTCCACGGCTTCGACGCATCGACGCCGATCGAGGAAGTACTCTACACTCTTGATCTGCTCGTTCGCGCCGGCAAGCTGCGCTATGTCGGGGTTTCGAACTTCTTTGGTTGGCATCTGATGAAATCGCTCGCGATCGCCGAACGGCGCGGGTGGCCGCGCTATGTCGCGCATCAGATCTATTACTCGCTCATCGGGCGCGACTATGAATGGGAGTTGATGCCGCTTGGCCTCGACCAGGGCGTTGGCGCTATTGTCTGGAGTCCGTTGGGTTGGGGGCGCCTTACAGGTAAGATCAGGCGCGGCCAGCTCCTGCCGAGCGACAGCCGTCTCAATCAGACCGCACAATTGAGCCCCCCGGTTGACGAGGAGCGGCTGTATCGCGTGGTGGACGCCCTTGATGTGATCGCATCGGAAACCGGCAAGACCATTCCCCAGATTGCCATTGCCTGGCTGCTCAGCCGGCCGACGGTGTCATCCGTGTTGATCGGCGCCCGAAATGAGGCGCAGCTGCGGGACAATCTCGGAGCGGTTGGCTGGTCCCTCGAAGCAGAGCAGGTCCGGCGCCTGGACGAAGCTAGCGCCGTGATGCCAGCTTACCCCTATTACTCGTACCGCATTGAGAAAGGCTTCAACCGCTTGAACCCTCCTCCCGTATGACCAGGGCCGCGTCGGTGGGCGCCGGGTAGGGTCCGGATGACCGTAAAACTCATGCGCGGCGACGCCCAAAAGCCCCCGCCGGGGGTATAATCTCGGCGAGTGTCAATAGAGTTGCAGGTTCTATCGAGACTTCGCGACCCGATGATGGAAAAACCCGCCTAGGCTATGGGAGTGGAATTCCCGGCTGACGTGTCCTTGCGTATCCGCGAGGGGCTTTGTCCGCCAAGGGAATACAAGGGATGACGGAGATGGCGGATTGCCCCCCCACCGGGGAGGCCGCCTTCTCCGTGGCTCATCGTATCCCCGGTCAATGAGGCAATAGCAGAGAGAGGCGCCGACATGTCGTTTGAGATGAACAAGAGACTTGCCGCCAAACGCGCGCCGCTTCCGACCAAAGCAAATATCGATCCGGTTACCGCGGGCATTATTCGCGGCGCCATGGAAACGATATGCTTTGAGGCCGCGACTCATTTAGGCCGCGCGGCATCCTCTCCCATTATCAATCAATCCAATGAACGCAACGCCGGCACCATCGATGCCCATGGTCGCCTGGCGGGTTCATCCATCGGCACGCCCCACCTGACGTTCGTATCGCAGCTGACGGTGCGTTATGGGCTGGAGAACCTGGAGGAATTTGATTGGGGGCCCGGCGATGTGTTCCTGGGAAACGATCCGGATTACGGCGGCGGTCATTTGCCGGACTACAATGTGTATGGGCCGGTATATGACGACAACGGCGAACTGTTGTTGATTCAAGCCTTGCAGGCCCACCAAGGAGACACGGGCGGCAAGGACCCCGGCGGCTTCACCCTTGAAGCCACGGATATCTTTACTGAAGGTTTGGCGATCCCCTGTCTCAAGCTGATACACCGCGGTGAAAAACGCCGTGATGTCATCAAACTGGTGGAACGCAACAACCGCTTCCCCTCCTTCCACGGCGATCTCGCGGCCATGATCAGCGGCGTGCAGCTCTCTGTGAAGCTGCTTGAGGACTTGGTCAGAAAGTGGGGAGCCGACGTGATCAAGGCGGCGATCAATTACAATATCGATCACACGGAAAAACGTTTCCGGGAAGAAGTGGCGAGGTGGCCGGACGGCTCATATGAAGCCACCGTTTTGATCGATCATGACACGTTGGGCACGAAGGATGTCAAAGTCCACGTGAATTGCATCGTCAAGGGGGATCAATTAACCGTTGACCTGACGGGCTGCGATGATCGTCCCGAACTGGTGGGCGTGTGGAATACATTCGGCAACAGCCGCAGTTATGTGATGTCGCAGTTATCGGCATCGATAGATCCCTCCATCGTGAAGAATGAGGGACTGTTCAACGCGGTTGAGATCATCATTCCCGAGAACACCATCGCTCAGCCGGGACCCAATAAGCCCGCAGCCCTCGGCTCCTTCCACCCGGCATGCGAGATCACCGAAGCTGTGTGCGTGGCGCTGTCAAACGTCGTGCCGGAGCGCGCGCAGCCCCAGGTGTACAAAATCGGCATGCCCAACGCGGTGATTGGCTTGGATAAGAGCGGCCAGATGTGGCTGGATCAAGGTGTCGACGCGCGCTCCATGGATGTCTCCGCCGTTCAAGGTATAGACGGTTGGGGTTCGTGTCCTGCGGCGCTGGGCAATCTGTTGTTGTCCGAGGTGGAAGATGCCGAGCCTCGGGTTCCCATCATCAACATCAGCCGTGAGATGACAATCGACTCCGGGGGGGCCGGGCAATGGCGCGGACAGCCGGGCAGCCTCAATACGAAGAAGGTTCTTGAGCCGACGACGGCGATGGCTTGGATGGTGTCGGCCACGCATCCAATCAGCGGCATGTGCGGCGGTGACGATGGAAGCCCTTATTCGAACCGGTTCGAAGTGGGGACCGAAAGGGAATACCAGGTTGGCCTCTCAGTCCATGCGCAGCTGCCGGCCGGCGCCGTGATTGCATACCAACATGGTGGCGGCGCGGGGTTTGGCCCGGCGTTGCTGCGCGATCCTGAAGCTGTGAAGGACGATGTGCTCGACGAGAAAGTCAGCATCGGCGCCGCACGGGAGAAATACGGCGTCGTATTCACCGGGTCATTAGAGGAATACGACCTTGCCGTGGATGTCACAGCGACCGACGCGCTGAGACAAAAAATGAAGGCCGCGAAAGAAGCGAAGGCAGCGTAGGGAGCGAACGTGAATTATCGTGTAGGGATAGATATTGGCGGCACTTTCACGGACTTTGCGCTTCTCAAAGGTCCGGACGTCATTCTCCACAAGAACCTGAGCACGCCCGAAGACAGGTCGCTTGGCGTGATGAGAGGACTGGAAAAGCTCGCGCAAATCGAAGGCGTGCCTCTGGGCGATTTCCTGGGCCGGTGCGATGCCATCGTGCACGGCACCACGGTCGCCGACAATACGCTGATCGAAATGAATGGCGCACTGACCGGCTTGATCACCACGGAAGGCTTTCGCGATGAAGTGGAGTACCGGCGTGGGTTCAAAGAAAGTGTCTGGGACCTTCGATTGGAGCCGCCTATCGAAATCACGCCAAGGCGCCGACGTCTGACCGTTCCGGAGCGGATCTTGTTTGATGGCTCGGTATATAAAGAGCTTGATGAAGATGCGGTGCGTGAGTGCTGCCGGCGATTGAAGAAACAGAAAGTGGAATCGGTTGCGATCTCCTTTCTGTTCTCTTTCGTGAATGCGAAGCATGAAAAACGCGTAAAAGAGATTGTCGCGAAAGAAATGCCGGGCGTGCACATTTCCGTCTCGCATGAAGTCCTGCCCCGTGCGCCGGAATACGACCGCACAAGCACGACGATCGTAAACGCCTATGTTGGACCCAAGGTTACGTCCTATCTCGAGAGGCTCGTCTCCCGGCTGAAAGAGGCCGGCTATAAGAACCAGCTCATGGTCATGCAGGCCAGCGGCGGTGTGATGACTAAGGAATACATCGACGGCGCACCAATTCGCGTGCTGGCGTCCGGCCCGGCCGGCGGCGTCGTTGGTTCCGCCTATGTTGGCATGAAAAAGGGCTACCCCAACCTCCTCTGCGTGGATATGGGCGGCACCTCCTACGATGTGTCCGTGGTGATGAATGGCAATGCGCCTGCAGAAACAGGCTGGAACATGCATCACCGCTACCTGGTCGGCGTTCCCATGGTGCAGGTCGAAACGCTGGGAGCCGGAGGCGGTTCAATCTGCCATGTGAACAACGGCGCCCTGGAAGTCGGGCCGGCGTCCGCGGGCGCGGAACCGGGCCCGATTTGTTACGGCCGCGGCGGCAAAAAGCCGACGGTGACCGATGCCCTTCTCATGCTCGGCATCTTATCGGCAGAATCGGAATTCGCGGGCGGCAGCTTTTCGCTGCGCCGGGATGGTGTCGAACAGGCGTTCCAGGACATTGGCTACAAGATGGGCTACAGCGCGGAAGATGCGGCGTTTGATTGCTGGCGCGTGGTTAATGCCAACATGACCCAGGCCGTGAGAAGAACCACCGCGGGGAAGGGCATCGATCCCAAGGAGATGGTCATTCTCGCCTATGGCGGTAACGGACCGGCTTTTGCCGCCATTCAGGCAGAAGATTTGGGCGTCGACAACGTTCTGGTGCCGAAGGCATCTCCGACCTTCTCGGCTCTAGGCACTCTGGTGGCCAAGCCCAGCATTGATGAAGAACGCTCTTATATCTGTCCAGCCAACGAGCCCGATATCAAGAAGCTAAAGGCCCTATGGAAAGAGCTGGACGATCGCGCCGCAAACTACTTTGCCGATGCCAATTTCCCGAGAGACAAGATTATCGCCCGCTACCAGATGAAGATGCGTTACCGGGGGCAAAACTGGGCCCTGACGTTCGATATGCAAACCAACACGGGCGCGCAGGATTTGTCCTTCGTTAACGACGCCATCGGACAGAAGGCCATCGAGCTATTCAATAAGCGACACATGGAAGAGTACGGCCACGTGCGCGAGGGCGAGATTCCGGAAATTATCGGTGTACGCTTGGCGACTTACGTTGATACGCCTGCGCCCAGCGTCATAAAGGGCCTTAGCGCACGCACTGTTGCGGCCAAAGTCGCAAAAACGCGCCGCGCCAATTTGGGTCAGGGCTACAAGGAAACCGACGTTTTCCTAGGATCGAATCTCAAGCCGGGCCATGAAGTGGTGGGGCCTGCGATCATCGAGGAGACGTTCACCACAATTGTGGTCTACCCAGGCTGGAAAGCCCAAGTGGATGACGCGGGCGACTACGAGTTAACCCGCATTCGTTCATATCATTGAGAAAGTCTACCGCACGGGCAGTGGTGGTAACTTCGCGTCATTGATTGACCCTTGTCAGTCGGATTTCGAGTCCTCGACGAACGAGGGTGGAGGATAAAGGTGACAGCGTTACGAGGATTCAGGGTCGTCGAGATCGCCGAAGGCGTGGCCGGCGAGTATTGCGGGAAACTGCTGGCGGACTTCGGCGCGGAGCTGATCAAGGTGGAGCGGCCGGGAACCGGAAGCCCGACACGTTCGATGGCTCCAATCGTCGGTTCAGACGCAGGACCCGAGAACAGCGGTCTATTCGCATATCTGAATACGAACAAGAAGTCCGTGGTGCTCGATCTCGCCTCCAAGGCGGGGCTCGACACCCTGCATAAATTGATAGCAACTGCGGATGTCGTGATTGATGATCACGATGAGGACTGGCTGAAGAATGTGGGCTTGACGCCCGCCCAGGCGGAACACGATCATCCGTCGGTGATCTTCTGTTCGATCACGCCATTCGGACACGGCGCGCCCGCCGCATGGCGAAACGCGAAAAGCATCAACGTATTTAATGCCAGCGGATGGGGCTACCACTCGCCGACGGCGGCTGATCCAAGCAAGCCACCCTTGAAGGGCGCGGGACGGTTCATGGCCGATTACGAAGGGGCCATCGACGCGGCGCTCTGCATTGTGTCCTCGCTCTATTGGCGCACGCATAGCAATCAAGGCCAGTTCGTCGACATCTCGCAGATGGAAGTGTTGGTCTCCCGCGCGGATTGCGTCGTCGGACGCATGATCACGGGCGAAGCCGAGGCCAACGACTTGCGCACCGCCTATGACATGGGCGGGCCGCACGGATTCTTCCGCTGTGCCGACGGCTTTGTCTATCTCATGGTCACAAACCGCAAGCATTGGCTTGGGTTGTGCAAGTTGATGGGCAATCCGGAATGGTCCAAGAGTTTCGATGAAAATTGGCTGGAGTTCGGCGCGACGCTGGAAAAAGTCGTCGAGTTTCGCAAGCATTTCGCGGCTTGGCTTCTCGCCGCGAAAAAGGACGAGGTTTCCGAGACCGCGCAACGCCTGGATGTTCCGCTGGTGCCGGTGAATAACGCCACCGATGTGCAACGCTCGCCGCAATTCGTGTTCCGGGAGTATTTCCAGCGCGTCACCCATCCGGTATTGGGCGAAGCACTCTATCCGACCGTGCCCTACAAGATGAGCGCCACGCCGGTAAAGATAACCTCTCCGGCGCCTTTGCTCGGAGCACACACGGCCACGATCCTCGACAACCGGCAGGCCGTTGGTGGAGCCAAAGCACATGCTTGATGCGCAGGTCAACGGAATGCCAAACACGTCGCGCGGCGGGCCGCTGCAGGGTGTCCGCGTTCTGGAACTCACCAAAGTCTGGGCCGGTCCCTACGCCGGCAAGCTTCTGGCTTTCCTCGGCGCGGAAGTCATCAAGGTCGAAAGCAACAGCAACCTGGACGAGATGCGCGCTTATGGCGGCGTCGATATCAATCACGCGCCCTATTTCCTGAGTATCAATTCGGAGATTTTGAGCGTTCAGATCAACATGAAGACCGCGGAGGGGCTGCAGCTCTTTCGCGACATGGTGGCCAAGAGCGATATCGTCATAAACAACATCCGTCCCGGAGCCATGGAACGGTCGGGCCTGGGCTATGAACAACTTCGCGAGATCAAGCGGGACATCATTGCCGTTTCCATCAAGATGTTCGGCAACGACGGTCCGCTCGGCCATCAGACGGGATACGCGCCATGCTTTGCCGCGCTGGGAGGACTCAATAGTCTGGCCGGCTATGAGGGAGGCCCTCCCCTTGGCGTCAATCATCGCTATGGCGATTCGACAGTCGGCGCTCAAGCTGCTTATGCGGCGATCGTGGCCTTGATGCATCGCCAACGCACCGGCGAAGGCCAATTCGTCGATGTTTCGGCGGTCGAGGGCATGTCGAGCATGGTAGGAGACAGCCTTTTTGAGCAGGGCTTGACCGGCAAAAGCGCTGTTCCCGACGGGAATGCCCACGCCGACATGGCACCGCATGGCTGCTATCC
The DNA here is from genome assembly GCA_004297485.1 of Rhodospirillaceae bacterium. Classification (GTDB taxonomy): domain Bacteria; phylum Pseudomonadota; class Alphaproteobacteria; order Rhodospirillales; family Rhodospirillaceae; genus SCTM01. Next base: position 10,922 of record SCTM01000304.1, read on the forward strand.
GTGCCGCGACGGAACTTGGCTCAGCATCGCCGTGGCATCTGATCCTGAGTGGCACGCACTTTGCGAAGGCTTGGACCGCGCCGATCTCGCCAAAGATTCCCGATTCATGACGCGTGCGCAGAGGTATGAACATCGAAGCGGTTTGGACGAACAGCTGTCGGAACTTACGAAGGAGCAGGATGTGGATGCTCTGGCAAACCACCTCCGTGCCCTGGGCGTCGCCGCGTTCAAGAGTCAGAGTTCGGTGAATTTGATCGGTGATCAATACCTCTGGGGCCGCGACTTTTTCAGATTTGTTTCGGACAATAAGGAAGGGGCGCGGCCCATCCTGGGTGCTCCGTGGCGCATGTCCAAGGCTTCTGCCTCCATCTCCCGGGGGGCGCCGGACCTCGGCGAACACAATGCATATGTGTACCGCGAGATCCTCGGGCTTTCCGACGAGAAGTTGCAGGAGTTGATCGGCAACCGCATCGTCGACTGAAGCGGCATTTGACGTGTCAGTCGACGATTTGACATGCGATTGCGCGTGAAAGGCTGGAAACGCAACTATTGTCGCTCGGAAAGTATCGTTCTCGCCAGAATCAGACGTCGCCTCGGCATCATGCCTCGGGGCGACGAAAATCATGATTTTGCGCGCGCGTGGGTTGCGCGGCCTGCCCCCGAGTTCGCCGTAATGCCTGTTTTCCGGCGATCAACTAAGCCTTTGTGTTCATGCGGTTTCTCAATCGGGCAATCGGGCGTCGGGCGGCCCCGGCCATGCACGAAGTGTGCATGGAATCGCACCAAGTGCCTGGATAGCCTGGATATGGAGCAGTATAGTGGATGGAGTTCGCCATGAAACCTGCGGCTTTTTCAGACGGTTAATCGTGGTTTCAGCGGGCAGCCGGGCGGCACCGGACAGGCCTGGCGTCGGGGAGGAGGTGGAGGTTGACGGAAACGCTTTTTGTATTCGACGAGCGCAACTACCAGGAATGCCAGAACACCTTCCGCGGCGCCGGGAACCAGGAATATTACCTCGGTGACTATTCGATCGAGGCCGGTTCTGTCATCGATGTGCGCGCCGATCGGAAGGCCGTAGGGTCGTGCTCGATCATACGTCTCAAATCGAAGACCCGACTCTCCTTCAGGCGGTCCTGGTCTCACATTCGTGAGGACGCAACCGACCTTACCGTCCTTTGGTTTGTCAAACGCGGCCGCCTATGTGTATCGCATCAAAGCGGGTATAGCACCGCAGAGGCAGGCGATTTCGTCATCACGAGATCGATGACCCCGTTTTTTATCGAATGCCAGCCTGATGAAGACTCAGTGCATGAGGTTCTTCATGTCGTCGTACCGACTCATGTTCTAAGGAGTTTCATTCCCCATGAACCGAGGACAGGCTTCTGCGTCTCGGCGCACGGACGGGAGTTCGTCGTTGCCGAACACATCCTCATGGATGTGTTCGAAGACGACGGTGCACTTCCGGGCCACATTGCGCAGATGCTGGTCGACAGCGCGCTCTCTGTCCTGAGCCACGCGATCAAGGACCGCGATTCCTCCGGCCCCGTGCGGCAGTCGGTCTCGGACAAACGCCTCCAAGACGTTCTCCGGTTTATCGAGGTCCATCTTTCCGATCCCAAGCTGAGCATCACGACCGTGGCCAAAGGATGCGGAATTTCGCCGCGCTATCTATTTTTTCTGCTCAAAAATCACGGGACTCCATTTTCGACTCTGATTTGGGAGAAACGTCTGAAGATGGCAAGTCGCTGGCTCGCCTCCTCGAAGCCGGGCGATATCTCGATTAGCGAGATCGCGTACCGGGCCGGATTCAAAAGCCCAGCGCATTTCAGCCGGATGTTTAAGCGTGTCTATGAGATCAGCCCGCGCGATTGCCGGTCTGCCAACCTTCCAGTCGCGTCACATCAACGCCACGAACTCTTCGCCAGCGGCACAAACTCAATTCAATAATTGTTCAAGACCTCATCTAACGCATGGAAGGGACGACAATGGATTCGCGCGGGGCTGACATCGAAGGAGCGGGCGGCTGCCCCATGGGATTCGGAAAAGAGTCCTTGCTGAGTGCCTCGCTCAGCGACAAAGCGATCAACGATCATCCGGGTGAATTTTATCACGCGATGCGCATTGGCGATCCGGTGCACTACGATGAAAAATTGGGATTGTATCTCGTATCGCGATACCAGGACGTACAGCAGGTCCTGAAAGACCCGACGACCTTCTCGATGAAGAAGGGCTACGAGGAACAATATGCAAAGGGCTTCGCGGAGGAGTTCAAGGAAATCCTGATGCGCGACGGCGGTGGCTTCTTCCCCGACGCGATCATGTCAGATCCGCCCGAACATACGCGGGTCCGCAAGCTGCTCGACAAGGCCTTCTCTCCTCATCGCATCGCAACCCTCGAGCCCCTGATCGCAGAACGTATCAGCGGCATGATTGAAAAGCTGGCCGACAAAGGCAAAATGGAGGCCATCGAGGATTTTGCCGCCCCGATGACGATCGTCATCATTTGCGAACAGCTCGGCATTACCGAATACGATCCCGTCAAGATCCGGCGCTGGTCCAGTGCTATCACGGCGCAGATCGGCAGAATGCAAGACCGCGAGCAAATGCGCGCCAATGCCAGGGAAGTCTGTGATCTGCAAAACTTCCTGATCGGCCATATCCGGAAGCGCGAGGCTAACCGGACCGACGATATGATCTCCGATCTCATTTATGCCGAGACGGACGACCCAAAAAATCCCAGGCTTACTTTCCACGAGGTCGTCTCGCTGGTGCGGGCGCTGTTGATCGCCGGCAACGAGACCACCGCCACGGCCCTCGGGAATCTGTTCTTCGTTTTGGCGACCCGGCCGGAAGTGGCCAATCAGATGTACGAGACGATTGATGCCGATGATCCGCGGTTGCTGATGCGATTCATGGAAGAGCTTTTGCGAATCGAGCCGCCGGTGCGTGGTCTGACGCGCATGACAACCAAGGAAGTCATGCTTGGCGGCAAGCTGTTGCCGGCCAACGCTCATATGATCGTCCTATTCGCCTCGGCCAACGACGACGAATCTGAATTCCCGTGTCCGCGGAATTTTGACACGACCCGCGGCAATCTCGGGCGTCATATGACGTTCGGCGCCGGCGTACATCGCTGCGTCGGCCTGACGCTCGCCCGGATGGAAATCAAGGTCGCGGCAAAAGAAATCGTCAAGCGGATAAAGGACATCAAGCTCGCTTGCCCGGTTGAAGACCTCACCTATCTGCAGACCGTTGCCACACGCTCGCTTACATATCTGCCGCTGACATTTTCGCGCAGGCAGTAAGTTCACTCCCCTTCCCTGTCCAGAACCGAGCTGGGACTGCAATTCGGCTCTGATTCATTCGCGCGCCTAAGATGGAAATTCAAGTGAATCAGGAACTGTCCGGCAAGGTTGCGATTGTCACAGGCGGTGCCAATGGCATTGGTCGCGCGATCGTCGAACTCTTTCTCGAGCAGGGAGCCAAGGTCGTCGCCGCTGATATTGATGAGGCCGGTGGGAAGGAACTCGTCGCACAGCTTGGCGGGTCGGTTCACTTCAAGCGGACCGACGTGGCGAGTGAGGCAGATATCCAAGCGTTGGTTGACTATGCCGTCGCCACGTTCGGCGGGCTTCACGTCATGGTCAACAATGCCGCTGTTTCCAGTTCCCTGACGCCGGTTTTCCTCGACCTCGACCTGAAGGATTTCCAGCGCGTCATGAACATAAACGTTCTTGGCGTCATGCTGGGGAGTCAGCGCGCCGGACGGCATATGGCCAAGAATGGGGGCGGCTCCATCATCAATGTCTCATCGATTGCCGGCACGCTGGCGGGCCACGGACCGATGACATACCGCGCATCCAAGGCTGCCGTGGTTCAATTGAGCAAGTCCATTGCGATCGATCTCGCGCAATACGGAATTCGGGTGAACTGCCTGGTGCCGGGCAATATTGTGACTAAAATTCTTGCTGCGTCACTCGGGACCGCCGCGGAAAAGATGTCGCCTGAGAAGTTCGAGCGTCTAGACACCGCCTACCGGGAAACGATGATGGCAGGCCAGCCGCTGAAACGTCAGGGCCTGCCCAGGGACGCCGCGCAGGCCGCTCTCTTTTATGCCGGTGACCGGTCGTTGCAGGTGACCGGCACAGTATTGCCCATCGACGGCGGTATTACGGCCGGTGACCCGGTCAACCATGTCGTGAGGATCATGGAAGCTCGGGCAAAGGCCATGGAGGACTAACTTCCGTGCCGTCGACCCTGTCTCGATCGATCGGAAGAGGATGTATAAGCAGGAGGCGGCCGGGGGTCACAAGAAGTCAGCCTCGGACCGGTGGTTGGGGGGGCGACATCGCCCTAAAGGGAATTTGCAGCACGCCACGATGCGAGCTGACCTTTGGAGATTGCAAAGATGAGCGGAACTCAAACTTATGACGTGCTTGTCGTCGGGTCCGGGTCGGCCGGAGCGATGGCGGCGCTACGCGCGGCCGAACTCGGCCTATCGGTGATCATCCTCGAAAAGACGCATAAGTACGGCGGCACGTCTGCGACCTCCGGCGGCGTGCTATGGATTCCCAACCATCGTCTCGCCCCAAATGACGACAGCCGGGAACAGACACTTCAGTATCTGAATAGTGTCGTTGGCGGCAGCATCCAGCGCGATCGACTTGAAGCCTACGTCGATCAAGCCCCGCAGATGGCCGGCTTTCTGAAGTCGCTCGGCGTTCCACTCCTGCCCGCGACGTGGCCCGATTACTTTCCGGATATGCCGGGTGCCCGTGCCGACCGTTCGGTTGTTTGCGACACCTTTAATGGCCGCGAGCTTGGGGATAAATTCACTTTGATGCGCGAGCAATATACGCGGTTCAAATTGCTCAGACGCTATGCGATGGATCTGCCGGAATTCTTCACCATCTCAGCGCGCGCCAAGGGTTGGATCGTGGCCCTGCTGAAGATCCTC
>SCTM01000032.1 GCA_004297485.1 Rhodospirillaceae bacterium
CTCGGCCAGACCCCAAGACCTGAGACACCCGGTATCGATTTGCCCGATGGTGTGCAGTTTGACGTTAACTACACGGAAGGCTCCGATATTGGTTACCGGTGGTTTGCCAGGACCAGGCAGACGCCGCTTTTCCCGTTTGGCTACGGCCTTTCCTATACGGCATTTGATTATTCCAATCTGACCGTAGAAGGCGGCCAGACGGTGACCGTTGGCTTTGACGTGACAAATACCGGTGGCGCGGCGGGTGAGGCCGTTCCACAGATTTACCTGATGTCGCGGACCGGGCGGCCGCTTCAACGATTGATTGGTTTCTCCAAGGTGGCGTTGAGTTCGGGACAACGACAGCGCGTATCGGTGCGCGTCGATCCGCGGCTGTTGGCGGACTTCGATGCCGGGATCAACGGTTGGCGTATTCCTGCTGGCCTCTACACCATAATGGTTGGCCGATCGGCGATAGAGCGTGTCCTTGTCGGCGCAGCCACTGTTGACGGTCAATCGCTGCCACCATGATATAACGCTGCGATCCGGCTGCCTTCACACGCGGCAAAATTGTGACCACGAATTCAGGATCGAAATGATGAATCGTCTTGGCCAAACCGATATTCAGGTCAGCCCCGTCAGTCTGGGTGTGATGACCTTCGGATCGCAGACCGCGGAAGAGGACGCATTCCGTCAGCTGGATATGGCGTTCGAGGCCGGCATAAATCTTTTCGATACGGCCGAAAACTATCCGGCGCCCGTAAGCCCGGAAACGCAAGGCCGCTCCGAGGAGATTTTGGGCCGCTGGATTGCCGCGCGTGGGGTGCGGGATCGCGTCATCGTGGCGACCAAGGTGACCGGCCCCGGTAACATCGCCGGCGATCTGACGCATATCAGGGGCGCGGGTCGCCGGCTCGATCGCACGAATATCTTTGCCGCCGTTGAGGCTAGCCTGCGGCGTCTGGCTACGGACTATATCGATCTTTATCAGACCCATTGGTCCGAGCGTCTCAACACCACCATCGGCCGGACGCGCTTTTCGCATATTCCCGATGCCCCGACACTCGTTCCCATCGAGGAAACGTTGGCGGCCCTTGGCGCCCTGGTTGAAGCTGGAAAGGTTCGGCATCTCGGCGTGGCGAATGAATCGCCCTGGGGCGTTATGCGTTATCTTGCCGCCGCAGAGGCACACGGGTTGCCCCGCATTGTCACGATTCAGAACAGCTACAGCCTGCTCGATCGTCAATTCGAGCTGGGCCTGGCTGAAACCGCAATGCGGGAGCAAGTCGGACTGCTCGCTTATTCGCCACTGGCGGCCGGGTTGCTCACGGGAAAATACGTCGCCGCGCCCGCCCCGATTCCAGGCAGCCGTTCCAGCATATTTCCCGCTTTCGTGTCCCGTTTCTCATCGAAGAAACTTGCCGCGACGGCGGCTTATGTTGATCTTGCGCGGCGGCATGAATTAGACCCCGCTGCCATGGCATTGGCTTTCGTCCGGCAGAAGCCCTTTACGACCTCCGTGCTGATGGCTGCCAGCAGCGCAACCCAGCTCGCCAGCAATTTGAAAGGCCTCAATCTCACGCTGTCGAAGGAACTCCTCAAGGAGATTGATGCGATCCACGACAGTCTGCCGAATCCGAGCTGATCTTTCGGATCAACTTGGCGCCTGTCCGAGCGTACCGACGACCATTGACAGAGCCGCCGACGGCGGACTTTGATCTCTGCTAAGAAACGGCCGCACTGGCGGCCATCATTGGAGTTGTACCCGTGAAACTTGAGCTTGCCGAAGACCAGCAAATGATGCGCGAGAGTTTCGCGCGTTTTCTGACCGAGCAGAGCACCATGGCGCGGGTGCGCGCCGCG
>SCTM01000033.1 GCA_004297485.1 Rhodospirillaceae bacterium
CGACGATCCAAGCGGTATTGCCACCTATTCACAAGTCGGTGCGCAGTTCGGCTATAGCATGGCCTGGATCATGCTCTTCAGCTACCCGCTGATGGCTGGTATCCAGGAAATCAGCGCGCGCATCGGACGAGTCACCGGGCATGGGATTGCCGGCAATATTCGCCAGCATTACTCGGTGTCGTTGCTGCGTCTGATCGTGATCGTGTTGTTCGTCGCGAATATCATAAATATCGGCGCTGATCTCGGTGCAATGGGTGATGCGGTGCACCTTCTCATTGGCGGGCCGAGCGGCGTATACGCCATGATCTTTGCCGTCGCTTGTGTGTGGTTCGAGATTTTCGCTCAGTACAAAAAGTACGTGTCCGTTCTGAAGTGGACGACATTGTCACTCTTGGCATATGTCGCGGCGGTTCTCGCGGTGGACGTGCCTTGGGGACAGGTTCTCCTGCATACCGTGGTGCCGACGATGATCTGGAAAAAGGATTATATCGTGGCGATCGTCGCGGTCCTTGGGACCACGATCAGCCCATATCTTTTTTTCTGGCAATCGTCCGAGGAGGCCGAGGACGAACGCGTCACTGTGGGAGCAGAGTCGCTTATCAACGTGCCAGCGCAGGCGCCGAAGGAACTCCACCGCATTCGGCTCGATACGTACGTGGGTATGGGCTACTCCAATCTTATCGCTCTTTTTATTTTGATCACGACCGGCGCAACACTTCATGTTCATGGGATCACCGATATTGGTACATCGGCTCAGGCGGCCGAGGCACTCCGTCCCGTCGCGGGCAAACTCGCGTCGGGCGTGTTTGCGCTTGGTATCGTCGGTACGGGGCTGCTTGCCATACCCGTGCTCGCGGGCAGCGCCGCATATGCCTTGGGCGAGGCGGCGCAATGGCCGACTGGCCTCGCGCGCCAACCGTTGGAGGCCAAGGCATTTTACGGAGCGGTCGCCGTGGCCACGCTATTGGGTGTTGGGATCAATTTCGTGGATCTCGACCCGATCAAGGCCTTGTTCTGGGCGGCCGTCATCAATGGCATCGTCGCCGTGCCGCTGATGGTCACGATGATGGTCATGACCAGCCAGCCGAGGGTTATGGGGCAATTTACGCTGTCGCGTCCGCTATGGGCGATGGGCTGGCTGGCGACCGGCGTTATGGCGCTAACTGTCCTGGCGATGTTCTGGACTTGGCTTTTCTGACGCAGAGATGCCGGCCCGCCGCATGGGTCATTCGACGGGACTTATCACTCAGCCTGTTGCGGTATGCCAACTACCGCCGGAGGTTTTGCACGCTGTTCCATCGCGGGTGACCGTTTCCCCGCCGGAATGCACCGTTTCAGTATAGCTCTTGCATACGCTGCCGTCGGATTTCCGGGTCACGCGATGCACCGTTGTACTGCCACTATGACCTGTCTGTGTATTTGACCAGCTATCCGTCTGACCTTCCGCCAGCGTATCGAGGGCGTGCAGATTGGTGCGCGCGTGTTTTTGCGCATCTTCCTTGCCCAGTGAATTGCCGATGGCGCCGCCGGCTACGCCGCCAAGGATGACGCTGGCTGCAATCCAGGCTGGGTTGGCGTCGGCAAGCGCCGCAACGATCCCACCAAATGCGGCGCCGCCGGCCGCACCCATCTGGGTGGACCGATTGAACCCTGTTTCCTTCTCAATTGTTTCGCAGCCGGCGATTGGAAGCATGGCGGCGCTGACCAGAAGGAGGACGGCCAGGGATTTCGGGGCGTGGGTTTTGATCATCGTTTGTCCTCCAAATTCAAAAATTACGTTACTGCAGGAAGTCCGTTTTGTCGCGCAAGGGGGGCGCCTCGCCCAGCGGGGGGTCTGGGCGAGGCGCCAGCTGACCGGGCGGGGGGTGAGGGGGGGTGCCGATCAGCGCATGCCCGCGAGTAACATCGCGTTATGGCAGTATAACGCATCATGAATTGCGCGGTTGCCGGCGCGCAAATGAATTTTGTGAGTGCATTGCTTTGGGCTGCCATCTCGGTGATCGGCCTTCATAAAAGAATCGGCATGAATGAGTTGTGCGTCACTGCATGTTTTCGCGCAACTCGGGTGATTACCTGATGCCGTTTGGCTGGCTCAGACTCATCCGAATATTTGTCGAGACCAATTATTTCATTGCCTTGTCGCGCGTTCTTCGGGAAAACCGTTACCCACTTTTCCGAATATTGCTCTAGCATTGAGCTCGTGTTGAGTGTGGCCCTATCGGCTCCTATTTTTAAAGGCTGAACATGGATGTACGCGCTGCTGTGGCCTTGGAGGCCGGCAAACCCCTAACGGTCGAAACGGTTCAGTTGGCAGGCCCCCGCGAGGGCGAAGTGCTTGTGGAGATCAAGGCCACGGGGATTTGCCATACCGACAAATTTACCCTCTCGGGTGCCGACCCCGAAGGTCTGTTTCCGGCGATCCTGGGTCATGAGGGCGCGGGCGTTGTGGTCGATGTAGGGCCGGGTGTGAAGTCGCTCAAGAAGGGCGATCACGTCATCCCGCTCTATACGCCCGAGTGCCGGGAGTGCAAGTCCTGCACCAGCCATAAGACCAATCTCTGCACGTCGATCCGCGCCACACAAGGCAAGGGCCTGATGCCTGACGGTACCAGCCGGTTCTCGCTCAGGGGCAAGCCGGTGATGCACTATATGGGATGCTCGACCTTCGCCAACTACACGGTTCTGCCCGAGATCGCCCTGGCCAAAGTGCGCCACGACGCGCCGTTCGATAAGATCTGCTACATCGGCTGCGGCGTGACGACGGGGATCGGCGCCGTGATCTTTACGGCGAAAGTCGAGCCCGGCGCCAATGTGGTGGTCTTCGGCCTGGGTGGCATCGGCCTCAACGTTATTCAGGGTGCCAGGATGGCCGGTGCCGACATGATTGTTGGCGTCGACATCAATCCCGCCCGGGAGTCTCTGGCGCGCAAGTTCGGCATGACCCACTTCGTCAATCCGAAAGAGATCAAAGGCGACCTCGTCGGGCATCTCGTGGAACTGACCAAGGGCGGTGCCGATTACAGTTTTGAATGTGTTGGCAACACTACGCTCATGCGCCAGGCGCTCGAGTGCTGCCATCGCGGATGGGGCGTGAGCGTGATCATCGGTGTTGCCGGCGCGGGGCAGGAAATTTCGACGCGTCCGTTCCAGCTCGTGACCGGACGGCGATGGATCGGCACCGCATTCGGCGGCGCGCGCGGCCGAACCGACGTGCCGAAGATCGTCGACTGGTATATGGATCGGAAGATCAACATCGACGACTTGATCACCCATACTCTGCCGCTTGAGCGCATCAACGAGGGATTCGACTTGATGACCAAGGGCGAATCCATCCGCACCGTCGTGGTTTACTGAGCACGCAGAGAATCCGCCTAAGAAAGATGACATCTTCCACCACCATCAAAGCCACGGCGCTTCCCGACTTCCCCGACGTCAAGGCGGGGGATGATCTTGCCGCGCTAATCGGTGAGGGGCTCGGCCGGGCGAATATTGAAGTCGCGGCCCGGGATGTAATCGTGGTTGCCCAGAAGATTGTCTCGAAGACCGAAGGACGAAAAATAGCACTCGCGGATGTAAAGCCGTCACCCCGTGCCACGGAGATCGCAGCCAAGGCCCTGAAAGATCCCCGGCTTGTGGAACTCATTCTTTCGGAATCGCAGAACGTGCTGCGCGTCGTGCCTAATGTCATAGTCGTGCGCCACCGGCTTGGGTTCGTGCTGGCCAACGCCGGGATCGACCGATCGAATGTTGGCCCTCCGGGTGGGGAAGAAAGTGCTTTGCTGTTGCCTCTCGATCCCGATTCTTCTGCGGCAAGAATTCGCGATGGCATCGCCGCGCGATTGGGTGTGGCTCCTGCCGTTGTTATTACGGACAGCTTCGGCCGCGCGTGGCGGCTTGGCACGGTGAATGTCGCTATCGGAGTCGCCGGACTTCCGGCGTTGGTTGATCGGCGCGGTACGCTCGACCGTTACGGCCGTACCCTTGAGACGACCGAGGTCGCATTTGCCGATGCAGTCGCGGCGGCGGCCGGACTGGCTATGGGCGAGGGGGCCGAAGGTCGTCCTGTTGTCCATATGAGCGGGCTGGAATGGTCCGCGCCCGCCCAATCCGCGAACGCGCTTATCCGCCCGATCGCCGAGGATCTTTTTCGCTGAAGAGTTCAGTGACCGCCGGCTGCGGCACCGATGCCGGTGATGCGGATGCCCGCTCCAGCTTCGACCTTATAGCGTTTGTTGATCGAGATGAGGATGGAGGTGAGTGCTTCGGCGGCCGCGGAGTTTGCCAGCGGGCCCGCATGCCAGGCGCGCATTCCGCCATCGTGGGCCAAGGCCACGACCCGCTCACGCGCCGCTTCGTCGTCACCGCAGACCAGAACGTCGCAATCGACCGCATGGCCGAGTTCCGACAGTTGATGCGCGGAAACGTTCTGGAAAGCCGACACGACTTTCACGCCCGCGCCCAGCTTGCGTTGCAGCGCGTCCACGGCCGAGCCGCCCTCGGGGAGTTGAACCCGTGCGACCTTGGGCGGAACCAATGGCACGGTAACGTCGATCAGGATCTTGCCCGCCAGTTCCGCGGCCACTTCCGTAGCGGTTGGAACCTGAGCGGTATAAGGAACCGCCAGCACAACAATCTCGGCTTTGGCGGCGGCCTCGCGATTGGCAAGCCCCTCGACTGCCTTGCCGGCGAGCTTGGCGATGCGTTCGGCGGCTTCCTTGGCGCGTTCCATGGTCCGCGACCCGATGATCACGTTGTGACCGGCATGGGCCCATCGTATGGCTAACCCGCCGCCTTCGGCGCCGGTGCCGCCGAGCACCGCGATCGTGGCGCGGCTACCCTTCAATTCGCTCATGATCTCTCCCTAGTGTGTGTCCGTCACTCGGCCGCAACGGTATGCGGCGCGTGGCGATGCGTGACCGGCGTTTGAACGACCGCCGTAAGCGGGGCGGCCCGATAGGATTTGTCGCGTTGTGTGTCGCTCGCCATGCCGTACAGCGTCGTGCGTTGCACGGGCTGGCGGCCAATGGAAGTGATGAGCCGGTCCATTTCCACCGGCGGCATTTCCTGGCCATGTTCGGTGCCGGCGGCGCGCGAGATGCTCTCGTTCATCAAGGTGCCGCCGAGATCGTTCGCACCCGCGCGCAGCAGAACGCGCGCGCCATCCGGGCCCGCCTTGACCCAGCTGAGCTGGATATTGGGAATGAGGGGATGGAGCGCGAGCCGCGCGACGGCATGCATCAGCACGGTTTCACGCCACGTCGGCCCTTTTCGCGCACGCCCCTTGAGATACATGGGCGCTTCCATATGGATGAACGGCAAGGGGACGAATTCGGTGATGCCGCCAGTCCGTTCCTGAAGTCCGCGCAATTTTAGAAGGTGGCGCGCCCACGCCAGCGGCGTATCAACATGACCGAACATGATGGTTGAGGTGGAACGCAATCCAACGTCATGGGCGGCGCCGATGATATCGAGCCATTCGCCTGCGTTGATCTTGTCCGGGCACAAGATCGCACGCACTTCGTCATCCAGGACTTCGGCGGCGGTTCCTGGAACCGTGCCGAGCCCCGCGGCCTTCAGTTCGCGTAGGAATTCGGGTACCGAAATCCCCAGCGTTTGCGCGCCATGGGTAATTTCGAGCGGCGAGAAGGCGTGTATATGAATGTCCGGCACGGCTCGCTTCGCCGTGCGGCACAGTTCGATATAGGTCTCGCCGGTGTAGCGCGGATGGATGCCGCCTTGCATGCAGACTTCGGTCGCGCCGCGCTCCCAGGCTTCCGTGACGCGCCTGGCGATTTCGTCGTGGGCCAGGTCATAGGGCGCGCCGCGCAATGTTTCGGCGGTCTTCCCCTTGGAAAATGCGCAGAAGCCGCACCGGAAATAGCAGACGTTGGTATAGTTGATGTTCCGGTTCACCACATAGCGCACAACGTCGCCGACGGTTTCACGGCGGAGTTCATCGGCCGCGGTGCAGACGGCGTCGAAATCACCGCCGCGGGCTTCGAACAACGTAACGATGGCGGCTTCACTCAAAGACTTTCCGCCGCGCGCTCGGGCGATCGCATGGGCGACTTCGCTGCTGGGTCGTTGAGTCAGCCCCGGTTTGGACACAACTGGGATCGCTGTACCGGCGACGCCGGGGCTCCAGGTATCGGCACGGGCCAATCCGCTGGCGTCCATGGCACGCAGCAACGGCGTATGTACGGCGATTGACTGCCATCGCGCACGGTCGAGGACATAGGGAGGATAGGCGGCGAGGCGTGCAGTAAGGACCTTGCCGCGGGTCTCGGTCTCCCGGCGGAGAACTTCGATCTGCGGCCAGGCTGCCTCGGGATTGACGTGATCGGGCGTGACCGGCGATACGCCGCCCCAGTCATTGATGCCGGCATCGATCAATCGGCCGAAATCGTCGCCGCTTAAGTTCGGCGGCGCCTGGATATTCATCTCCGGTCCGAACACCAGGCGGGCGAGGGCGATCGTCCACATGAGATCATCGAGATCGGGATCAGGGGCATTGGCCATGCGTGTGTTCGGCTTGGCCCGGAAATTCTGGACGATGACTTCCTGCAGGTGGCCGTGCTGACGGTGCAGATCGCGCAAGGCCAGCATGGCATCGAGCCGTTCGTCGCGGGTCTCACCGATCCCGATCAAGATCCCCGATGTGAAAGGCACATTCAGTGTGCCGGCGAGGCGGATCGATTCAAGCCGAACGTCCGGTGCTTTATCGGGAGACCCATAATGGGGTCCACCGGGCTCGCACAAGCGCTGTGAGGTGCTTTCCAGCATGATGCCTTGCGAAATCGTGACATCCCGCAGGGCGAGGATCTCTTCTCCAGACATGACGCCCGGGTTGGCATGTGGCAGCAATCCCGTCTCGTCGAGAACAAGGCGGCACATGGCTGCGAGATACGAAATGGTCGACGCATGGCCAAGGTGGGCCAGTTCCTCGCGCGCGATGCGATAACGAAGCTCCGGCTTGTCGCCGAGGGTGAACAGCGCTTCGGTACAGCCCGCGGCCGCACCCGCCCGCGCGATCGCGAGCACTTCGTCGGCTGAGAGGTAGGCCGATTCACCCTTGCGTGGTGGATGGGCGAATGTGCAGTAGCTGCAAACGTCACGGCACAGCCGCGTGAGGGGGATAAACACCTTCCGCGAATAGGTCATGCGGTTGCCGTGGCCCAGATCGCGCATCGCGCATGCGGCGTTCAACAACGCGCGGGCATCCGTGTCCGTGACGAAATGCCGCAGTGCTGCGTCGCTGTAAGCCGGCGAGGCTGTGACGGGTCCCATGGTCTGCACGCTACTAATACGATCCTCCATTTATCTCCGTTCCGCGAACGGCGACAAATCCCGCATGTTCGTACTATCTTTGGGGCGGAACCCGTGTCAAGAACGCCGCCGCCGACGGGCGGACGCGTGGTTAACGCAAGACCGATATGAGATCTACGAATACCTAATTGTGCGTTATTGGGCGCTGGCCGTCAAAGCCTATGAACCCGCAAAAATCAGGCTTATCTGGCGTGCGCCTGATGGTCGGTGGAAAGGATGGCGTCCCGTAATTTCGTGAAGGGCGCCAGAACGGCTTGCCCGAAGAGCGGGTCCTTTGCATCGCCGATCGAAGAGTTGAGCCACTGCCATTCTTTGTCGTTCAGGATTTCCATCGCCCTGGGAAAAAGATGGTGTTCCTCATCGTCGATGTGGGTGCGTTCAAACGCGATGAATTCCTCGGCCACACGTCGAAATTCGGCCTGACCGGCGGCGGGATTGGCTTCAAAATTATGCAACGCCTCGCTCAACGTAGCGAGCCGATTGGAAAGATTTTTGTGACTTTCCGATATTGCCTGAATTTTTCTGGCGAGAACCGGCGTGCAATCCTTGAGCATGTCTAAGATCAGATCTTCGCGCGGATGATGAAAGTGCGCGGGATAGCCTTGAAAATAGAGGATTACGCTCTTGAGGATGTGAAGGCTGGGACGGCCTCCGCGGGTGGTGATCGCCACCTGAAACTGAAAGGCGTCAAGCAGGCGTATGAAACTCTGATGATCGCGATGCAATAGGGACATGAGCGCTGGCATCGCGCGCTTGCTTTCTGTCGTCACATTTTCGGATGTCATTGCAATCTCCCTACCCGCGGTCGGCAGTGCCATTTGTGGCCTGATTGGTCCGAGAGTTACCCACGATTGCGTGCGTTGCCATTGATGTGGGTCAACCCAAAGACGTGCCGCTGTAAGGCAGTGCAGTCAGCGGCGAGAGGGGGCGCTCCCGCCTCGTCATCACTTTACGGCAAGGGATCGGCCAGCCGTTTTAGGCGTCACGATCAGGATGCGTACTCGCAACCGTATGCCTTCCGTCATTTGTCGAGACATCGCCCAATAACTGTGTCATTCGCAGAAATTGCAACCCCATCTAATGCCCTAAAAATGACATAAATACTTACACGGTAATTACAAATTATATGTATTGCACATCTGCATCACTGTATCTTTTTTAGCCATTTTTCCAAAATATCGGATTGAAGTCGGTGGCCTGGAGCTTCATAGGGGACGCGCGCAGATGCATGGGGAGTATGCCCGTGTGTCCGTGCCGCGGCCCGGTTTCGTGTGGGTTGGGGGTGCACGACCCGTGACGCGCCTTCGCAAAAATTAGAACTTGAACCAGGAGTATTGAATGAAAACCGCCCTCAAAACGATTTTTCTGTCATCGGCATTCGCGGTCGCTTCCAGCGCCGCTGGTTACGCCCAGACGGCGGACCAAAGCCCGGCTCCTGCCGCGGCGACCCCAGCTCCACAGGGGCTGAAGCTCTCGGGCTATATCGACGGCAGCATCACGGCAAATCCTGATTCACCCTCTGATCGCGAGAATTTCGGTCAGCCCTTCACCGACCGTTCCAACCGCCCGATCCTGAATCAAATCTCCCTGGCGGCGGAAAAGGATATCGACTCATCCAAGGACTACGACTTCGGCTTCCGCGTCCAAGGCATCTATGGCTCCGATGCTCGTCTGACTCACTTCCTCGGCATGTTCGATCAGCCGAACAGCAAGCTTCGGAATCAATTCGACGTCCTTGAGGGCGATGTCTCCGTCCACACGCCGTGGCTCGGGGCCGGCGGCACGGATTTCAAGGTAGGCATGTATCCGACCCCGGTTGGCTACGAAGTGATGGACCCCAACGGTAATCCGTTTGCCAGCCATTCCTACATCTATGCTTTCGGGCTGCCCCTCAAGCATACCGGTGTCTACGCGACGACCCACGTGAATGCCACATGGGACGTCTATTATGGCGTCGATACGGGTGCCAACACCACTTTCGCTTCCGTTGGCGACGAGAACGGTGCGGCGTCCTACCTTTTCGGCTTTGGGCTCAACGGGCTCATGGGCGGCAAGGTCTCGGTTCTGGCCTTGTCTCATATCGGGCCGGAAGATTCGCGCATCACCTACCCGACGCAGGCGGACTCGATCTTCCGTTACTACAACGACGTCTATGTCACGACCAAAGTCACCGACGCTTTGACATTGGTCAGCGACTTCAACTGGGCGCGGGAAGACAACGGTCCTGGCGTTAGCCCGGCCAACGCCTATGGTTTTGCCCAGTATGCGTCCTACAGCATGTCGGATACCCTTGCCGCCAATGCCCGCGCCGAGATCTATCGCGATGCGGAAGGTTTCTTTGTCGCCAAGTTCCCCGGCAACGACGACTTCGTTCTGCTTGAGAAGGGTCTGCCCAACGGTTCGGTCGGCTACGGTCCGGCCACTTATGGCGAACTTACCCTGGGCGTGACCTGGAAACCGGCGGTATTCGCGCCGCTCGCCGGGCTCACGATCCGTCCGGAACTCCGCTATGACGGTACGCTTTCTGGCGGTAAGCCCTACGACAACGGTACGAAGAGCAGTCAATTCACGGCCGCGGTTGACGCGATCGTGAAGTTCTAAGATTGAGTCTCTCTTCGATGGAATAAGAGAAGAGAAAGGGCGGGTCCAAAAGACCCGCCCTTTCGCGCTTTGAAAACACCGACCTCGGCGGACGCGCGTAACGCAAAGCGCTCAAAGCGGTATGTTGACGTTGGCGTATTTCTCGATGTTGACCGGGAAGTATCTGCTCCGCGCTTTGGCAATGGACACGCGCAGTTTTTCTGGCGTCACCGGTTTGACCAGGTATCCGCTGACGTCCAATTCCGCCGCGACGCCGACAATGTCCGCGTCACCACTACCGGTCACCAGAATGAAACATAGGTCGGGGCGCAGGTATTTGATCTTGCCGAGGCGTACCGCTTGCAGCAATTGCAGACCGTTGCCGGGTGACATGGAGTAATCGCATAGGACACAGTCGACAACGCGGTCCAGCTTCGTGATCTTGGAAAAGGCCTCGCTGCCGCTCCGTGCCCGCGTAACGCGTTCGACCCCCAATTTACGCAGCATGGCTTCGACCAGATCGAGGACGACTTGGTCGTCATCGACCAGAAGGATGTGCAGATTGTTGAAATCGACTGTATCGGTGCTCATGGTCACTCAAATGCATTGGTGAGCAGGCGGTGGCGCGGCGCTGGCACGAGCCAATCCTAATCTCGGCTCACGCGGGAAGATACCCAACTGAAGGTTATATCTCTCTGGAATATATGGAAGTATTATATGTTTATGCAAGCATCAGCCCCTCGGACGACGACTTCGTCGGCCGGGCAGGTGGCGCACTTGCTCATTAACGCGCTACAGCCCGCTTGGTTCCCTGGCACAGCCAGTCCATTACTCCCTGTCCGGCGGCGCGACCAGTGGCGAGACAGGCGGTCAGCAGATAACCGCCAGTGGGAGCTTCCCAGTCCAGCATCTCGCCGGCGCAAAAAGTCCCGGGGTGGTCGTTGAGCATCAGATTGGCGTCCAGGGCTTCGAAGGCCACCCCGCCGGCCGTACTGATGGCTTCATCGAGCGGTCGTGCGGCCGTCAAGCGCAGGGGCAACGATTTGATGGCCGCGGCCAGCTTGTGCGGGTCGGAAAAGTGCTGCGCAGGGACAATCTCCCGTAGCAGTCCGGCTTTGACACCATCAATCCCGAGCCGCTTGCGCAGGTGCGTAGACATGGATGCTTTCCCGCGCGGCAACGCCAGCGCCGCGGCGAGACGGGACATATCCTTTCCAGGCGCGAGATCGAGCATCAAGGTAGCGGTACCGTGGGCGGCTATCTCGTCCCGCAAAGCAGCGGACACGGTGTAGATCAAGCCGCCTTCCACACCCGTTGTCGTTACGACAAACTCGCCTTGCCGGTGGTTGGCGGACCCGGCGAGGGCGATGCTAACCGGTTTGATCGGCGTCCCGGCAAATCGCTCTTTGAAATGGGGGCTCCACTGAACGTCGAAGCCACAGTTGGCGGCGCGCAGTTCGGCGATAGCAACGCCGCGGTCGCGTAAGAGCGGGACCCAACTTCCGTCCGATCCAAGCCGGGCCCAGCTTCCGCCGCCAAGAGCCAACACGGTGGCATCTGCGGCGGCGGCAATCTCGCCGGTCGGCGTTTCAAATCGCAAGGCGTCGCCGGACCATCCGATCCACCGGTGCCGCATGTGAAAGCTGACACCGGAGGTCTTGAGGCGCCGCACCCATGCGCGCAACAACGGTGTCGCCTTCATCTCGGTCGGAAACACGCGCTGCGACGTGCCGACGAAGGTCTCGATCCCAAGCTCCGCACTCCAGGCACGAATCGCATCAGGCCCGAATGTCGAAAGCAAAGGCTTGAGAACCTCATTGCGGGTACCATACCGGGTAAGGAATTGTGCCGCCGGTTCCGCATGGGTGAGATTGAGTCCGCCGCGTCCGGCCATGAGGAATTTGCGACCGACGGTCGGCATGGCGTCGAAGAGTGCGACGGCAACGCCGGCACGGCTTATGACCTCAGCGGCCATCAATCCTGCCGGGCCGCCGCCGATGACCACAACGCGCTGCGTTACCATGCGAGAGCTTCTGTCGACAGGGGTCGGTCGCCGCGGCTGACGTAGTCCGTCCGCCCGAGTAGGCTAAGGGCGACTGCTTCAGCAATCTTGATGCCGTCCACGGCTGCCGACAGGATGCCGCCGGCATAGCCTGCTCCTTCACCAGCTGGATATAGGCCGCGCGTATTGAGGCTTTGGAAACGGCTATCGCGCGTGATGCGGATTGGCGACGAGGTTCGCGTTTCGACGCCGGTCAGCACTGCGTCGTCCATGGCAAAGCCTTTGATCTGCCGATCGAACGCCGGGAGTGCCTCGCGGATGGCAGTGATGGCGTACTCGGGTAGGCATGCGCTCAGGTCGGTGGGGTGAACCGCAGGGCGATAGGATGGAATCACCGTGCCGAGCGATGTGCTTGGCCGTCCGGCCAGAAAATCGCCGACCCGCTGACCGGGCGCGTCATAGTTACCGCCACCGGCGACAAAGGCCTGTTTCTCCAACTGGTGCTGAAGGTCGATGCCGGCGAGGGGATGGCCGGGATAATCTGCGGGCGTGATCCCGACGACGATGCCGCTGTTGGCATTACGCTCGGCGCGCGAATACTGGCTCATGCCGTTGGTGACCACATGGCCCACTTCCGACGTGGCCGCGACGACGGTACCGCCAGGGCACATACAGAAGCTGTAGACCGACCGGCCGTTGCTGGCGTGATGCACCAGCTTATAGTCGGCGGCACCCAGGATCGGGTGCCCGGCATTTTTCCCGAACCGGCATCGGTCGATCAGGGATTGGGGGTGCTCGATGCGAAAGCCGATGGAGAAGGGTTTGGCTTCAATGGCAACGTCGCGGTCGTAGAGCATCTGAAATGTATCGCGCGCACTATGACCGATCGCCAGCACAACGTGGTCGGCGGCGATTCTCTCGCCGTTTTCCAGTATGGCGCCGCGCACTTGTCGATCGGAGCCGTCGCCGTCCACATCGATATCGACGACCTTGCTGCGAAAGCGAATTTCCCCGCCCAGGGATTCAATGCTGGCGCGTATGCTCTCTACCATGCTGACGAGGCGGAACGTGCCGATATGGGGCTTGCTGACGTACAGGATTTCAGGCGGCGCGCCGGCCTTGACGAATTCGGTCAATACCTTACGGCCGTAGTGGTTCGGGTCTTTGATCTGGCTATGCAGTTTACCGTCGGAAAATGTGCCGGCACCGCCTTCGCCGAATTGCACGTTGGATTCCGGATTGAGGATGCGCTTGCGCCACAATGCGAAAGTGTCGACCGTACGTTCCCGCACGATCTTGCCGCGGTCGAGAATGAGCGGCCGGAATCCCATCTGTGCGAGGATCAGGCCCGCGAACATGCCGCATGGCCCGGTTCCGATCACGACGGGGCGGTGGCGCAGATCTGACGGCGCCTGACCGACGAAGCGATATGCGGTGCTAGGTGCTGGCCCGATGCGGCGGTCGTGCCGGAGGCTCTTGAGCAACGCCTCTTCGTCTTTCACGTCCACATCGACGCTGTAAATAAGGGCGATCTCGGAAGGGCGGCGGGCGTCGAAGCTGCGACGGAAGATGGAGTATCCGGTCACGGCATCGGCACGGACCTTAAGCCGCTTGAGAATTGCGGCTTTAAGGGCGCTCTCCGGATGATCGAGCGGTAGCTTGAGTTCGGTTAATCGCAGCATGGGCGGAAGTCGCGTTTACCTGGGCAATCTGGGTCTGGACCGTTTAGGATGTTCGGCCGGCGCGTCGATCCATCAATCGGCCGCAGCCTGTGTGGGACGGACTTATAGTGAAGTTTTTGTGTTCATTCGACTCAATGAACGCATTCGCATGGACGTCGTAAAATTCGGGGGCCGGAGCCTTAAGTAGCTTTAATTCGGCCAACCCCTTACCGAATGTTACAATTTCTCAAACTTTAGGACATTCCGGCGTTACAGGCTCCCCCGTAGAACCTTATAAACAGGCGCGCCCATCCCCCCTTACGGCATGATAGGTTCCCGGGCCCGAGGCGCGATGGCACAGGGCGCACCCAGAACGCTCGTCTTCCATATCCGGTGTCTGAGTTTTCAATGAATCAAGAGTCATCCCGCCCCTCCGTTGTGTCGCGGGCAATCCAAACCTCCACGAGCCTCTGGCGTGCCCAGAGTCCGCTATTTCGCCGCCGGTTCATCCGGGTTGTGCCTGCCGTCGCTGTTCTCGCGCTGTTGACCCTGGCCTTCAGGCCGCCGCCGCAAGGGCAGCAGCTGCATGGCGCCGGACGCTTCGCCGTAAACGGTCCGATGCCTATAGCTACCGCAGTTGCCGAAAAAGGCGACATGCCGGTCGCCGTGAATGCGCTCGGCACGGTCGTTCCCTTGGCTACGATTACCGTACGCAGTCAAATCGCGGGCTTGCTGACGGAGGTTCCCTTTCAGGAGGGCCAGATGGTCCAGAAAGGCGACCTTCTGGCGTTGGTGGACCCAAGGCCCTATCAGCATGCCTTAGAGCAGATGGAGGGCCAACTCCAACGAGATCAGGCGCTGCTCAAGAATGCGGAACTCGATCAATCCCGATACAAGACCCTGCTCGAACAGGATTCGATCGCCAAACAACAACTCGACACCCAGGAGGCGCTGGTTCTCCAGTATCGCGGTACTGTTCAGACTGATCAGGCGCAAGTCGATACCGCACAGCTCAACCTCAGCTATTGCTACATTAAGGCGCCTCTGACCGGGCGGGTTGGCCTCAGGCTGGTTGACTCAGGAAACTACATCTCGGTCGGCGAGGCCACGGGCATTGCCGTGATCACCCAAATGCGACCGATCACGGTCATATTCACCGTCCCCGAAGACAATCTGCCGCAAATCCTGCAGCGGTTGCGCCACAACGCGGACCTGCCGGTGACGGCTTACGATCGCGGCATGAAGACCGTGCTTGGGACCGGGAGTGTCTCGTCGATCGACAATCAGATCGACACGACGACCGGCACTGTCAAGCTAAAGGCCAGGTTTTCCAACGACGACGAGATGTTGTTTCCAAATCAATTCGTCAATATTTCGCTTCTGGTGGACACCATACGCGATGCGACGATTGTGCCTGCCTCGGCGATCCAGCGCGGCGCGCCTGGCGCATTCGTCTACGTCGTCAACAGCGCAAAAGCCGCTAAAGATGTAGCTGATGCGAAAGGCGATAACGACAGCAAAAACGCCGGCATCATTGGTCGTCTCAAAAACAAACTCCTGAGCCACAGTAACGGCAGCGGGGACAGCGGCGACAGCGGAGATGTCGTCTCGGTCAGGCCGGTTAAAATGGGTGCGTCATCGGGCGAGCGTGTTGTGATCGAATCCGGGCTTATGCCGGGAGACGTCGTCGTCACTGACGGTGGCGATCGCCTGAAAGACGGCGCGGCGGTTATTGTGTCGAGTGCGGATCAGGGGCGCGGTGATTTCAAGGGCGACGCCGAGAAAATGAAGTCTCACGACACACCGGGAGACCATCCGCATCGTTTCCATCCTTCGAAGGATGGTTCGGATGCACCCGGCGGACATCCATGATCCGAACTGACATGATTAGATACCACAAGCGCGCGGAGCGTTGACGGTGAATCCCTCGCGGCCATTCATCGAAAGGCCGGTCGCCACGTCCCTGCTGATGATTGCCATCATGCTGGTCGGTGCGGTCGCATTCCGCCTCTTACCGTTGTCGGCCTTGCCGGAGGTCGATTATCCGACGATTCAAGTGCAGACGTTTCTGCCTGGCGCCAGTCCGGAGGTGATGACGTCGTCGGTCACAGCCCCCTTGGAGCGCCAGCTGGGTGAAATGCCCAGCCTTGCGCAGATGTCCTCGTCGAGTTCCGCCGGTGCATCCGTGATCACGTTGCAGTTTGGTCTCGATATCACGCTTGACGTCGCCGAACAGGAGGTCCAGGCCGCAATCAACGCCGCCAGCAATCTGTTGCCGGCGGATCTCCCAGCGCCCCCGATTTACGCCAAGGTCAATCCGGCCGACGCGCCCATTCTCACTCTCGCCGTCACGTCGAAGACCATGGCGCTGACGGACGTGCAAAACCTGGTGGACACGCGCCTGGTTCAAAAGCTCTCCCAGCTTGCGGGCGTCGGGCTCGTAAGCCTCAGTGGTGGTCAGCGGCCCGCTGTGCGGGTGCGGGCGAACCCTCGCGCGCTCGCCGCTTATGGCCTCAATATCGACGATATGCGCGCCACGGTGAGCAATGCCAACGTGAATACGCCGAAGGGTAATTTCGATGGCCCCAGCCGCGCCTATACCATCAATGCCAACGATCAGCTCAAGAGCGCTTTGGAATATGAAAACCTCGTCGTTGCCTATCGGAACGGGGCTGCGGTCCGGCTTTCCGACGTGGCTGACGTCATCGATAGTGCGGAGAACAACAAACTCGGTGCTTGGGTCGGTACCAGCCCGGCGCTGATCGTCAGCATCCAACGCCAGCCGGGCGCGAACGTGATTGAGGTCGTCAACCGCGTCAAGGCACTGTTGCCTCAATTACAGGCCTCTCTGCCCGCATCGATCGACGTGGCGCTGTTAACCGATCGCACCGTGACTATCCGCACCTCGGTAAACGACGTGGAGTTCGAGCTTGTGCTCGCCGTCGTGCTGGTGGTGCTCGTGATCTTTCTGTTTCTGCGGAATATCCCCGCAACCGTTATCCCCAGTCTTTCCGTGCCGGTCTC